>CAMYLP010000015.1 GCA_947259245.1 uncultured Patescibacteria group bacterium
TGTATGCAAACGTTGGCAATGTGCAGGGCGCGGAAGAGGCATTTGCGACTGCTGTCGAGAAAACGCCCGCCAAGCAGACAGCGATCTTCCAGCTCGGTGAGGTCCGCATGCGCCAGG
Source organism: uncultured Patescibacteria group bacterium (assembly GCA_947259245.1). Lineage (GTDB taxonomy): Bacteria > Patescibacteriota > Minisyncoccia > Phycocordibacterales > UBA12088 > UBA12088. The sequence goes on from CAMYLP010000015.1 coordinate 118, forward strand.
GTAAGCTTCCTGAAGCGCTTGAGCTATTCAAAACCGCATACGAGCTCGAGCCCGAGTACGTCGAGGCACAAAAGCTCTACGCGCTTCTCCTCATTAGAAACGGGCGTGACAAAGAAGCTGTCGACCTTCTCACGAAGCACCACGGTACAGCAGCCGTCGACGACTCACGCCTCTTTATAGAGTGGACAAACGTTGAGCGCTACGACATTGCAGCAGAGATACTCGAACAACGTATCGAAAAAAACCCAAACGATGTCCAGCAGCGGGTTTCGCTTGCGGCAACGTACAACAAGCTTGGACGCAACGATGAAGCCTTACAGATCCTTGATGACATCATCGAGCAGCATCCCGAGTACGCAGACCAGATGGAAGATTTCCGCAAAGAGATACGCGGGTGGTAAAAAGACAAGGGAGTTGCAAAATCCTGAGAATATGCTATAGTACTTCGTGAGTGTCAGAGTGCAAACTCTGAAAATGAAAAACTGCGTAAGTCCCCCCTCGGGGGGATTTGCGTTTCCAGCACGTCCAACACAGCAGACTACCACCTTCTGTGGACAATGCTATACTACCTTGGTGCACCTAGTGTGGAGCGCCGCGGCACTCATATAAGTTTTTCATTTGGAGCTCGCACCGGCGTTCCATACTGGGTACAACAGTATATATAGTGCATGCGCGTCCTCTCCAACGTATCCCTGCAAGAACTCACGACGCTTCGCCTCGGCGGTGTAGCGCGTTTTTTCTGTCGCGTCACAAGCATTGAGGAACTGCGAGAAGCACTTGCGTACGCCAAGGAACACCAACTTCCTCACTTCATCGTGGGTGGTGGCAGCAACATACTGTTCTCTGATGACGGATTCCCCGGACTCGTCATCCGTATGGACATTAAGGGTAGGCACTACGAGGAGGACTCAAAAGGTGACGCACGCGTGACAGCAGGCGCAGGTGAGGTGTGGGACGAGCTCGTGGCAGAAACGGTCTCCCAAGGTTTGTGGGGCTTCGAGAACCTTTCCGCTATTCCCGGTACCGTGGGAGCCGCCCCAATACAAAACATCGGCGCCTATGGTGTCGAGCTGCGTGAACTCATCGACTGGGTCGAAGTCCTCGATACTCGTGACAACATGCTACACATTTTATCTGTCGCCGACTGCGAGTTCGGCTACCGTGATTCGATATTCAAGAAACCTGAAGGAGAACAGTACATTGTCACCCGTGTTGCATTTCGTTTGAGTACGTATCCACATCCAAAACTCAAGTACCGCGATCTCGCCCTCACGTTCGACAACGTTGACCACGGTACGCTCGCACCAAAAGATATACGTAATGTGGTGGAAGAGATGCGCGCGCGAAAGCTACCCGACATACACACCGTGGGTACAGCTGGATCGTTTTTTAAAAATCCGATCGTAGGAAATGACACGTACAAAGAGCTGGTACGATGGTTTGAATACTTACCCGCGCACCCACTAGAGGATGGCACGTACAAGATCAGCGCTGCATACCTCCTCGAAGAGTTTGGATGGAAGGGGAAAAAGCAACACCACGTTGGTTGCTGGGACACGCAACCACTGTGTCTTGTGCATTATGGAGGTGGGACCGCACATGAGCTCGCACTCTTTGCACTCGACATTGTGCGAGATGTAAAGGAGCGTACAACAATTCAACTTGAGTGCGAGGTGCGTTGTGTTGGCATCAACGAAATAAACTCGTTTGAAAAAGTTCACACTAAACTATAAACAAAAATTTTATCCACAGTTAGAATTTTATTTTTGCTTTGTTAATTTTTTTTTTCAACCATAATGAATATATACTAACGGCGAGAAAACTATCGTAAAAGTTTTCGGTCGACGTCGTTCATTACATCAAGAAATAAATACTTAGAACTATGCCAACAAAAAAGAAGAAGGCTGCTCCAAAGCGCCGTCGTGCCGCAAAGAAGACAACCAAGCGCAAGGTGGCTCGTAAGCCAGCAAAGCGCAAGGCCGCAAAGCGCAAGACAACCAAGCGTAAGGTGGCTCGTAAGCCAGCAAAGCGCAAGACAACAAAGCGCAAGACAACAAAGCGCAAGACAACTCGTCGCAAGCGATAGTCTTCCGTTGTTCTAAAGAGAGCAGTTCACAACATCCGCTCGTCGGATGTTGTGTCGTTTAGGCATCTCTAGAGTGGTATAGGGGCTGCCTGACGGAGCCCGGTTTCCATGCTACAATCGCCCCATGTTTTCAGTCAAACAGGTCTTTCGCGACAGCTCCAACAAGCGCACCTTGCGTGAACTGGAGGCAGTGGTTATGAAGGTCAATGCACAAGAGGAGCACGTGACACCTCTGTCCGACGAGCAACTGAAAGAGAAGAGTACTGAGTTTAAGCAACGTATTGAAGATGGGGAGTCGGTTGACGACCTCCTGCCCGAGGCGTTCGCTGTCGTACGCGAAGCGGCAAAGCGAGTACTCGGTGAGAGGCATTACGATGTTCAGGTTATGGGAGGTGCAGCGCTGCACCGACACGCCATAGCCGAAATGCGTACGGGTGAAGGAAAAACGCTCGTCGGCACCTTGCCGACATACTTAAACGCACTCACACAAAAAGGGGTGCACGTGATCACCGTGAACGACTACCTCTCGCGACGCGACGCGGTGTGGATGGGACAAGTGTACGACTTTCTCGGACTTACTGTTGGTGTCATCAACTCACAACAATCTTTTCTTTACGACCCGTCGCATAAAGAAGGGAGCGAGGAAGATGAAGAACGAGACGAAACGGGCTCGTTCAAAGTCGTACCGGAGTTTCTTCGACCGTGCACGCGGAAGGAGGCGTACGCAGCAGACGTGACATACGGTACCAATAACGAATTCGGTTTTGACTACCTTCGTGACAACATTGAGTATAACGTTACGGAGCTGCGTCAGCGTGGTCACCATTTTGCTATCGTTGACGAGATCGACTCCATCCTGATAGACGAGGCACGAACACCGCTCATCATCAGTGCACCGGCAGACGCGTCCGAGGACCTCTATACGCAGTTTTCGGCGATTGGCCGAACAATGACCGAGGGGGAGGACTATACTAAGGATGAAAAACTGCGCGCTATTCAGCTTACAGACAAAGGTATAGAAAAAGCGGAGCGTGCACTCGGTGTCACAAACATCTACACTGAGGCGGGCATCAAATACGTACATCACCTGGAAACGGCAGTACGCGCACAAGCACTCTTTGAGAAAGACAGACACTACGTTGTACGTGACGGGGAAGTGGTCATAGTAGACGAGTTCACCGGACGCATGCAGCCCGGTAGACGCTGGAGTGACGGCATCCATCAAGCTGTAGAGGCCAAGGAAGGTCTCTCAATCCAACGTGAGAGCCGCACCTTTGCCTCCATTACTTTCCAAAACTATTTCCGCATGTACGGCAAAATTGCAGGTATGACCGGTACCGCGGAGACAAGCGCAGAGGAATTCTACAGCGTATACAAACTCGATGTCGTGCAGATACCGACAAACATGCCGATTGCCCGACAAGACAATCCGGACATGATCTTCATAAACGAGCGTGGCAAGTTGAAAGCCATTGCGCGCAAGGTACGTGAGCTTCACGAGAAAGGGCAGCCGGTGCTTATCGGTACGGCAAGTATCGACAAAAACGAGGAGCTCTCCGAGTATTTGAAAAAGGAAGGGCTACCGCACGAGCTCTTGAATGCAAAGAACCATGAACGTGAGGGTGAGATAGTTGCGCAGGCGGGACGCAAGGGCACAGTCACGATAGCAACCAACATGGCCGGTCGTGGCGTCGACATCAAGCTCGGTGGTAGTCCGTTCGAGAAAGAAAAGTACGAGGAGATCAAGTCACTCGGCGGTTTGTACGTGCTCGGTACCGAGCGCCATGAGGCACGGCGCATCGACAACCAGCTTCGCGGACGTGCCGGTCGGCAGGGTGACCCAGGAGAAACACAATTCTTTGTTTCCCTCGACGACCACCTTATGCGTGTCTTCGGGAACAACGAACTCATCCGAAAGACGATGACCCGTGCAACCACAGCGGAGGACGAGCCGATACAGATGCAGATGATCAGCAACCAGCTTGAGAAAGCACAAAAGCAGATTGAGGGTTTCAACTTCGACGCCCGTAAGCGTATCCTTGCCTACGATGATGTGCTAAATCACCAGCGGCAAAGTATCTATGAGCAACGTCGCAAGTTGCTACAGGGCGACACTAAAGCCATCGACGCTGCCCTCTCAAATGTTGCAGAGACGCATCCAGAGTTGGACGAGGTTATCGTAGAGAAAAAGGAACTGTTGAATGACGAGTTCTATGTCGTGGTGCGGCGGATGCTGCTCCAAACAATCGACTTCTTCTGGCTTGAGCACCTCGATGTTATGGAACACCTACGAAGCTCAGTGAACTTACGTGCGTATGGTCAGCGAGACCCACTCATTGAGTACCGTAAGGAAGGTTTGCGAATGTTCCGCTCGCTCGAAGTGGGCATCGAAGAGCGTGTAGCCGAGCTCATACCTGAGATCGGCGTTGGAGCGTTTGAGTCGGAAGAAGAGCGCATGAAGCGAAAGAGTGCTGAAGCCCAGCGAGGAGTCCGCAGCACCGAGGGGGGCACTGCACCCGCACCCGTCAAGAAAGACCACAAGATCGGACGAAACGAACTGGTGACCATCACAAATGGCACCGACACACAAAAAATTAAGTATAAAAAGGCGGAAAAGCTTATCACGGAAGGTGCGTGGCGCCTCGTTGCGTAGGGAATTCAGGACTCACCACACAGCACCGACGCCGAGTGGCTCTACTCATGTCTGTACGAGAACACTATTTTTCACAGAAAAGTGGTGTTATACACACGATTTCTGCGTCAGCAACCGACACATGAGATATACTGTAAGGGTGTAATCGTCCTTAGAAATAAGAGCTTTTGCACCTCTTTGCGTAACATAATGCGAGTCCTAATGTACGGATGGGAGTTTCCACCGAGCAACAGCGGTGGTCTTGGCGTCGCCTGCTACGGTTTGACGCGTGCTTTGGTGGACAGTGGTACAGAGGTGAGATTCGTTCTCCCAAGAAAGTTTCCAGTAGCGCAGACTGGGGCCACTATGGTCTTTGCTGATGAGTCGAGTCCGCTCGACAGAGAGCAGGCAAGGAAGTTTTCATCCGGCTACCTATCCGAAGAGCAGCATGCATTCTTGCGCGGCAAGTACCCTGAACTTCAGTATGGCCCGAGCTTATTCGACGAGGTGCTGCGATACGCTGCACTGTCACCACTGATCGCACTTCAGTACGATGCAGATGTTATACATATGCACGATTGGTTGAGCTATCCTGCAGGTATGGCTGCGAAGGAGGCAACAGGCACGCCACTTGTAGCACATGTGCACGCAACAGAGTTCGACCGCACCGGGTTCGGTTCGGTGAACCAGGCGGTGTACGACGTTGAACGCCGGGGCATGTACGCTGCTGACAAGGTGCTCGCGGTTTCAGAATATACAAAAAGAGTTATTGTGGAGCAGTACGGTATTTCGCCTGACAAGGTCGTCGTTGTGCACAATGGTATAGACGCTGATGATGCTGTTGTTGGCACCGCAGCCGAGGCGGAACTGAGACGATTAAAGGAGGCGGGGTTGTCTATCGTGCTCTTCGTTGGCCGTCTGACACTCCAGAAAGGACCTGACTATTTCCTCGACGCTGCACGGAAGGTCATTCAGCATCGCCCAGACACGCTCTTTGTTGTGTCTGGTTCAGGTGATATGGCAAAAGATATCATCGATCGTGCTGCCGAGCTCGGCATTGGCGACAAAGTGCTATTCACAGGATTCTTACGTGAGAAGGACTTGGCCAGACTCTACAGCGTATCAGACCTGGTGGTAATGCCGTCCGTGTCTGAACCATTCGGCATTGTTCCCCTTGAATCTCTCTTGAATGGCACACCAGTGCTCATTAGCAAACAGTCGGGTGTTGCGGAAGTTATCAGGAACTCTCTGAAGACTGACTTCTGGGACACAGATGACATGACGAACAAGATCATCTCCGTGTTAGACAATCCTGCACTGAAGCAGACGCTCGCAGAAGAGGGTACACGCGAAGCGCGGACGCAAGTTTGGAAGAAGGTAGCTCGGCGGTGTATGATGGTGTATGAAAAGCTCGCTGGTTCACTTTCACGCGTATGAGTGCAGTTTGTTTCTATTTTCAGGTTCACCAACCGCGGCGCATCAAGCGCTACCGGTTTTTTGATATTGGGAATGACCATGAGTACTTCAATGATGCTAGTGAACAAGACACCAACAACGCACGCATCACCCGCAAGGTTGCGGACAAGTGTTACTTGCCGGCAAATGAAGTTATGCTGGAAAATTTACGAAAGCACCCGGAGTTTAAGGTTGCATACTCGATCTCAGGAATCGCCCTTGAGCAGTTTGAAGAATACACTCCTGAGGTGATAGAGTCGTTCAAACGTCTTGTTGACACGGGACGTGTAGAGATACTTTCGGAAACGTATCACCACTCGCTTACGTTTCTCCACTCTCCAGAGGAATTTAAACGTCAGGTGCAGCTACACGCCGACAAAGTGCGCGAACTCTTCGGTGTGAGACCGTACGTCTTTCGCAACACGGAGCTCATTTATCGTAACGATATCGCAGAGCTGGTAGCGGACATGGGGTACCTCGGTATGCTCGCAGAAGGTGCCGAGCACCTTCTCGGGTGGCGAAAGCCCACGTTTGTCTACCACGCCAAGAATGATCCGACCTTTAGACTGTTACTCAAACACTACAAGCTTTCGGACGACATTGCTTTCCGTTTCAGCAACCGTGACTGGGAGGAGTGGCCTCTCACAGCACCGAAGTTTGCGCAGTGGGTGAATGCGCATAACGGCGATGGACACATCATCAACCTCTTCATGGACTACGAGACATTTGGTGAACATCAATGGGAGGACACTGGCATATTCCACTTCATGCGTGCATTGCCGGGTGAGGTGCTGAAGCAGTCGGACAACTTCTTTGTCACACCAAGTGAGGCGCTGTCAAAGTATGACCCCGTAGGTGAAGTTGACGCACCAGACTATGTGTCATGGGCGGATGTAGAGCGTGATCTCTCAGCATGGCGCAGCAATGCTATCCAGCACGATGCACTACGTGCACTGGCAGAACTCGAGCCTGAAGTACGAAAGAGTAGGGACGAGACGCTACTCCGTGACTGGCGCCGGCTCTCCACTTCGGATCACTTTTACTACATGTGTACCAAATGGTTCCAAGACGGCGATGTTCATGCGTACTTCAATCCCTACGAGTCACCATATGAAGCGTACATTGCCTACATGAATGTTTTGAATGATCTTCGTTTACGAGTTCGTGGAGGAACAAAGGCGACACGAAAGCGTGGTGTGTGGGAGTCGATTACACACAAGACGAAGGGGGTATTACAAGCGATTAACTCATAGCATTATGGCAAAGAAGAAGACCGCAGTGAAGAAAAAGCAACCAGCGAAACGCGCAACTTCTAAGAAAGCAGTTGCACGTAAACCGGCAGCAAAACGCACACGAGTGCGAAAAACAGCCTCCGCTGGTTCAACGAAGCGCTGCGCATGCCACAAAGCATGCAAGCCGGAGCACTGTTTCTGGGTAAACAACGGACCGGTGGTGAACTCAAAAAAGAACCTAAAGCATGCGCTTAGGACGATGAGCGACCAGCAGTATCAGTATCACACCGATCGTGATGGCAACGATTTTGCACGATGGGTACGTGACTGCCTGCAAGATCACAAGTGTGCCGTAAAACTTGAAAATGCAAAGACACGGACGGGCGCGGTACGTGCCCTAACCGCCACTTGCTGTAAGTAGTGGCAAACAGGATCCTTTAAAACATATGGCACGCTCACTCGTACTTGGTAACGGGAACGTACTCGTCTGCTATGATGAGTGGGCTCAGGTGCGTGACTTTCATTTTCCTCAGGTGGGACTAGAAAACCATGTGGGTGAACAACTGATGCACCGAATTGGCGTATTTGTCGACGGCTCAATCCACTGGCTGTCTGACGGAGCGTTTGACGTTTCTATAACATACGAAGCAGATACACTTGTGGCCGAGGTACAGGCGCGAAGCACTCAGCTCGATCTTGAGTTACACTTCTCCGATATTGTATATAACGAACATGACATCTACGTCCGCCATATCGAGGTGCACAACACCGCACAGCACGATCGAGATCTAAAGCTCTATTTTAATCAACAGTTCCATATCAGCGAGTCGCATAGGGGTGACACCGCATACTATTCACCTGAGCTTCACGCCATCATTCACTACAAGGGTAGAAGAGTGTTCCTCGTTTCCGCACATACTAACGACACGTATTTCGATGACTACAGTGTGGGATTGCTTGGCATAGAGGGCAAAGAGGGAACGTGGCGAGATGCGGAGGATGGTCACCTGCAAAAGAGCGGTATCGAGCACGGCAGTGTTGATTCTGTCATTGGGGTGTCCTTGTTCGTCCGGAGCAAGAGCACGCGAACCGTGTCGTACTGGATTGCGGCTGGCGAGAGTTATGGACGGGTAGAAAAGATGCACCGTGACATACTTACACGCGGTCCGGAACACCTAAGACGAACAACGCGCGATTTTTGGAAGGCGTGGGTCAATCGAAGAGACTTTGAGTCGTGTAACGTGGACCAACGCTACATTGACCTCTACCATCGCTCACTGCTCGTCATGCGCACACATTCAGACAATCGTGGTGCGATCATTGCCTCCGGCGACTCGTCGATCCTTCAAAGCGGTCGAGATACATACAGCTACTGTTGGCCACGCGATGCTGCGTACATCATCCTCGCATTCCTGCAGGCCGGACACGTGAGCTCGAGCAAGGACTTCCATGCATTCTGTAACGACATACTGACGAATGACGGCTACTTACTCCATAAGTACCGGTCGGACAAATCTCTGGGTAGTTCATGGCACCCATGGGTACGTGACGGTCGAGCACAACCGCCAATTCAGGAGGACGAGACAGCCATCACGTTGCTAACCCTTGGCGAACATTACGAACGTACCCGTGACGTGGAGTTCATCGAAGACCTCTATAATCCTTACATCAAGCGAGTCGCCGATTTCCTTACAAGGTACCGTGACGCAAAGACCGGTCTGCCACTCCCGAGCCACGATCTTTGGGAGGAGCAGTTTGGCACCTTTACCTATACAGCGAGTACTGTGTATGCAGCCTTAATAACAGCCGCAGGTTTCGCGGACACGCTCGGTAAGCACGTTGCTGCAAAACGGTGGGCAAGCGCCGCGGACGAAGTACAAAGAGGCATCCTCAAGTACCTCATTACAGATGACGGACAGGTACTGAAATCAATCCGTACCGAACAGTCGGCCATGGTACCTGACAGGACGGTCGACGCATCGAGCTTCTATGGGCTGTTCAAGTACAATGTGCTTGATGTGAATGATCCTAGAATGGTACGTGCATATGAAACAACAATGAGCAAACTCACTGTAAGTAATTGCAGTGATGGAGTCGCTCGGTATGAAGGCGATAACTACTTCCGTACCGGTAACTATGGTCCGGGTAACCCATGGATAATAACAACACTTTGGCTCGCAGAGTTTGAGATCGTCAGAGCGAAGACAGCCAAAGAGGTACATGAAGCAGTCAACCGTTTGGACTGGGTCCTCGAACGTGCAAATGAAGCTGGGATGCTCGCTGAACAATATGACATGGCAAGTTGTGCACCTGTGTCAGTGACGCCACTTGCATGGAGTCACGCTGCGTACGTCACTACGTTTCTCGCATACATACACAAGCTGAAAAAACTTGGCTTGTGCGACAGTGTTTAGGTGGTTAGCTCCCAACATGCGAGAACTCACTATGATATATTGACATGGTCGTAATCCCTGCACGAACCCTTTCAGGCACCTGTATCTAGTACATGTTTTCAAAAAACATAGGACTGGTCTCACCCGAATTTTCGTGTAGTATTGGTGCATGGTGAAGTTATTAGTCCGATTTTTCACGGTGGTCGTTGCTCTATTTGTGGCGGCACACCTTGTCGAGGGGATACATGTTGACGATATTTACACCGCAGGCATCGTAGCGGTACTGTTAGGGGCGCTGAACATCATTGTACGTCCGATTTTGGTAGTTCTCACGTTACCGATAACCATATTGACGCTTGGTCTATTCCTGTTGGTCCTCAATGCAGCACTGTTCTGGTTTGTAGGATCGTTTGTTGACGGATTTGATGTGGAAGGTTTCTTGCCGGCACTACTGGGTTCTATCATCGTGTCGCTCTTAAGCTGGGCTGCACATAAACTTACGTAACCCATGGGATTGATCGATGAGTATGAATTCACCGCTGAGGCGGGTGACGGAGGGAACGGTGTGGTGCGCTGGCGTCGTGAGAAGTACCGTCCCAAAGGTGGACCGTGCGGTGGCGACGGCGGTAGGGGTGGCAACATTTACCTAAAGGGAATCCGAGATATTACGTATCTAGGACGTATATCACATACACACAAGTATGAGGCAGCGATTGGTCAAGACGGTGGTTCTAATAGCAAGACCGGTTCAGACGGGGAAGACTTAACTATAGACTTACCAATAGGTTCAATTGTCACGAATATAGACACGGGAAGTACCGTAGAATTACTGGAAGAAGGCGCAACGTACAAAGTGCTCCAAGGTGGCTGTGGCGGACAGGGCAATGAACACTTTAAAAGCGCCACCAACCAACGTCCGATGCAGGCTACAAAGGGCGTACCCGGGGAACGCGGCTCATTTCGAGTTGAACTTCGTTTGATTGCTGACGTTGGTTTGGTTGGCCTACCTAATGCAGGGAAAACCAGCCTACTCAACGCACTTACAAATGCCAATGCGCGTGTTGGCGCATATCCATTTACCACACTTGACCCAAATGTTGGCGTATATCATAGGTACGTGCTCGCTGATATACCAGGCCTTATAGAAGGAGCATCAAAAGGTAAGGGTTTGGGGCACAAGTTTCTACGGCACATCTCACGCACACGAGTACTATTGCACTGTATCTCGCTTGAACGAGAGTCTGTACTGACCGACTACGATATCATACAAAAAGAATTGATGAAGTTTGACCACGTTGGTGATATACCTATGTATGTAGTCCTGACAAAATCAGACACTGTGGACGACTCAGTAAGTCGAGCGACACAGGATAAACTGAAGGAAGAACGCAACGTCAACTTGCTTGCCACTGTTTCCATACTGAACGATGAGTCGATCAAGAACCTTGCAGATGCCCTTACAAAGCTGTTGCAATCTCCTGAAAAGTAACCGCTATCATTGCGTATAAGACGTACTTACGTTATCGTAGTGCGATATACAGTACTGCAGCACATGAATACGTATACACCAACAATTGGACTTGAAGTACATGCGGAGCTGAATACGCAGAGCAAGATGTTCTGTGGCTGTACAAACAACCCCGACGAGACAATCGTCAACAAGAACGTGTGTCCTGTATGCACGGCACACCCTGGAACACTACCGGTGGTAAACAAGCATGCTGTGTTACAGGTGCTCCGTGTGGGTTCGGCAATCGGAGGTACTATCGCTGATTTCACCGAGTTCGACAGAAAGAACTACTTCTACCCTGATATTCCAAAGAACTATCAGATCAGTCAGTACAAGTACCCACTTGTCAGCGGTGGAAAGATAGGACCCGTTTCAATAACACGCATTCATTTGGAGGAAGACACCGCACGCTCCTCACATGGCACCGACACCAGTGCAGTTGATTTTAATAGGTCTGGTGTACCTCTCATGGAACTCGTGACAGAACCTGTGATTCACGATGCACAGACTGCTGTACGGTTTGCTCGAGATTTAAGACTACTACTACGGTATTTGGAGGCAAGCCACGCGAATCTGGAGAAAGGAGAAATGCGCATTGAAGCAAATATTTCAATTGCGCCAGAGGGGGAGACGACGCTCGGTACAAAGGTAGAGGTAAAAAACCTTAATAGTTTCAAAGCTGTCGAGCAGGCGATTGCCTACGAGATCAAGCGTCACACGGACATTGCGGAAAAAGGTGAGACTCTCGTACAAGAGACCAGGGGATGGGACGAGAACAAGCAGAAAACGTTCTCCCAACGTATCAAGGAAGACTCGCACGACTATAGGTATTTCCCGGACCCAGATGTACCGAAGTTTCAGCTAAGTGAGATGCCGCAGTTCTCCATGAGCAAGTTACGCTCAACGCTACCGGAACTACCCTGGGAAAAAATGAAACGCTACGTTGAAGAGGGACTCAAACCAGGGATTGCAGAAGTGCTCGTTGGCGACATCTCACTCAACAGACTTTACGAAAGCGCGACAAGAGAGCTCTCGAGCAATGACGAGAAAACTCTTGCTGCAAATTATCTAACATCTGACGTACTTGGTACGGTTGGTAGTGAATCATACCGTGGACGCATGATTAGTGATTTAGACGGCAGTGAGTTTGCGCAGCTGATACAACTTGCTTCACAGGGTGACCTGTCCTCCCGCGGAGTCAAGGACACGCTGACCCTGTGGCTTGAAATGGGAGGCAGTCCACGAGATATAGCGAAAACAAAGGGTCTGATGCAAATATCGGACAGTGCCCAACTAAACGAAATTGTTGAAACAATTCTGAAAGACCACCCCGACATTGTCGAAGACTACAAAGCTGGTAAAACTAACGTACTGCAATACCTCATAGGTCAGGGTATGAAGGCGACGAAAGGCGCAGCAAACCCAGACACACTTGGAAAGCTGTTTGTAACAGCCTTGACTGAAGACTAGAGATATAGCTCAACCGTAGATCATTATCCACATTGTATATAGACCGATGTGCATAGTGCCGTGTATACTTCATACATGGCTGAGGAGACACTAACTATTGCTGATACTACGTTTATATCATCAACTCGCGCTGCCGAGTTGTATGGATATACAAAGGACTACATAGGGCAGCTGTGCAGAGCGAACAAAGTCGAGGCGCAGCTTATTGGACGCAGCTGGTACGTATCCAGCGATTCGCTCAGGAAACACAAGTTGTCTGTGCACCATGCACTTAAGAAGCCGAAGCAGAGAAGCGACAGCATGAGGGCATCCGAAAAACCTATATATCAAGAGGAGAGTTTGGCTAAACGAGATATGCACGACACGGCAGACCATAGTGCGCCTCACTATGCAGAGGTGGTTGGTGCCAAAAGTGATACTGGGACCATTGATTCGAACGAATGGTTACCTCAGTTAAACAAAAAAACAAGTAGTAATAATAATGCGTTGCTAGTTGGCACTGACATTCGATACGAGCGAGAAACCCCGCAAATGTACGACAACCCGCGTCCGGATGAACATTCTACTAGCAGCACAAGTGAAAGTGACACCACATATGTGCCTGTTCGAGTCCCCAGAACAGTACGTTCGGAGCCACGACGTCGGGTGCTAAGAAATACAAGGCCGCGCCATCCGAGAAACGTTGAAACTAAAAGTTCGTTTTTGGAGCAAGTGCGCTCAAGATCAATGGGCGGCACATCTATGGACGGTGTTGTTGTTCACAGTCACGGAGAGCTGTCAAAACGTAGGACTGGAGTACATGAAGCATCTGTACGACGTAATAGGAATATGGTACCGGACCAGCACAACAGAGTTAAAAGCGATGACATTGCAGAGTCTGAACAACGTACTGTGACCCATCATGATACGATGATTGTAGCTGTTCTCAGCACGCTAGTAGTGCTGATGATACTGATTCTGCTCTACTCAGTACTGACGTAGTCGCCATCAACACAAGACCGTAGAGACGACCTATACACAGGTTCTCTGTGTATTTTGAGACCACCGTTGCTATACTGATGACATATGATGGGACGATACGTCTTGGTGCTGTTCCTTATTACGCTTGGAGGCAGTCTTGGATACCATGTACCCTCTGTGTACGGTCAAGCGCTGAGTTATACAACGGTTGCGTCACCTGTCACAGTACAGGGAGAAGTCATCAATGGAGATGTGGTGTCGTATGATGCAGAGACTGGTACGGTGCATCCAAGCGCACTGCCAGCAGATGAAATGATGTATGGAGTTGTCGTTACTGATCCGGTCATGTATATCTACGAAACCACCACCACTGATCGACAAGTTCCTGTGGTGCGGTATGGGGAAGCCTTGGTGAACGTGACAGACATTGGCGGAGAGATCAGGGCGGGCGATCTGGTGACAACGTCTGTTGTGGAAGGGAAAGGTAAGCGCATCAGTCGTGACGAAGGTGCATATGCGTTGGGATTTGCACTTGAGGATATGCGACTACTTGATCAAGCGCCATCAGTAGTTCGCGGTAAAGAAGTGCGGATGGGTACAGTACCGGTTGCGTTGCGCATAGGTCCGTATGTGACGAAGGACGGAGCGAGTTACCTTGCGTCATCGAGTGTCTTAGGAATCACCGTGACGGAACGCTTCCAGGAGCGAAGCGGGTTGGATTTGTTTAAATTGATGCGCTATTTGCTGGGTTCACTAGTGGCAATAAGTGCGGTTGTGATAGCCGCAAGACGGTTTGGTGACACTTTCAAACAAAGTATCGTTTCTGTTGGGAGGAATCCACTAGCGCGCTCACAGATACGTGCCATGGTGTTATGGAATGCGCTCTTTATCATACTCATTAGTAGCATTGGACTTGGAGTGGGGATTGCAATAGTAATCGCACCGTAACGTACTCGTCGTGTAAAGATATATCACTTTATGGCTACTGTTTCAGCACAACTTTTTCTAACGGTACTAGTACTAGCGGGTATCATTGTTGTTGGTCTGACCACCGTACTGTTTTTTGTAACGTCCAAAAAGCGTGCTTCGCTAACGCCGGATGAGGCAAAAAATGTCATTCTAAACGCGGAAGAGAGAGCACTGGGTATCGTCGCGGACGCAACAGCTGAAGCGCGTAAGTTGCGTACGTCCATGGAAGTAGAGCGCACAAAGGCGATACACGAGGACCAACAGAGTGTACAGCGTTTTCTCGATGCGTACCGGCACCAGCTCGACAGCACGATTAAGGAGTTGGCGTATGGTGTAGAAAAAGAGCACATGCGTGCAACCAGTCGTTTTGTTGAAGCACTACAAAACATTGAACAGCGAGTTGCCTTGAACGCAGACGAAGCGAAACACAGCATGGACAGCTTCACTGGGCAATCAAGCCAACTTTTTGGTCGACTGTCACACGAAATAGAAAATGTTGAAAAAGGTATACAGCACCTCGCGCTTGCGCTTGAAGAGGCCGCCGCCAATGAGTCAGACAAAAACGCAGAGATTGTGCGAGAGGAAATGAGGAAAATCGGTACTGAGACAGCGCGTTCGGTTGTAAAAGTTGCCGCGGGTTTGGATGAGGCGTTGAGGATGAACATCGAGCAGGAGTTTGCAAGCCTCTCACATGAGCTAGGCAAATACCGTGAAGCTAGAATGCGCTTGGTCAACGAACGCATTCTTATCCTGATAGAAGAGACAGCACAAATCGCACTGCAGAAACAGCTCTCGTTACAGGAGCAAGCAGATCTTGTATATCGGTCCCTTGAGGAAGCTAAACAACGAGGTGTCTTTGTCTGATCACGACGCATATGTTAGTGAAGATCATCAGCATAATGTTGGGAAACACATACACGACCGACGATTTGGTTGAACGTCTCGGTTTAATGCGTACCTACTACAACGAACGTCTCTTCGTTGAGGGCAGTACAGCTACGTTACAGCAAGTCTTGGGTGGTCAATGCGAGCAACACACACTTGAGTCGCTCATGAGTTGGGAGGCAAAGTTTTTAGAGAGCGAGATACAACCACTCATCGTATACGAGTCACTTGGTACAGTCCAAGAGGAACTGACCACGATGCCCGCTGTTGTGCTGTACGTACCACTACGGTTTCCACCAGAGCATGTTGAGCGAATCGGGACATGGTTTCGTGAAAACGTGCAACCTAACATACTAGTTTCCCTGAAGGTCGACCCGCGTGCGACTGGAGGGTGCAGTATTGTGTGGAAGGACAGGTACTATGACTTCTCACTTCACTATTTCATACAAGATAAGCGCGAAGAAGTAGTACAAATGTTTAATACTCACATGCATGAGACATCCGCTTCTTAAGAAAGAAATAGGGTTGGTGCGCGCAACCAAACACTACCTTGCATCGATCGAGGGAATACCGTCAGCGCACGTACATGACATCATCCATAATGAGGATGGTTTACGTGCGTTAGTGACAGGTCTTTCACACGATGCTGTGGAAGTAATGTTGCTCGATCTCAAAGAAGTGAGACCGGGCCAACAGTTCCAACTCCACCACCAACAAGACCAACTCGCCGTAGGCAACTTTTTAATGGGACGTGTGGTAAACGCGCTCGGCGATCCAATCGATGGTAGAGGTGCACTGCCTCCAAAAAACGCGCCACTCATCCTGGAGCGCGAAGCGGGTGATCTGGCGCGAAGGGCCCCGATCACAGACCAACTTCTGACAGGATATGCGATGGTAGACACGGTATTGCCGATCGGTAGGGGGCAGCGGCAGCTACTCATGGGGCCTCCACAGAGCGGCACAGACGCATTTTGTCGTGAAGTGATCAGCAATCAAATGGGTTCAAAAACTATTTGTATATATGCTGCAATCGGAAAGTCAGCTGCGGCAGTTCGGCGTTTAGCGGATGCGCTATTTGAGACTGAAGCTAAGAACAATACATTTATTCTGGCAAGCACACCGGATGATGGAGCCCCACTTAACACAATAGCACCGGCAGTAGCAGTCTACATGGCAGAGTGGTTTTCTGAACAAGGCAACAATGTCATTCTTATACTCGATGACCTGTACACGCATGCCAAGTACCTGCGAGAACGCGCGCTGTTAGAGGGCAGGTTACCCGGAAGAGAGAGTTACCCGGGCGACATCTTTTACCAACAGGCCCACCTGATTGAGCGCGCTGGTAGTTTTCGCAATGGTGGCTCAATTACTCTGTTGCCCATACTACAAACTGACATCGAAGCAACAACAGACCTTATCATGACCAACATCATGGGTACCACGGATGGTCATCTACAGTTTTCAAGTGAGCTACACGCACAGGGGGTATTTCCGCCTATCCATGAAGAAGAGTCTGTAACACGTGTTGGTAAGCACACACACAGCATGCTACAGAAGCATGTCTCGACAAGCATCGCGACCCTCCTCGCTGATGCAAAGGAACAGGAGCGGTTTGTACAGTTCGGTAGCGAGTTGAGCGAAGCATCTCAGGTGGTGTTGGCAATGGGAGCCACAGTGCGAATGTTGCTCGATCAGGACGAGGGTGACCGGCTGACGCCTGAACTACAAACAGTACTACTATCGCTTATATTCACTAGTTTTAGTAACAATCGTGATGCTAAGTTTTTTCGGACCAACAGGGATGCCATCATCACTGTGCTCCAGTCACAATCTTTCGCACCGTTAATGGACAAGGTACATACGGAAGAAAATTTCACAGACTTCCTCAACGCGCTAGAAAAAAAGCTGCCAGAAATTGAAAAAGTATGTCACAAGTAAAAGAACAAAAGCAACACATTGAGGACATTGCCGTTGCACGGTATATCTCAGGAACGTTACGCGACATCAGTGCTATTGAACTAGGCGGGCTGATGCAAAAGTTTGGCACCAATAACATGTTTTACAATGAGCTTATTGAACTGTACCAAATTGTATGGCGACTAGCGCAGCAACGAGAAGATCAGGAGAAAAAACGTGAGCCACGGTCACTGTACGTTGCTTATACGACAAACCGTCATTTCTATGGAGCACTGAATCGCAATATCATGCACCTGTTTAAAAACAAGACGGGGACACAGGACCACTGTCTTGTCATTGGCGACACAGGTCGAAATGCGTGGATGGCGCACCGTAAGAAACGCGAGGTGTTGAACTACCTATCATTCAAGAATGATATGCCCACAGAAGAAGAAACAAGGAGTTTCATAAAACATGTTGCCCCATACGATCGCGTGTTCGTGTTCTATCCGCGGTTCGTGAGTGTTTTCTCGCAACAAGCAGCCATGGTGGACATCTCATTCCGGCCACCAGAACCTGCAGAGGAAACCCGATCCAAAGATGAAGACATTCAGTTTTTACTAGAACCAGACATTGATGAGATGATAACGTTCTTCAGTATGCAGGTACGGGCAGCCCTGTTTGAGCGGATTCTTTTGGAGACGGAGCTCTCGCGAGTTTCAGCTCGTCTGGTAAAAATGGATAGTGCAGAACAAAACGCCGATGGTCTTCTCGTTGAGGAGGGTCGAACTTTGCGGCGCATGTACACAAGCTTAGCAAGCAGGCAGATGTTAGAGACATTAGTAGGCTACATACAATGGCACAAGAAAAACGTACAACATATCGTCCAGTAGGTCGCATTCGTGACCTACAGGGGCAGGTACTGACACTGGTATGCGACGGTGAGTACCGCCCACCATTGCGGGAGCTGCTCTTTGCAGAGAAAGATGCAACCGTACGACTTGAGGCGTACGCATACGAAAATGACAGAATTTTACGATGTCTATTGCTTGGCAACAATCGGCTGATTTCTCGGGGAGATCGGATACTATCAACAGGTCAGGAAATCACGGTACCTATCGGACGCGGGGTACTTGGCCGTGCAATGGATCTCTTCGGTAATCCTGAGGATGGGAAAGGTGCCATTGAAGCACAGTCGTGGAGGTCCATTCACGGAAAGGGTACAACCTCTACGTTCGACCAGCGAACAGAGCGCACGCTCATCGAGACAGGCATTAAAGCCATCGACTTCTTTACCCCAATGCAGGCGGGTGGCAAACTACTTCTTGTTGGTGGGGCTGGTGTAGGCAAGACGGTGTTGATGACTGAAATGCTCCAGGGTCTCTTGAAACAGCATCAAGGTACATCGATATTCGCCGGTATTGGCGAACGAACACGTGAAGGGCATGAGCTATGGGAGTGGCTCGAAAAGCATGGGTACCTTGAACGCGTTGTTATGGTTCTCGGAAACATTCACCGCAATGCTGCCATGCGCTTCCGGACTGCATGGTCGGCAACAGCACTTGCTGAATACTTTCGTGACGAAGAACAGCAAGATGTACTGTTCTTCGTCGACAACGTGTATCGATTCCTACAAGCGGGTAGTGAACTGTCAACACTGGCAAGTGAAATACCCTCAGAGTTCGGGTATCAGCCGACTCTGCAATCTGAGATATCGGCATTTGAAAGCCGCTTAAAGAGTACGGCTTCAAACACTGTCACGTCCGTACAGACCATGTACCTGCCCGCAGATGAGCTCTCTGACCCTAGCGTCGCAGTGACAGTACCGCACGTTGACTCCGTGGTCATCTTGAATCGTCACATAGCACAGCAGGGAAGACTTCCTGCAGTAGACTATACTCGTAGTAGAAGCGCTCTGCTGAATGAACGAATTATCGGGAAAGAACACTACGGGGCTGTAACAGAGGCGGTAGATATCCTACATAAGCACGAAAGACTGACGCGCATAGTAGCGATAGTAGGGGAAGATGAATTAAGCTCCGACAACCGGACAATCTACGACCGAGGACAAAAAATATTGAATTACCTTACGCAGCCATTTTATACTGCTGAAGTGCAAACAGGGAGAAAGGGAGAGTTCGTCCCACGAACGACCACCATACGAGATATAAGACAAATACTGGACGGAAAACATGACAACACTCCAGCGAACGCTCTACTGTACATCGGAGGACTCGACACGATGCACTAGTAAACATGAGTGATCCACAAATACACGTACGAATCAGTAAGGCCTCACAAGTCGTATGGGAGGGGGATGCCACTGGTGTATCGTCCGTAAATTCATCAGGACCATTTGACATTCTGCCGCTGCACGCCAATTTTCTTAGTCTTGTTCAGGGTCATCCGATCGTAGTACACATACAAGGGCAAAAAGATAAGATGTACAAGTTTAGACAGGCGGTAGTGCATGTGCAAAATAACGAGGCGAGAATATACGTCGACATAGCATAATATCGGTTAAGCGAGATATGTTTATATTGCTATGTCGTATCGTGTCTTGCAGGGAACTGATTCTGTTGCACTAGCAAAATAACTCAACATGCTGCCCAGGTCATCCTATTACATGGTGGCATCACCGTATGACGTGTGGCTAGTTTTTGAAACACTATTGGGTAGTGTTGCACCATGAAAGTTACGATTCTCGGGCATGTTACGAGCGCGATCTGAAAGTGTCATGTTATCGTCTCTTATCCACACATTTAGAGTGTGCGAACAGCGAATGTACGTTAGCAGAGCGTATAATGTAATTAACATTTTATGCTGCCCCCTAGCAACCAGTTACAGCAGAAATGGGTAATTACCTAATAGTCAATTTGCCTACATGCACGAACCGAAAGTGCCAACCGATTCGTGGGTACCGTCCAAACAAGCTGCCGCAAGTGTAGGCCTTGTTGCTGACTACGTGTCACGTCTCTGTAGAACCGGAGAGGTAGAGGGCAGGAAAGTGAATGGAGTCTGGTACGTAAACCTAGCTTCACTTCAAGAACACATCACACAAACTGCACACAAAAAGGATGAGCAAAGACAAACACTGGCAGCAAGGAGAAGATCTGAGTACCAAGAATTAGTAACAAATGAAGATCATGCTGCAGCCGTCCGTGCAAAGACATCAAGGTCGCTACACACTAACGCACCTAATAGCGCCTGGAGTGGTACACATAAGATAAGAGCGTTAGTGTCCACGAGCCGCACTCTGCATGTAGCTACTGCAGCACTACTCGTTGCACTTATTTCCGGAGCGAGTTTTTCAAACGCTGGATGGTTTGGTGTTGCACGGGACGCAGTTGAAGGAAGCACAAGTAGGGTACTTACTACGCTTGGGATTGTTGCACAGACAGAAGAGCCATCGGGCACGTATGAACTACAGCAAGGATCAGATGTTAACGCAGGCGGCGTGGAGGAGTCTAGCGATAACCCACAAGTGGCAGGTGTCTGGGCAACGCTGACTGGATTTTTTGCGTCTCTGTTTAATTTTGAGACAGAAGACAGAATCACTGAAACGCGCACAACAGAAGGTCCAGCAGTGAACAACATTGACAGAGTCAGCGAACGTCGTGCAGATGACAATGGCGAACCCCTCGATTACACACCTCTCCTCTTGACGCAGACAAGAAACTCGACAACAAGTGACCAGAGACTGTTACGCATCGGCAGTAATGTTTTAGTTCGCAATGATCTGGATGTGATTGGAAGTGCGGATATTACAGGAGACGCTACAGTGGACGGTGGACTAACCGTTAGCGGCAGTGGTGTGTTTGGCGGCTCTGTGTCTGGTTCGCAGGGCAATTTTGGGACACTTTCGGTAACGAACAGCGCGACAGTTGGTCAGGACATGGAGGTTGGTGGCAGCACGTCTGTTACAAACAATCTGTTCGTGGGTGGAACGGCAGTTGTTGATGGGGCGGCAACTACCACCGGTGAGTTGGCTGCACTGGGCGGTATCGTGACCCGTGGCGCTGACGTAAATGCTGGAGGCGGGTCAGTGTATGGTTCGAACCTCTTGTATGGGATCACTGAGGGTCGCAATATTTCCATTGATTGGACTGACCCACAGAACCCCGTTATACGAGCGAGAAGTGGCGGTGGTGGTGGAGGCACAACCATCATACAGGGTGCGGGTGAAGTTACCGCGGGGACTATCGGTCAGATTACATATTATGCAACGGACGGCACAACGGTAGTTGGAACGTCTTCGATCAGCATTGGCGCCGACGGTGTTGTTACCATAGCTGGGACAGCGTCAACTACTGACCTGCAGGTTTCTGGTGGATTTTTTCAAGACACGCTTGCTGACTGTAGTGCTGAAGCTGGCACGCTCTTATACAGCTCAACGACTGGCAAGTTTTTCTGCGGTGTCGACCAGGGAGGTGGTGCAGGTGGCGTAGTGGACATCTATGAAGGGGGTGTACTAGTGCTCGCTGGTGCTGTTGCACAAGATTATGATGGTACAGATTTTGATGTTGTCCTATCGGGCGCGAGCACTACTATCATATCTATCGATTATGCGAATTCTGGCATTACGCGCAGTTCTACGTCGGAGAACATAACAGGTGCGTGGACTTTCTCCAATGGTCTTACCGCCCCATACATAACGGCAACGAGTACCACGGCCACCTCCACCCTCCCATACCTCGCAACGACGGGCTTCCTCCTCGGCGCGACCGAGTACTACACGAGCCTCACCGGTACCGGCCTCATCCGCCAGAACGCCTTGACCGAAGGCAGCACCAACCGCTACTACGCGACCGCACTCTTTGCGATTGACCTTGCGGGCACCACGACCGACGCACTCTCTGAGGGCGGTACCAACCTCTACTTCACCGACGCACGTGCAACGAGTGCCGCCGCCACGTACATCACCGCCTCAAGCGCCATCCCGAGTATCGAAGGCACCATCCTCGGTGACATGCTCACGTGGAATGGCTCGAGCTGGGCGACGAGCGCCACCTCCTCACTCGGCCTTGCCTCAAGTCTCGAAGAGCTCACCGACGTCGACAGTGCCATCACCGAGACCCTCGGCGACCTGTTGTACTGGGATGGCAGTCAATGGACAGACATAGCGACCAATACCCTGAACATCGCCGTTTCTGACCTCGTCGGCGACACCGACGACCTTGCTGAGGGAAGCGTGAACCTCTACTTCACCGATGCACGTGCCACCTCGGCCGCCGCCACGTACATCTCCTCCTCCTCATCCATTCCATCCATACAGGGCTCTGCATACGGTGAACTCCTCTACTGGGACGGCACCGGCTGGGCGACGACCTCGACCTCCACGCTCGGCATCGCCCTTTCTGACACGACCGGCACGCTTGCGGTCACCCGCGGCGGTACCGGCACCAGTACGGCACCGGCACTCGACGACATCCTCATCGGCGACGGGGCAGGCGGGTACCGTTTCGCCACCTCCGGAGAGCTCGGCCTCGGCGACAACACCTTCCTCGGCCTCTCTGACACCATCGCTGCATACAACACGGGCCGCATCCTCTTTGAGAGTGCGACCGGCGTCACCGACGTTGACTCCCTCACGTACCTCAACGGTATCCTCTCGGCATCCTCGCTCACCATCAGCACCACCACGGCGACGAGCACCTTCGCCGCGGGGCTCACTGCCGAGTACGCGAGCACCACCGTCTCACGGGTGAACGCCTTCTTCCAGAACTCCTTCACGAGCAACTGTACCGACGCCAACGACAAGGTACTGTACAACGCGACGACCGGTACGTTCTCCTGCGGTGTCGACGCCGGAGCGGGGGCGGCCTCGAACGTCTGGGCGACGACCTCTGACTCACTCGCGATCTACGTCGTCGACTCGAGTGACGTTGTCATCATCGGTGCAAGCGCCACCTCAAGCGACGCCAAGCTCGAAGTGTACGGCGAGACGAGGAGTGACTACTTTGTTGCAAGTTCAAGCGCCGCCACCTCCACCCTCCCATACCTCGCAACGACGGGCTTCCTCCTCGGCGCGACCGAGTACTACACGAGCCTCACCGGTACCGGCCTCATCCGCCAGAACGACGACACGGTCTTCTTCTCCCTCGCCGACTGGTACGCAACGACGACAGACGCCTTGACCGAAGGCAGTACCAACCGCTACTACGCGACCGCACTCTTTGCCATTGACCTTGCGGGCACCACGACCGACGCACTCTCTGAGGGCGGTACCAACCTCTACTTCACCGACGCACGGGCAACGAGTGCTGCGTCTATATATATAGCGGCATCCTCAAGCATTCCAAACGTCTCTGGCAGTATCGCAGGTGACATCCTCTCCTGGAACGGCTCAAGTTGGGCCACCGACACGGTCTCCTCACTCGGCCTCGGTGACGGTACCTTCCTTGGTCTCTCTGACACCCCAAGTACCTTTACGACAGGCGAACTCCTCGTCCAAGGCCCCGACGGTCTCTACACCACGACCGGTCTCTCCTATGCCACCACGAGTGACACCCTCACCGCAGGACTCCTCAGTGTCTCAAGCACCACCGCAACCTCGACCTTCGCTGCAGGCCTTGAAGCAACGTATGCCTCAACGACTGCCGTTCGTGTGAACCAGTTCTTCCAGAACGGTCTCGCGTCATGTACCGACGTTGCAGACGTCGTCCTCTATGACGCAGCAACCGGTCTCTTCTCCTGCGGTATCGACGACGGTGCAGGGGCAGCAAGCAATGTCTGGAGTACGACCACCGACGAGCTCGCGATCTACGTCACCGACACCAACGACGTCGTCATCATCGGACGTGACGCAACCACGACGACCGGCGCACTCCTTGAAGTGGCAGGGAACATCACTGCAGACACCGTGACCGCAACCGCAACCGACGCCACCTCCACGCTGCCGTACCTCGCAACGACGGGCTTCCTCCTCGGCAGCGATGAGTACCTCACCTCCGTGACCGGTACCGGCCTCATCCGCCAGAACAACACCCTCCAGGTCGAC
>CAMYLP010000016.1 GCA_947259245.1 uncultured Patescibacteria group bacterium
CGAACTCCTCGAACCGGAGTGGTCGGTTGTCGAGGGCCGACGGCAGACGGAAACCATGCTCCACCAGTGTCTTCTTTCGTGAGCGGTCTCCTGCATACATCCCAGCGAGCTGCGGAACCGTCACGTGAGACTCGTCAATGACGGTCAGAAAGTCGGGAGAACCATTCGCTTTGTGCGGGAAGTATGAGAGCAACGTGCTCGGTGGTTCGCCTTCGGCACGTCCATCAAAGTGTCGTGAGTAGTTCTCAATGCCGTTGCAGTAGCCCACCTCGCGTATGAGTGCCACGTCATGGTTGGTGCGGCGCTTCAAGCGCTCATGTTCCAATACCTTGCTCTGCTGCTCTAAGGTCGTAAGTCGCGCAGCGAGCTCGTCCTTGATATCGCGTATCGCACGCTTACGTTCATTCTCAGGGGTGATGAAATGCCGCGCAGGAAAGATGAACACCGTCTCATGCTCATGCTGTATCTCTCGCGTGATGGCGTCGAGCTCCTCGATACGTACCATTTGGTCGCCGTTGAAGTGTATGCGATAGACCGTCCGTTCATTCACCGGCATCACCTCCACCTTGCCGCCGCGTGCACGAAAGAGCCCTGGCGCGAGGTCTGCCCCCGTGCGGCGGAAGTGTATGCGCACCAACTCTCGCACCAGCTCTGCACGTGTGCGCGTGCCGTGCACCGAGAGCTTCAGGTGCACCTTCTCGTACTCCTCGGGGCTACCGAGACCATATATGCATGACACAGATGCCACGATAATCACGTCCTTGCGCGTCAGCAGTGCCTGCGTACTTGCATGACGCAAGCGCTCGATCTCTTCGTTGATCATGGCCTCCTTCTCTATGTAGGTGTCGGTCACCGGCATGTAGGCTTCCGGCTGATAGAAGTCGTAGTACGAAACGAAGTAGTGCACCGCATTCTCTGGGAAGAACTCCCGATACTCCTGGGCGAGCTGTGCTGCGAGTGTCTTATTGTGCGCGATCACCAGCGTCGGCTTCTGTATCTGTTTGATCACGTTGGCCACCGTAAATGTCTTACCGGTACCGGTCGCACCGAGGAGCGTCTGATGTCGCTCACCGCGACGTACACCGTCTGTAAGCGCCGTAATGGCCTCAGGCTGGTCGCCTGCAGGTTCGTACTTTGAGCGAAGCACGAACTTATGTGAGGTTGCTGTTGACATGAGCTTCAAAACACTATATCACGACAGCGTATTTGGCAAACCGAGACATGTACCGTCTTCGCCCACAAGAATATTCGAGGAGCATCGCTACGCCAAAATTTTTGTGCGCTCCTTCTCAACAAGCGAAACGAGAAAATGTAGGTTGTGAATGCTGGCAAGTGTTGCCCCAAGCATTTCATGCGATTTGAACAAATGATGTACGTAGGAACGTGTGTACGTGTGACACGTACTGCAGGAACAATTTTTATCAATCGGTTCGTTCTCGCCGCCGTGTGTCGCTGCTGTTATCATGAACTTTCTACCTCCAGGACCGTACACCGTACCCGTGCGTGCTAGGCGTGTGGGCTGTACACAGTCAAAGAGGTCTATACCCCGCTCGATTCCCTGCAGTATGTCCTCAGGTTCACCGATACCCAGCAGGTGACGAGGTTTATCTTCCGGCAATATTTCAGTCACCCAACCAACCGCTGTATCGAGATCACGCTTTTCATAACTACCACCAATGCCATAGCCGTCAAACTCCATACCGGAGAGAGTCCTGGCACTCTTGCGCCTTAGGTCTTCGTACCGTCCACCCTGTACGATACCGAAAATGCCCTGCGTAGTTTGCGCCTCAATGTTCTGCCTATGTGCTTTCAAGCTACGTTCGGCCCAGCGATGCGTTCGCTCCATGGCCTCACGCTGATACGAGTGATCCGCTTCGGCAGCGGTACACTCATCAAACGCAAAAAAAATATCGGCGCCCAACTCGTGCTGAATTTCAACTGACCGCTCCGGAGTGAAGCGATGGAGTGACCCGTCAATGTGACTCGTGAAGCTCACACCTTCTTCATCGATGACCGCAAGTTTTCCATGCTGGCTGGCTACATCGGGATCATACACGCTGGCCGTAGTGGTTGCCTCGTTCAGATCATCACGTGTGACCTTAGAGACAGACTTTCCGTACGCCGCCCCGAGTGAGAATACCTGGAAACCACCCGAGTCGGTCAGGATGGGCCCGTCCCATCCCATAAAACTGTGCAGACCACCAGCACGCGCCACTCTGTAGCTCCCCGGTTGTATGTGTAGGTGATAGGTGTTAGCTATGAGTGTCTGAACTCCGGTTTCACGCAGCTGCGGTACTGAAACGCCTTTTACGGTGGCTTTGGTTCCGACCGCAACAAACGCTGGCGTCTCGATGTCCCCGTGCATCGTATGGATGACACCTGCACGCGCTCGCGACGTCTTCGACCGAGCCAAAATATCAAAAGAGATAGCGGTCATGATCAGCCCTTTCGGGTAAGCCACGCTAGCAGTGCAATAGCAGCAAATACGACAAAACCCATCAGTGGCAGTGTCATCAAGTTGAACTCATAGACGTAACGTTTTGCACACTCTCCACCGTTCCTGAACGCCGTACAGAGGTCTCCGGACACAAAACCTATCTGATACAAGTGATGATACCCAGTAATAACAAGTCCCAGCATGGCAAGTGACAGTATGTATGGCCATGCCGTTCTGTCGTTGCGCCACGCTGCAACAATGCCTATCACCGCAAGTGGATACATCATGGTGCGTGCGAACCAGCACAGCGTACACGGGGGGAAGCCAACGATCTCCGAATACCAGAGCGACAGGATAAAAGAGGCGATTGCGAGTCCCGCTATCGCCCATAAACCGTAGCGTTCTACATGGGGTTGAACACTCGCTGGCAGCCACACACCGGTTGCGAGGCGGGTAAGGACGACGATGAATAGCAGAAGTGCCAATAGCGTGGCTCCAACCGCGAAGAGATATGTAAGCGTTGCCGCAGTAGCACCCATAGGACTACTCGTTACTCGTACCTGGCTCCGTGTACGAGCATCCGGTAATCTCGGCTAGGCTTGCAAGAGCTATGTTGCCGGTAACACGCTGCCCGTTTCCAAACTCCCATGTCGGGTAGCTTTGTATACCTGCGTTCATGCACTCTTCCGTCTGCCCCTGGCCATCGGGCGTTGAACACTCCACGTACGGAAGATACTCAGTGTTGCCGAACGCTGCCTTTTGATCTTGGCAATGTGGACACCAGAACGCACCATAGAACTTCGCACCACTTTCGGCCATGCACTGCGCAAGCTGATCCTGCGCGACTGTAGATGCGGTCGTGCCACTTCCACGGAACAAGAGCGCGGCTCCAATAAACAGTACAAGTGTAATGGCAATCGTCAGTACGATACCTTTTGTGTTTTTGGTCATAGGTTTGTAGTATCGCACATCTTCCCGGATGAAAAAAGTGTACGTTCCATCACCCGACGCGCATGCCGTACACTACTCTTCAAGAGTTGTGATATCCACTGTGGCATTGTACTTTTGCGTGGCGTGCGTACGTCCATGTTGAAGCAGTACCAACACAGCTTCTGCGGCGCGCTTGACTACCCTCTGTATACGTTCTGTGTCTCTTTTGCTAAGCTGCTGCAAGATAAAATTGTGGACGTGTCCTTCACCGCGCGGCTTACGCATTTTTCCTGTGGGGGTTGTGGGAACCACACCCACGCGCACACGAACAAAGGCACGCGTCTTCAACGCGCGCACTATAGATTCGACACCGCGGTGCCCGCCTGCTCCCCTGTCAAATACAATACGTAGCGTGCCTATGGGCAGGTCAATATCATCATGTACCACTATAAGATGTTCGTTTTGCGTTCGATTTTTCACCAGCGGCGCTACAGAACCCCCAGAACGGTTCATGTAGTTGTCGGGGAGCACTAACGTGGTCTCCTTACCATCCTCCGTACCAGCGTGTGCTATCTGAGCGTGTAGTTTTTTGTCAGTGCGCCACTCACTCGCACTCAGTCGGTGCGCGATTTCTTGTACCACCATTCGACCGACATTGTGACGTGTGTTTTCGTACTCTTCACCTGGATTGCCCAGACCAACTATTACGTACTCCATGAGAGCAGTATACGATAGCACATGCAAGGTCGAAAGGATGCTGTGAAGTTCCCTGTGAAATTTTGATGTCTATCCTATCGCGGTGCATATTTTTGTACTGCATTTTATTTTTTTTGTTTGCAAGAGAACTTTTCTGGTATACTACGCGCAACGCCATGGAGCCCCTTACCATCAAACCACGATCGACACATTCGGACAGTTCCGTACCACTTGGTGGTACTGACGGTGGTCCACATGGAAATGAGCATCGAGAGCCCCCCGCGGTACAGAACGACGGCTTCTTTGTAGAGGTCTTCAAGTTCGCAATTCTCGCACTGGTTATCGTTGTCCCCTTCCGCATTTTTGTCGCACAGCCGTTTATCGTGAGCGGCGCTTCCATGGATCCAACATTTGCAACAGGTGAATACTTGATAGTTGACCAGGTGACGTACCGTTTTCACCCGCCCGAGCGTGGCGACGTGATCATTTTTCGTTTCCCGAACGACCCGTCCAAGTATTTCATCAAGCGTATCATAGGTCTTCCTGGTGAGGTCGTGGAGTTGTCGAACGGGTACACGACCATCGTTGACCCTGCTACAGGTGAGGAGTTTGATCTGGCTGAACCGTACCTCGAAGCCGATCGTACCGACGACCACCTATCCATTACCCTCTCTGGCAATGAATATTTTGTTATGGGAGATAATAGAGGCAAGAGTTCAGATTCGCGGATGTGGGGTCCCGTGCCGCGCGACAACATAGTGGGGAGAGCGTTCCTTCGACTTCTGCCTCCCCGAGACTTCGCCATGTATCCAGGTGAGTATGTATATGATGTGTCGGACACCTTTAACGACATCACGTACTAGCCTATGAAAATGCTACCAACGACTACGGAAACATTTTTCAAGCGAGCAGTGAACGTTGCTGAACATTATGGCTTTCGAAACATTGATGACTTGCGAGCGGAAGCGACAAAGCGAGGCACCAGCGTACTTGAACTGGAACGACAAAAAAGTGCCGGGCGTCATTTCGAACAACATATACTCAAGGCCGTACTTGAGAAGTGCAACGAAACGGTCGAGCTCAAGAAGAAACAGCCACTGATGTTCTATACACCGTCACTTGTAAATCATCCGTCAAAACCGAGTGTCCGTATAAGCACAATGTCACTCAATGCAGTTGGAACAAGCGATCCCCTTGCTGAGATCGTGCTGCTGAAGAGCGCAACAAGCATTTTGGAGGAGCTTGGAGTCAAACGTCTACGTGTCGCTGTCAATAGCATCGGTGACAAGGATAGCTCCGCACGTTTTATACGTGAGATTACCGCTCAGCTGCGTGCTCGTGCCGCCGACCTGAACGCTGCACAAGCCGCACTTCTTCGCTCGGATACCGGCAGGCTCATCAGCGAGCTGTACACCGAACGTAATGAGATCACTCATGACCTGCCGAGCCCCCTTGAGTTTCTTACTACTCCAAGCAGACGGCACTTTAAGGAGGTGCTTGAATTACTTGAGCATACCGGCATCTCGTTCGAGCTTGATGACCGTCTGTACGCAGACCACCAGGCGTACTCGCATACGTTATCTGAGATCCGTGAGGAAGACCCTGACGCGGACGATGGGCTGGGGGAAACGCTCGCGCGTGGAGGTCGCTACGATGAACTGACCCGACCGTACGTACGCGGTAGCGTTCCTTCAACAGGTATAGTTATCGCGGCTCGAACAAAGGACCAGCGCTCTAAAGTGGGCAGACCAAGGAGGCGGAAGCCCAATGCGTGCCTCGTACACATTGGACGTGAGGCCCGTATCCAAAGCATCGCGATAGTCGAGACGTTCCGGCGTGAGAAAATCCCAATTGAACAGTGCCTTCACTATGAGAGATTCTCAGAACAGATGGCATATGCCGAAGCTCAAAAGACAAAGTATATTATTATCATGGGACAGCGCGAAGCCAGAGATGGCGTAGTGCTCCTCAGAAACGCCGAGGACCGCTCTCAAAAGACCGTTCGTATTTCTGAACTTCCCTCAGTGTTTAGAGGACTTGCTGTCCGATAATGCTTGTACCGCGGCGTACGCTGTGGTACGATGCCCCCCATGATAAATGTAGAAGTACAGCGTCACGGTAACGAAAATATTGGTGGCTTGATGCGCCGATATACTCGCCGTATGCAGAGCTCCGGTATCGTGCGCCACGTTCGTGGAATGCGGTACTTTAAACGCAAGTCATCTGCTGCTTCCACAAAGAAAGACGCTTTGACTCGAATCGAACGTACGGCAAAGTACACCAGGCTCTACAAAGAAGGGCGTGAAATGCCGACCAAGCGTCGACGCTAATCTGTATATGTCCAAGGTGTCCACGATCGAGGTGGCACGAACCATACGTAGTCCCTGGAGTACGGCTGGATATGAAACCATAGTACAAACCATACTGGGAACGAAGTATCGTATGTCTCTTGTGCTCATCGGAGACAAGAGGGCACGTACGCTCAATAAAAGACATCGACACAAGGATGTGCCGGCTAATGTACTCTCATTCCCGCTGTCGCGAACCTCGGGCGAGGTATTTCTCAACGTTCCCAAGATCAAGCGTGAAGCGTCGCGTTTTGGGCTAAGCCCGGCAGGTCATGGAAAATACTTGTTAGTACACGCAGCTCTGCATTTGAAAGGCCATACACACGGTAGTACAATGGAACAAGCGGAAGAAAAGCTCCTAGCTGCTTTCAACATCCGCTGATACAGCCCCCTTCATGCACACATGAGTATGCTGCGACATACGCAGCGCCTTGTGACATGGTGGCAATTCTCAACATACAGTTCATGTCCCGCAAAATTGCAGTCGGTATAGATGTTGGTACGTACCAGATAAAAGTGGTCGTTGCGGAGCAATCCTCAAAGGACCAACGCACGAAGATCATCGGCACGGGATTTGCACAGTCCCGTGGTATACGGCACGGCTACGTTATCAGCAGGAACGACATTGCCCGCATGCTGCAAGTTGCCATCACTCAGGCAGAAAAGTCATCGGGCATCGCCATACGTAGAGCGTACCTGTCCATTGGCGGCGTCGGATTAGAGGAGTACAGGTCTCGCGCTGAGCTCGTCGTATCACGTGCCGACAATGAGGTTACCGAGTTGGATGTGAAGAATGTATTGGAAGAGTCGGAGCGAAAGATCAGTCAGCGGTTAGTTAATAGAAAGGTAATACATGCCATACCTCTTGCCTATCGTCTTGATGGTGAACGTCTCATGGGTAGGCCGCTGGGCATGCAGGGTACCAAGTTGGAAGTAGATTCCCTCTTCATCACTGCGCTCGAACAACACCTGAATGACCTTATTGCTGCAGTGGAGGATGTCGGTATATCTGTCATAGACGTGATGGCAAGTCCGCTCGCAGGGAGTTTTGTCACCCTCACCAAAGCACAGAAGATAGCTGGTGTGGTATTAGCAAACATCGGTGCAGAGACATTGTCTATAGTGGTCTTTGAGAATGATACACCGATTTCTGTGAAAGTGTTCCCTGTCGGTAGTACAGATATCACTCATGACATTGCCTTGGGTCTGCAAATTTCACTGGACGACGCTGAGCAAGCTAAGCGGGGGGCACTCGTCGATGCTGCTACAAACAAACGGCGACTTGACGACATTATCGCAAGCCGCATTGCTGACATATTTAAACTACTTGATGTTCACCTCAAACGCTTAGGTAAGAATGGTCTCCTACCTGCAGGTATTGTACTTTCAGGAGGTGGCTCAGGCATCACCACCATAGAGGATATCGCTCGCGCTACGCTGAAACTTCCCTCTCGTCGTGCAACTCTGCATGTACCCGACTCGTCCAAGATTAAGGATTCTACGTGGGCGGTTGCGTATGGTCTCTGTATTTGGGGCCTTACAAACGATGTTGAGTCAAGTAATTTTTCCTCGTTGAAGGAAAGTGCTCAGGGTGTTGTTGGTTGGCTAAAACAATTTCTCCCGTAAAGCTCTATTTTAAAACGTGTATTTTGCTATGTTCCCTCTGGAACAAAGCTGCCTTCGTGTCAACAGTTACGTTAGTCGCTGACTCTGCTATGATGGCCTCATTGTAACCACACGCTCGTCTATGCCACAAGTACAATCAGATGTTGAGTCATTCGCACGAATTCGTGTTATTGGAATAGGTGGTTCTGGCTGTAATGCCATCAACCACATGATCAATTCAAATGTTAAGGGGGTAGAGTTTATAGCTGTAAACACAGATGCACAGGACCTGCATAATTCACAGGCGAAGAAGAAGGTGCATATAGGTAAGAACCTGACTCGTGGTCTTGGGGCGGGCGGAGATGCTAGCTCCGGAAAACGCGCTGCTGAAGAAACACAAGAGGAAGTGCTCGAAACACTACGAGACTCAGACATGGTCTTCATTGCAGGCGGTATGGGTGGAGGTACGGGTACGGGCGCTGCTCCTGTTATTGCAAAGCTTGCCAAGGAAGCCGGCGCACTCACGGTCGGCATCGTCACTAAACCGTTCTCGTTTGAGGGGCAGCAGCGTATGCGTGCTGCTGAGGAAGGTATCACAGCGCTCAAGGAGGAGGTGGACGCAATTATAATCATTCCAAATGATCGACTGCTTGCAATAGTAGACAGGGACACAAGTGTCATGAACGCGTTTGCTCTGTGTGACGACGTGCTACGCCAGGCGGTGGAGGGTATTTCAGACCTCATCATCACGCCTGGAATCGTCAACGTAGACTTTGCAGACATAAAGGCGGTTATGCGCTCTGCTGGCTCAGCTCTTATGGGCATAGGGATGGCCTCAGGCGAAAAGCGTGCCGAGGAGGCGGCCCAGAAGGCCATCAACTCACCGTTGCTCGAAGTGTCAATTTCAGGCGCACGAGGTGTGTTGTTTGCCATAGCTGGTGGCGAGGATCTTGGGATGCTCGAGATACAAGATGCAGCTCGCATCATCACTGAATCCATAGATCCGAACGCGAGGGTTATCTTTGGAGCGTTCAGGGATGAGAAGTTAAAGAAGGACGAGGTCAAGGTGACAGTCATCGCCACTGGCTTTGCGGATGATGAATTGACACGAGTATCCTCGAGCTTATTCTCCATAGAAAACAATATTCCGAGCACGCCCAAGGAAGAGCTCACACCCGGACAGATACACAATGCGGTTGCTGAAGTCCGCGAGGCGAATACACATCGACCAACTAGTACAAAACCTAAGATCGAGTCAGATGTTCGTCCAGCACGCAAGGATGCGGTGACCACGAAAAAGTCCAGTGGCGACACTGACGATACCGACCTAGATGATGATGCTGAGTGGGGTATACCGCCATTCCTTCGACGCTCAAAGATAAAGTAGAATTCAAAATCAAAAATACACGCTGCCGAACGGCAGCGTGTTTGTAAGATGTATGGCACACTACTGAAACGCTATGTCAGTCAGCCTATACGTACCGAGGTGATCTCCCTTTTGTGCGTGTGGAGCGAGTAGTCTCCATGCTTCCAACAGTACGTCATCCTCGTCGATAGAGTCAAAGTCGAGACGGTGAGACGGTTCGTACGGTACGTTGTGCCACTGCTCCATGTTTGGACGGAGGAGTACTCCTGCAGTCACTTGCAGCTTACCGAAGCTTTGAAACACTCTCTCATGCTGGTATACACCCTTACCAAATGTGCTCGTGCCAAGCACACTGACGACACGGTCATTATCTAGAAGGGTGTACAGTAGTAGCTCCGCAGCCGATGCTGTTGTACCGTTGACAATAACGGCGATGGGTACACTGTGCAGCAGAGTATTTTGGCTTGGGCTGAACATCATTTTCCCTTGCCCTTTCGCATTGCGATACGCTCCAAGGAGAGCATCACTGACGAAAAGGCTTCCGATTCGGTAACTTGCTCCCACGTCGCCCCCCGGATTGTCCCGCAGATCAAGTATTATTCCGTTATAGCGCATGCTCGGCCGCATCATACGTTTCACCCGCCCTGCCAAGACCTTCGCCCCCCCGACACAAAACTTCCGCAACCTTACGTACAGTACACGTTGCATTCCAAACATCCTTGTACTGATGTCGGCAGTGCAATTGCTACGTGGTCCATACTTCAGCACACGCGCGAATGGCTCTTCTAGGGCAGATAAGACACTTCGTATGGCGTCTTTAGCGGTACTGCATGAGGGGGTTTCTCCCTCTACGGCGCCGTAAGCGGTTGCGACAATGCGTTGCTGTACCAGCTCCGGTCGTGTGCGTATGCATTCAAGATACGTTTCGCCCACGTTACGTGCCGCTGTCGTGTCGTAGTAGGCAACGTCCATAATCCATTTGTAGGCGGCTATGAAATCACTTTCACTATCTCCAAACGCGTGGGGAGTATAGAGTACTGCCGACAATCCAACAAGAAATTTCATGTATTGTGGAATGCGCATGATCGCCTCCTCGTGTGAAATAGCATCCGCCTGCAACTATACAATATGTTCTGACGGTGTCAAAGTACACGTTGTTTTCGTTCTAGCTGCAGGTGCGCTTGTGCGGTATAGTATGTAGCACGAATTCATTTACATAAAATCACGTGCCCATGCTATACGACCTGATAATTATTGGTGGAGGACCCGCAGCAACCGGCGCTGGTGTGTACGCTGCCCGTAAAAAACTTAATACGCTAGTATTAGCCAAGGAGTTTGGCGGCCAAAGTATTGTATCTCCAGAAATATACAACTGGATAGGTGTGCAGGCGATCAGCGGTGCGGAGCTGTCAAAGAACTTAACAGAGCACCTGAAAAGTTACGAGGGTGAACTACTCACCATACATGAAGGTG
Organism: uncultured Patescibacteria group bacterium; assembly: GCA_947259245.1. Classification (GTDB taxonomy): domain Bacteria; phylum Patescibacteriota; class Minisyncoccia; order Phycocordibacterales; family UBA12088; genus UBA12088. Next base: position 10,856 of record CAMYLP010000016.1, read on the forward strand.
TTGCAGCCACAGCTGTTCGCGCCGAAGGCGACAATTTTAACGTGCACACAGACTCCGGAGACGTGTATACGACAAGGACCGTACTAGTGGCAACCGGTGCAGGCAGACGTAAGCTTGAAGCCGCTGGCGCGGATACCTTTGAGCACAAAGGATTCACCTACTGTGCTACGTGTGACGGTCCTCTCTTCACCGGAAAGGATGTGGCGGTTGTTGGTGGTGGCAATGCAGGCTTTGAGTCAGCTGCCCAACTGTTGGCATACGTGAAGAGTGTGACCTTGTTTGAGTACACCGATAGCTATAAAGCGGACCCTGTCACGGTAGAAAAAGTCCTCTCGCATGACAGCATGACGGGTGTGCTGAACGCAGAGGTGTTGGAAATAACCGGGGATGCACTCGTCAAAGGTCTTCGCTACAGGGACCGTGCGACAGGAGATGAACATGCGCTAAACGTCGAGGGTGTCTTTGTGGAGGTTGGCGTGCTTCCGAACACAGATCTGGTCGCTGACATTGTAGAGCTGGATCAGTACCGACACATCGTGGTTGATCCTCGTAGACAGCGATCATCGTTGCTTGGCATCTGGGCTGCAGGTGACTGTACCGATGGACTATACGAACAGAACAACATCGCCGTTGGTGATGCGATAAAGGCAGTCGAGGATATCTACGTATATTTGAAGACAAAATAGCACCACGTACTAATAATTTTGTATACACGCTGATTTGCTATACTTTGTTGCACGTTATTCATAATACTCATGTTGTATGGACTCGGATGAATTTCAAAAAAGGGTCAGGGAGGCTGAGAATGCAGATCTTGACGACGATGCGCCGCAGGAAAGCCCCAGTATCACAGCGCCGAAAGACTATGATGAGCTTAACACCCGGCACGAAATAAAGGATATTGAGAAACTTGGCGGTCCTGACGACGTCAGAGATCCACGCACTCTTGATGAGGACGTGCGTTTGAATAAGGGAGTCTCTAGCCCTACTGCAGTCTCAGAGCTAGATGTACCTGAACTGTCGGGACGTGATGAAAACGCTGCACTGCACCCCGAGATAGATACGGATACGCAGAGGAGTGTCTAACACTACGAGGTGTCGTGCTGGTATACAGACGCCGTTGTTCAACATTGATGGAGAGTGTGGCGTGTGAGGGTGTTGATATCAGACCTTTAACGGTTTCATATAGATGAGACCGTAGTGCTGTGCGCCCGCAGCTACCTTTTTGTGAAGTGTGAAGTGAGCACCTTCGGCTAGCTGCATTGCGGCGTCCTCTGTAACAACGCGCTCGGGTGGTGGACCCATGCCACCGTACGAATCCTTCCAGTCTACAATGAGCAGCTTCCCTCCTGGTCGCAGTATTCGATACGCCTCACCAAGCATAGCTGCCTTCTCTTGTGTCGCAAACAACGTGTTTGGCACGATCACAACATCCTGGGACCCACTGATGAGTGTGGTGCCTCCCGGCTTTTGGTACTCTGCAACCTTCGTGACCAGTCCGCTCTTGTGATACGCAGCCGCATCGCTCTCCACACGTTTGAGTAAGTCAGCTCTCACATCGATAGCGGTCACTCTACCATTTCCATTCATTGCTTCCAGTGCCGCGAACGAGTGTCCTCCGGCACCTGCTCCGAACACGGCAACGCGTTCTGTGCCTTCCAGTTCCAGTTGTGCGATGTTGTTGTGAGGATTTGTGAAGGACGACATACGCTAGAGGTTTCGTAACAATGGTAGATCGTACGGAACGTAAATGGTTCCCTCTCTATTTTGCAGGTTTTGGATGTACAAGTACTGAAGGTACCTGTCTGAAAGACTCTGGTTAATGATGGCTTGGGCGTCTCTCTGACCCCCGGCTTCTATGCGCTTACGTTCTGCTTCCTTCTCCTCTCGGGTAAGCACAAAATCATATCGCTGCGCTTCCTGTTCAGCAGTCAGTTTATTTTCAATGGCCTCCGTCAACATTGGCGGAAGGGCTACGTTTCTCAATAGTACCGTTTCCACGTCTATGCCGCGAGGTCCAATACTTTCTTGTAGTCGCTCTTTGATCTTTTGAACTGCCTCCTCGCGCTTTTCCGAGTAGATGTCCTTTGCCTCATACAACGCTATCACCTCGCGGATAGCCCCACGAACCTCTGGACGTATTATCTTTTCGTTGTAGTTCAATCCGAGATCACGGTACACATCGCTGGCGCGTTCCTCCACCAAATGATAGAGGACGGTCATGTCGAGGTGTACCTTCAAACCTTCTTTTGTAAGCGCCTCTATGGAGTCGTCGCCCATGCGCTGTCCCTCAAGCGTGGTGATGCTCATGGTGTACTGTTCTGTCCGTATACTCATTCGCACGATACTTGCAAGTGGATTGATGAGATGAATACCGCTCGAGATTTCCCTATCACGCACCTTACCAAACAAATGGTACACGCCTGTCTGTCCTGCCGGGATGACGGTGATCATGTTCACGAGCACAATAACAAGTAGTATGCCGAGAAATGTCATGGTACCTGCTCGCTTCACCCGAGTGACGATACGTTCCAGATTGAATGAGTTCATAGGAATGTTGTGGATAGTTGTAATGTTGTCCTTTTTGTTGCTGGTAAATATGTAAACAAGAACGGCTATGAGTATGAGCGGGAGGAGTGCGGGGATGTTTGCAACCAACAGCACAGAAACGGCCACCAGCATGACCAGTGTAAGATTATGCCTGTCCCGTTCATTCACGTATTTCAGTATACCGTGTACCAACGCCTCGGTCGACTAGAACCGCTTTATCAGAACTCGACCGTTATCTGGCTGTACGTACTCTATCTCTACCTCATTACTACCAAGGTGTACGCGGGCCTCCGCATACAAGTCTTCATGCTCCCAGCGTAACTGCAGTGTATCAACAGAGGATGTGCCTAGCACAAAGTGACCTTGAAACGCGGGATGGTGCGTACGTAGGCGCATGAGCCGAAACAACCTACGTACGACAGTACGGTCAAGATTTTCCTCAATCTCTCGCATGGTGTAGTTGTGCCTGTTGACATCACGGCCTCTGTTTGTCTTTTCAAATAAGTCAAAATCATTGCTTCCCGCGAGCATACCAACGTAGTACACCTGTGGTATGCCGGGCACAAAGAACTGCAGTGCACGGGCTGCGATGTAGGCGTCGTCATCTTCGCCGAGTGCTGAGTAGTAGGTCGTGTTTATTTGATACACGTCCACGTTCTTCGCATTCTTACCGGACGCCCGCATGAGCAGATTACCCCCGTACCGTTGCATCTTGTCGAGCGTTTGAGCAATATCATCATCGGTCAACAATCCCTTCACATCAACGACACCAATACCGTCATGGGTGTCGAGTGTTGTGAACTGTTCTGCTGGACGTATGGTTATCCAGTGCTTGAGGTTGTTTCCGTTGCCCGTATACAGTGCGTGTAGGATCAACATGGGCAGTGAAAAATCATACACAAAGTTACTCACTTTGCTGTGTAAGAGTGATGATTGCCGCTCATGGTCATGGTGTACTTCAGCAAGGACAGCAACATGTTCAGGTATAACACTACGCAGCCAGCGCATGAATTCAAACGTCTCTGGAAGTAGAAAGCTCGAGGTCCATGGTTTCTTCACGGCGTAACCTACAGCGTCTAGTCGTATGATCTTGGCGCCATTTTCTACCAACCTATCTATGAACCGCACCATAAGGTTGCGTGTTACGTCAGAGGTTACATCCAGATCTACTTGGTGATCTGTAAAGGTGGTCCAGAGCTTACGCGTTACACCATCTTGAAAGCGAAATTCTGTATACGGTAGCGTCGGTCGTGGCCGGTATGTGTCCTGAAGCGCATCCATCTCAGCGCCGTGACGACGTAAGAACGAGTCGACATCAAGGAACAGCGATGCGTACTTGGAGCGTTCTCCCTTCTCAATGAAATCCTTGAAGTACGGAGATTCGCACGACAGATGGTTGACGGTGAGATCAACCATCAGGTCGTACATATGGCTGATCGCACGTATGTCCTCCCAGTCGCCAAACTGAGAATCAACAGACAGGTGTGTCAGTGGTGCAAAACCGCGGTCAGCAGACGAAGGGTAGAACGGCAATATATGTATACCTCCGATCGCATCACGTACATACTGCTCAAGAACATGGCGAAGCCCTGTCAGGTTTCTCCCGAGACTGTCTGGGTACGTGATGAGGTGAACTTGATTACGTACACTCAGTTTCCCCATTACATTTATTGTACGTTTTTATGTTCAGATGTCCTGTGCATATCTGCGCGTGCGTGTATAACCGCAGCTTGCTGTGGTCTTCACAAGTTCGACCAGAAGTGTACACTGGACGTATGAAGATTCGGGACGTCATGCGTAAGAAGCTCGTGACCTTATCTCCGGACACAAGCTACGAAGGAGCTGCACAGTTAATGCACGCTGAGGGGCTGTCGGCGGTTATGGTGGTGAATGCGGAGGGCAAGCTTGTAGGCATGCTTTCGGAGAAAGACCTTTTTAGGGCAATGTATCCCGACTATGGTGAGTACTTTGTGGAGCCCCACGCGTTCACTGACGAAGAGGAGCGCGAGCATCGCATCTCAGAACTTCGCGATCATCCCATACACATGTTCATGAGTACAAACGTACGAACAGTGCATCCGGACACACACCTCATGATAGCGGGAGGTATGATGCTTAGTCACCACCTCCACCAGCTTCCAGTGCTTGAAAATGATACGCTTGTCGGTATTGTCTCTCGAGAGTATCTATTCAAAAAATTGCTCCGCAACAAGCTCTCCTATTAGCTCGCGTGCACGTAACATGTTTGTTGCCATACGCACTGGCGTCATGTCCGTGGTGTCAGTGTAACCCTCGAGAGCTCGTACGCTGAACGCTACGTGACCCAATCACGTATGAACAAACGGGCAAAACGTATCTGTTCATAGCTATACTGTTTGTTCAAGGCCCGTCGTACAGGGGCGAGATTCCATGTCTTTGCACTACGAAAGGCAGTTTCTATGTGCCCCAGATCTACAGGGTCGCACTGCTCATCACAGAGGTACTCAATGTCGTCCTGCGTCAGCGCACCCGTGGAGAGTAAACGCTCTATGTGACTCAGTACCGTATCACGAGAAAGCTTTCGAACCTGCAGCACCTCGGCCAACGGGTATCCCTCACGTATGAGGTCTCGTGTTTTGTCGTACGTGCTTTTTCGACTCTGCCGTCGTCGGCGACGTGACGGGTCCGGAGGATGACCGCCCATCTGCTCCACGAATCGTTCGCTCAGCGTAGATACGCGTCCTTTCGCCGTGCTTTGAAGGCGTCGTTCAATTTGGACAGATTGTGCTTGAAACTTTCTGTCCATCAGAGCCACGTCTGGGTGACGTGCGTAGACAAGGTTCGTCATTCCCTCAAGGTATATACCATCCAGTGTGCGCACACGGCTCAGTGCAACATATCCTTGGCCAGGTGCAAATGTACGCCGTAGGTCCATACGTGCCGCGTCAAGGGAAAGCCCCTGACTTTTGTGCACCGTAACAGCCCATGCGAGGCGCAATGGCACTTGCACGAGTTCGGCTCGTACCTTTTCCCCATCCTCAAGCGTCCAGCTGACTGGTTCTGCCTTTATGGTTTCTCTCTTGCGTATCCGCACAAGTGGTACACCACCCTCAAAACCGCTAACCGTGCCGAGCGTTCCATTGACGTACTGACCCTGCGGATGATTCTTTACGAACATGACCACCGCACTCTTTTTGAGCTGTAACGTTTCTGGAACAAGCACACCCTTCAACAGTAGTGAAACGTACTTTTTGCTGCCGGAGGTCCTCATATCAAACCTGTGCATTTTACCCGGTAGCTCAAGCAGCTTGTCGTTGTTGAGTTTATCTACGTCTACATTGTGCGTATACAGGTACGGGATGTCGTCTGGAGTCGTCGTACCGACACGTGCCGCAAGCGCCTTTGCCAGTTCATCCGTGACATCTCCTTCGCGTATGCTGTTGAGAAGCGACAGTAGAGCTCCATCACTCTGTCTGAACTGCTCGGTCAGATAGCATGTGTGCAGGTCAAGGTCTCGCCACACAGTGCTGGTAAACGCAAACACGCCTTCACCATGTCCGCGTACGACCGGTGGTAACTGAAAGAAGTCTCCGCACAGTACCACCTGTATGCCGCCAAACGGTTCCCCGCGGCGTGTCCCGGCGCGAATGACCTGATCGACCATCTCAAGCGTGCGTGCACTAAGCATGGAAACCTCATCCACGATGAGTACGCGTGTGGCTGTAAGACGTTTTACCAAACTCTCTTTCTGTCCGACACGGTCAAGATCATACGCCGAAAGGTGGTCCTTGATACCAATACCAGACCAGCTGTGTACCGTTGTGCCACCAATGTGCGTCGCGGCTATGCCTGTACTTGCGGTTATCGCAGGTTCAATGCCTCGATCGCGAAGCCACTCAATGTATCTATTCAGCACGTACGTCTTACCGCTACCGGCCGCGCCGGTTAAAAAAACGTTCTTTCCCATGGTCAGCACCTGAAGCGCATCATCCTGTGTCATGCACCTCAGCTTACAACATGCGCTCGTCTGTTACAAAAGTGAGGCTGCGTTTCCCTCTATGTATGAGGCGACGCCACTCGGTGGAGTTCTCGTGGGCGTGTGTTTGGGGACGAGGATTGTTTCCCTACCATTGACGTCCTCAAGACCATGTAAGTAGCGACGGCGATACCGTGACGTTTACGCTTCTATGCGAGCAACCTTTCGGCCAACTTTTATGAACGCACGGATAGTCTCTCGTGACATGTTCGCTGTATGCGTGTCGAGTAGCGTGGCAAGGTCCTTACTGAGCACTTCTTCTTCAGAGAGTTTGACCTCGCCCGTAGTTTCTCCTTCCCAAATCAGTTTGATTGCACCACTCTGCGCTAGGCGTCTCCCCTCGCTGTTGCTGCTGATAAACTGAAGGGTATCTTTCAACGTCGCCAGCACGCTGCTGCCATCCGGGGAAACATCGGTCAGTGAAATCGTCGTCATGTTCTCAACCTCTGAAAGTGTTCGTTTGGAGAACTGTGCGTTGAAATTTTCCATCGCACTGAGGGCCGCGTCACTCGTGTGCACTGCAGTCACGATATCAAATGCAAGCAACCTTTTTACGTCGATGGGATGTAGGGTACCTGCGCGCATGCGCTGCTCCATCACGTCGAGCTCCTCATCCGACACCTCTGTCAGGGAGCGGTAGTACATGGTAAGGAGACGGTCTGGAATGGACATTATCTTGCCAAAGATGTTGTCGGCATCTTCAGTAAGACCTATGTAATTACCTTTACTCTTGCTCATCTTGTCGCCGGAGCCATCGGTACCTTCGATAAGGTCTGTTGTCATCACCGTCTCTGGTTCTTTACCACGTATTTCCATGACCTTACGGCACATCTGCATGTTCAACAGTTGATCTATACCGCCTATTTCGATGTCAGCTTGTATTGCCACAGAATCGTACGCCATGAGTATGGAGTACAGTAACTCCGCGGTACTAAGACTGTGCCCCGACTCCAACCGGGTACGAAAATCATCACGCTGCAACTGCATGCTAATGGGTACCTTTGCAAGTATCTCCATGAGCTCCGGCAACGTTACCTGCTCAAGCCAGCTACTGTTGTGGTGTACTTCTGCTTTTGTGAGGTCAAAGAATGGTGTCATTTGTTCCTTGTAGCTCGCAAGGTTACTCGCAATCTTCTCAGCAGTAAGTGGTGGTCGCTCTTTGGACCGTCCGGAGGGATCACCGATCTTTGCCGTCACATCTCCCACAATGACGATGAGCTGGTGCCCCATGCGCTGCAAACGATTCGCGAGCATCATGGGAACTGCGTGGCCCAGGTGAACGTCTGCACCCGTCGGATCAATGCCGTACTTGACGCGTAGCGGCTTTCCGGTACGCACAGACTTACGCAACAGTTCCTGCAGTCGTTTCTCCGTAATTATGTTTACCGTACGTGACGCGAGGAGCCGGTATTGTTCATCTGCACTGAGCTCGCGAAGGTCGAGACTCCGTCTATCGTTCAGTTCACGAGCAACCTTATGAAAATCATCAGACTGCAGTGTCAGGTTCTCGTCACCAAACAGGTTCTCGTATTTTTTTGCATGCTCGCTGTGATGCATAATCACTACATAATAAACTGGATTACGCATACTGCAAAAGATATGTGTGGGGTGATGCCAACCGCCAACGGTACACGACGCGCGAGCGTACACTTGTCATCCGATACATGTACTCCTTAATTATTGACAGATTAATATTACTGTATTATACTTGTATCAGTATTCGTGGTCGCGATCTGTATACGAGACATCCGTCTCGGACGACAGACTGGAGAGCGTACATACGCTCGCGCAAAACGTGTGGTGACCAACCTTTTTAGTTTACATTTCGAAGCTTTTCGAAATTCAAGAACGGGTCCCTTGATCACGACCGTTGCTTGAAAATTACATACTAGAACAGAAGAGACACCGGGTGCATACAAGCCGGGTGACGAGGCTGTACAGTACAAATGTTGTGACTGCTCTCAGCTGCAACGCAGTGATTCACGATCTGACGATCGGTTTCAAACGTGAACGTGTCCTACTCAAACGTGAGTGGGTGTCTTGTGTACAACAAAAGGAGTACAGGATGAAAACCATATTTGTTACGGACCTGCATACACATGCGGACCATGTTGATGTAAAACTACTGTGCTGGTTGAAGGCTCGGAGGAGAAGCCGCAGCGTCCAGTTCTTGGACGTCGTTGATAGTACAGGACTCATTCAGGTCGTTGTCGAGAGACAACGTGACGCAAAACTCTTCGATGTCGCAAGTCGTGTGCATATAGAGGCGGCTATTGAGGTCAGTGGTACCGTGGTGCAGCATAAGAACAAACCACGGGAAGTCCTGGCCACGAGCATTGAAGTGCTTGGTGGTGTTTTGGATCACATATGTCCGCTCCCTCGTAGTACGCACGTCGATGTATTCGATACGCGCTTTACGGATTGTCTGCTCTCAAAGCGACATCTCTACATCCGAAATCCTCAGATCATGGCGATCTTGAAATTTCGGAGTGTCTTGATGTCAGGTGTACGGCACTGGTTCGAGAAACATCTCTATACTGAACTTGACGCGCCTATCCTGACGCCGGTTCCCCTGTACGACGATGACAGCGCGCTGTCTATACAGGTCCACGGACAAGACGTATTCCTGACACAGTGCGTCGGATTCTACATGGAGGCGGCCGTACAGGCGTTTGAGAGAGTGTACAACATGGGACCTAGTTTCCGTGGCGAAGAGTCACGCAGTAAACGACACCTCATGGAGTACTATCACATCAAAGCTGAAACAGCGTTTGCCGATCTTGAAGACATGATACGTACCGTTGAGGACCTTATTTCGTACGTTACGAAACACTGCTGGGACAACGCTTCCCATCTCCTCACAGATATTGGTACTAACATGTGCCTCGATGGACTAACGGTACCCTTTGCGCGTATCACGTACGACGAAGCGGTGTGTACACTCCAACAAAGAGGGTACAACATAACGTTCGGCAAATGTCTCGGCTCCGCAGAGGAAAGGGAGCTCGCGACCATGTTCGACGGACCTTTTTGGGTCACGGGCATACCACGTGCTGTGGAACCGTTCCCGTACTGCATAGACAAACAGAACCCGCACGTTACGCGGACCGCCGATCTTATTGCAAGTCATGGGTATGGCGAACTACTTGGTGTTGCGGAAAAGATACACAATCCAGAGGAACTCGATGAACGGCTTGAGGAAAAGGGTAAATTGGGTGATGAACGCTATGAATGGATACGCGAAGTGCATAGGATAGGGTGTGTACCGCACGCGGCATTCGGCATGGGAGTAGAGCGGCTCATACGCTGGCTACTCAACATACCGCACGTGCGGGACGCGATTCCCTTTCCTCGTATCTTCAAGCGCAAGATCGCCCCATAAATGACCATTAGTGCATCTAACCGTATTGGAGGTGTGATATGGAACAATGTAGCACAACTGAACTTGCTGCCCTGACAGGCAGCGAGGTACGCTTGCATGGCTTTGTACATGCAATACGAAAACTGAAACAGCGCACGTTTCTCGTACTACGGGACAGTGAGAGTGTGGCACAGATTGTGTTCGAGAAGAGTGCGTGCGCACGAGACGCACTCGATACGCTTGCTGAAGTAACACTTGAGTCAGTCATTCGGGTAGCAGGTGTGGTCGTGCGCAATGAATCAGCAAAACCACATGGGTATGAGGTGCACGCACACACGATCGTCATCGAAAGCTCTGCTGCAGCGCCACTGCCTATTTCGCCTGAGACGTCTCTTGAAAAACAGCTCGACTGGCGTTTCTTGAGCTTGCGATATCCTCGCAACCAACTCATGCTTCGCGTACAGGGTACGATGGAACGAGCCATGCGTGAATTCTGGCACCAGGAGAGGTTTCTGGAGATCCACTCGCCTAAGCTCATGCAAACGGCGAGTGAGTCGGGATCTGAGCTGTTCACACTCAAGTACTTCAATGTTGGTATGGCGAGTCTTGCACAGTCACCACAGTTCTACAAACAAATGGCAATGGCTGCTGGTTTGGAACGCGTGTTTGAGGTCGGTCCGGTATTTCGGGCTAACCCCTCATTTACCTCGCGTCATGACACTGAGTTTACTTCGGTGGACATGGAAGTGTCGTGGATACACGACCACCATGAGCTCATGGACCTTGAAGAAAGGTGGTTGCGGCACGTACTCTCCCGGGTGGCAGAGGAACATGGCGGTGACATCGAGGAGCACTTCGGTGCACACGTGGTCGTTCCTCAGCTTCCCTTTCCACGAGTGACGCTCGAGGAGGCCCGCACTATTGTGGAGCGTTCGTACGGTTATACGCCGCTGCGATCAGACGACCTTGACCCGAAAGCGGAACGGCTGTTAGCAGCCCACTACAGAGAACAGGAAGGTCATGAGTTCGTGTTTGTCACGGACTACCCCGTAACGGCAAGGCCTTTCTACCATATGCGGTATACTGGCGCG
>CAMYLP010000017.1 GCA_947259245.1 uncultured Patescibacteria group bacterium
GGTGCGGGCGCACCCTGTGGTGCCACCTGCGGTTGTTGTGGAGGTGCCGGTGGCGCTTGGGGTGGCTGCTGGGGTGCTGAACCCGTATTCGAGCTCTGTGGTGAATAGTTCACGTCCATAAAAAGTATGTTACTAACAATAGTCTCAGTATACGCGACGTGCATGGAATAGCATTTGTGTTTTGCACAAAAGAGCACCTATGCTACGAGGGCCTCCGCAAGGCGATAGACATCACCGGCGCCCATCGTGACTAGCAACTCGTCCTTCCCTGCACCCTGAAGCAGGTTCTCGGCTTCTTCGAATGTTGCAACGTACCTCGCCTCTCCTCCCCTTTCTCGTATTGCGTCGACCAGTGCTTCTGAGCGCACCTCCTCATCAGGCGCTTCACGTGCCGCGTATATTGGCAAAAGGTATACTTCATCCGCCTGCAGCAGCGCTTCGACGAAACCACTAAAGAAGTCTCGTGTGCGTGAGTATAGATGAGGATGAAATATGACCGCCATTTTCTTTCCCGGAAACGAAGTACGCATCGTTTGAAGCGTCCCTGCAATTGCAGTCGGATGGTGTGCATAGTCATCGTATACCAGTGCGCCGCTTTGCATGGTGCCCTTGTACTCAAACCGACGCCACGTACCGGTAAATGTCCGTAACGAATGGTCTATATCCTTCTCGTGGAGTTCTGGCTCGACCGCGTACGCTGCGGCCTTCGCTGCCTGGGCATTGTAGGTATGAAATGCGCCAGGCACCAGCAGCTCGGGCGTGGTCACATTTTGATACGGTACCTTGTTGGCACGCGTTTCTGGCAAGAGTGGTTTTATACTGCCCGACTCAGTGTTTGTGATGATTGTGCCTGTTTCTGGAACGTTTAATGAGAGCTCGCGAAACGCATCCTGTACATCCTTCAGATCTTTGTAGTAATCGGTGTGGTCGAGCTCAACGTTGGTGATTATGAGAATCTCAGGATGGAGGTGCAGAAAATGTCTCCTGTACTCACACCCCTCAACCACGAACAAGTCCGGCCTCCCAGCGACGAAATTACTACCCTGTTCGTTCAGAATGCTGCCGGCTATGATCGTGGGTTCAAGTCCGGCGTCGATCAGTACCTTGCCGAGCATTGCGGTTACTGTGGTTTTGCCGTGTGTTCCCGACACGACGACGCACGTACCCTCCCTCGTCGCTTCACCGAGCGCTTCAAAATACGATAACTCCCGGATACCCTGCTCTCGCGCCGCAACACGTTCGACGTTGTCGTCCGGAACGGCGTCACTGTACACCAACAGCGTAGTGCCCTCGTTGAGGTAGGAGGGGTCGTGACCCTGTCGCACATCGATACCTCGTATCGATAACAGCTCAGTGATCCGTGACATTTCTCGATCAGAGCCGCTCACGGAGTAACCGCGAGCACTGTAGAGCTGTGCAAGCGCACTCATGCCAATACCACCGATGCCGACCATGTGCACCTGTCTCACCATGCTACAGGTGCTCGCGTACCAGCTGCTCGAATTGGTCGTTCCTGTCGTACTCGTTCTTGAACTGACCGAAGCTCGCGAAGGCGGGAGAGAACAATACTACGTCACCGGACTCTGCCATGTCACACGCTGTCTGTGCCGCCTCCCCTAACGATTCCACGGTGCGGGGTAATGGCAGGTCACACTCCTTCATGATGCGCGTGGTTCCCGTGCCCGGTAAGAACACACATGACTTTACGTGTTTGCTTGCGGCCTCGTGCAACACCTCTGTTTCGCAGCCCTTGTCGTCACCACCGGCGATGAGAATGATGTTCTGCTTGTTCTCAGGATCGAGTGCATGTAGTGCAGCGGCGGTCGCATCCGGGGTTGTTGCGTTGTTGTCATTGTAGATATCGATGCCCCGGACGGTACGGAGGTACTGCAGTCGTCCCGGCATGGCCTTGACCGTTTGAATAGCGGTCCGTATCGTCTGATCCTCAACGCCAAGTGCGCGCCCGACAGCTCCTGCTATCGCTGTATTGTACTTGTTGTGCTTGCCCAACAATGGTACTCGGCAGTCCTCGGGTAGGTCATGCTCGTCAGTGATGATCACGCGACCCTTCATGTGCGTCATGAATGGTGTCAGTGCCTCGAGTGCCTGCTTGCCGATAATGACAATATCGTCTTCCGTTTGGTGCAGGAAGATGTTCGCCTTGTCAGCAAGGTACCGTTCCATATCACCTCCATAGTAGTTCATGTGATCCGACATAAACGATGTGAAGACGGCTATGTGCGGAGAGTGCGGTCCTTGCATGACACCATCCGAGGGTAGGGATCGCTCTTCGGCGAATCCCTGAAGTTGCCAGCTGTCGAGCTCGAACAGTGCGGTGCTGTCCGGAGTGATCTTTTCGAGGAGTGCCAAGTTGGACACGCCACGGACATTGCCGCCCACGACAACCTGCTGACCGTCTGCACGTAGAATTTGTTCGATGAGATGTGTCACGGTGCTCTTTCCACGCGTGCCCGTTACACCGATCATGGGAATGCCCGAGACACGAGCAAACAGCGACGCGCTCATGTCGACCGGTATACTGTTGCTACGCGCCTCTTCTATGTACGGGGAGTCAAGCGGAACGCCTGCACCCTTCAGTATAAAATCTCTATCTCGAAAGTCATCTTTATCGTGCTTACCCAGGCGATATGTTATGTTCTCGTATTCTTTAAGTTGCCGTAGCGAACTCGCAAGATCTTCCTCTGTGGCGCTGTCTGTTATCGTGAGCTGTGCCCCATATCGTGCTAAGGTACTCGCGTCACCAACCCCTCGGCCAAGCGTGCCGAGTCCCATTTGAGTGATACGCTTCCCCTCAAAAAGCGTCTTAAGTTTTTCCATATCTGTTCAGTGTAGCAGAAATACCGTGGTTGTGGCGTGCCTAGACCCGTCGCACGTGCGTGTCTGTATGTACGACCTCGTCACAAGCGGCGTACTCGTGTAAGTATCCCGTGAATATACTGCTTTGTTTTGACGTGTGAACAAACGTGCCTCCTGCACCGGTGAGGGTGAACCGTTGTTCCACGGTGTCCACCACACTCTCTGCAGGGTCGACCAGTATTGCGTCGATGCCTAGTTCGTTGAAAACTGCCTCAAACACGCCTCTGATAAGAGGAAAGTGCGTGCACCCGAGAACGATATGCGTGTAGGACATACCAGCCAATGGGGTGAGTGCGGTACGTATCGTGTCATGTAGTGTGGTCACCGGTGCACCCGACTCGATGTGCTGGACCAGATCAGGTATTGCGATCGCCGACGCTTGTATGCCTAGTGCGTTGAAGCCACTCTGGTAGACCGCACTCTCAACAGTGGCTCGTGTGGCCAACACAAGAGGACAAGCAGGGGTGCTTTTGAACGATGATACTGTGGGTCCCACCATCTCGATTATATTAGCGTGGGGTAGCTCGAGTATCTCGAACATGGGAAGTACGATTGAAACCGATACGCTGTTACACGCACTGATTATCTGCGTTGCGCCTTCATCTATCAGTTTCTGTATGCCCAGTACCGTAAGCGCGCCGAGCTCTTCCCTGCTCTTGTTGCCATACGGTGCGTTCTTCAGGTCACCAAAGTACACAATGTCAGCCTCCGGTGCGCGCTGGCGCAGTTCGCGCAGCACAGTGAGTCCCCCTGATCCGCTGTCATAGATACCGATCATGCTACCAGCTACCGCCTCCACCGCCGCCAAAACCGCCGCCGACCGAGCCGCCGCCTGAAGAACCGCTTGAGCTGGGGGCGCTCGCGGCACTAAAGTCAGACGAAAAAGCGCTGATGTCAGACGTGAATGATGATGGGGAGAACGACTCGCCGTCAACGCCATGGTACCAGCGTGGCTCTGTGGCATAGATATCCTCGAACTGCCTTGCCCACTCTTTCTCGACACCGTAGACCACTGCGTACGGTACCATGGCGTCAAAGAGCTCGGGGGTGCGCTCAGGTGCGTTGTGGAACGCGATGCGATCTTTCTCCGCAACGCCTACGTATCGTTTGAAACCTTCCAGGTGCTCCTTCACTCGTACACCCTCTCGCGTTTTGGCTGGCATGATGAGTCCCCACAGACCAATCATCGCACCGGAGACTGCCACGCCAATGCCAAGAAGGACCAAGGTGAAGTGCTGCAGCATGAGCGCGGCACCCGCGCCCACAAACATGAGCACAATACCGCCGAGAGAAAAGCGCTTCCGCACCTTGTCCGGCCGCTCGATGAAGTAACCACGGTCGTACACCTCTGCATACAGCGCATCTTCAATGATCTCAAGCTCGCGTGCAAATTTTTGCTTCATCTTCGAGAGCATCACACCTTCAATACGCCCACCATCGACCTCTGCCGTGCCCAGAAACTCGCTCTGGAAGAGCTGTTCGAGAATGAGGGCTTGGAGAGTGTCATCCGGCGTCTTCTCCGCCTGCATCCGCTCCAGCAGGTAGTCTGTCGTGGTCAGGAACAAGACCTCCTTGTCGATGCGATGTATCTTGATGTATCCGTCGACCGCAAGCCGTATGATCTCGGCAGAGATCTCCCGTGGCTCGATGCGTTCGTTGTACACGACTCCCGCCATACTGGGCGTCATATCATGTGGGGGTTCAAACTGCGTTACGATCGTGGTGCGCCCTTCTGGGTCGCGACCGCGCGTATACCACAAACGTGCCATGAACAGAAACACGGCAAGCGGTAGTATGAGTGGCCAGTAGCTCCACATGCTTCGCTGGGGTGTTCGCTCCCACGGTCTCTGTACAACCGCAATCGTTCCCTTTGGAAACGCAACTGCAACGGAGAATCCTTCCTGAGTCGCAAGTTCGTTGGCTGCCGCATGATATCCTGCCCGTTCGTCACTGATGAGGCGCGTTCCTTCGTCACACGTTTCTACGCTGCCCTGCACACCCTGGTAACAGGCCGCATCAAGTACCGTTGTGTCGAGTGGCAGGTTAACCAAAACACTCGCTCGATCTATAGGCACGCTCCACGAACCCACCACGTTCCAGTACAGCTCATCGCGATCGGTGAAGTACAAGAACGGACCAGTGACCGAGTATGTAATGATGTACGTCTGTTCGCCGCTCACCGTTACATCTGGATCACCGATCTTGAGTGTGAGCTCGCTACCGGTCCTGCTCTCTTGAAATCGGCGTGGCGTACCATCTGCATCGGTGACCGTCACGCTAGAAATGGGGGCAGTGTACGTTGTGCTACTTGCCTGGTAGCTAAAGGGTATTTGACGAAAGATGCCGTGACGCTCAAGCGTACTGAAGTCATATACGATCTGCTCTCGTACGTGGATTGTCGCGTCCGTCTCGACATCTATCCGCGCATCAAATGACCGTATCTGCTCAAACGCAAAGACACCCAGTGGCATTGCACAAATGAGAAGGGATACAAGAAAATAAACGAATCGCATGGTGATAGTATACTTGCCGGGTGAGCCCTTACCATAGGTCTTGACGGTATTGACACTATATACATTGTGCAGCATTGTTACGTGCGATATTTTGTGCGAGCTGCTGTACCTATGCACATGCATGTGCTCGTTTCCGATCACAGCGCGTTCCTTGCAGGAACTACTTGTGCCGCGGAGTGGACTCGAACCACCATGGGGTTGCCCCCACTACGACCTGAACGTAGCGCGTCTACCAATTTCGCCACCGCGGCGTGTCGAATCGCAGAATACCACACATTTTCTTGTTAGAGTACACATACATTTGCGTCACCAAGCACACACAGGCACAATAGAACAACTATGCACAAAGTTACATTCCTACTTGCTACCCTCTTCCTTGTCGGTAGCACCGCTCACGCAGCGACAAATGAAATACAATACGGCTCGCTCAAAGGGCAGCGCGCCGATCTTCTACTTCTCCAGTACAAAGGTCCCGCTGGCTCACAGTACTTCACCTGTAAGGTTTCGGGTGTGTGCAAGGACAGAGGAACAACCAGCCCAGAGCTGTTCCCGACCCTCCTCGGTTCGCGTGTGTATGAGACGAGCGCCGATGGCCGCTTGGCGGTCAAACCGTTTGCCGTAGGCAGTACAGTCTACCACTTCCTCTATGATCTGAGTGAAAACAAGCCACAGCGTCTTGGACTCATACCCTACATGACGTCAGCAAACGTGTATTTCAGTAAGAACAACAATGCGGTGGTCTTCCGTGACGGCCTGCGCTTCACACGCTACGATATCGCCACTCAGAAACTCTCATCGGTCACACTGCCGCACAACCTAGCCTTTCTTTCCATCTCCCCAAACGCAACATACATCACAGGATACAACTACGGCACACTGCGCCACGAACTCTGGCGCGTGAACGACGGAACAAAATTCGAGAGCCCAAGCTCCATGCAGTCGTACCTGGAGTTTTCTGAGGACGAGTCTGCTATTGCATTCCTTGAGGACGTTGGAAGCTTTCGAACGCTCTATACCATGCACACCTCTGAGCTAGGAGAGGAGGACCCGGACTCACTCACACGACTGACGAGTCCTGAAACGGAGACTGAAGACTATCTCTTCATCGGTGACACACTGTACTTTATGGCAAATGTAGAAGGAGCGCTTGAATGGGACCTTTTTGCGTACAGCGACGGTAACGTGGAAACCGTCGATGAAGACGTCTCGTATGGTGATTTCCTGAAGCGCGCACGTACCGAAGACGGCTCTTACTTAGCGTATCTTAAGACAGAGGGTAAGAACACCAATATTGCACTTATTGCACCAAATCCCGGTGAGCGAACGGTGCTCTCTCCCGTGGAGGATTCTCCATTAAGCGAGTCCATTCTACGTAGCGTGACAACGTATGGTGAACGAACGGGTGTCTTACTTTCACCAAAGGATCCTGCGCGAGAACCTGCTCTGTTTATTTGGATGCACGGTGGACCGCAGCGCCAAGTAGCCAAGAGCTACCATCCGTACCTTTCCTACGCCGTGTACGATGAGCTGCTTGAGCGTCTCGTTGACGGTGGACACTACGTATACAAGATAGACTACACCGGCTCGAGTGGTTACGGTGCGGAGTTCCGCAAGGCACTGCATGAGAGAATCGGCGACGTTGAAATGGATGACGTCGAGTACGCAATCGAAGAACTAACAGATGACCTTGACGTTGAAAACATCTACCTTATCGGCAATAGCTATGGTGGTTATATGGCTCTGCGCGGCATTGTAGACATGCCTGAAACCCTCGACGGTGTTGTCTCAATAAATGGTGTCTCTGATTGGTATAGCTTGATACAAAAGATACCAAGCTCGCCATTCAAGGCGCTCTTTAACGGAGTCCCGGATACACACAACATCAAAGCGTACTTCCAAGCAAGTGTCTTTCTCGGCATGGAGGACCTGTCGAGGAGGGACAAGGTCTTGTTGGTATGGGGTGAGAATGACAGTACGGTTCCTGTGTGGCAAAGTGAAAACTACGTAGAGTACGCTGAGAGTCTTGGCGTGAACGTACATGCACTATCGTTCCCCAACGAAGACCACATCCTGAGGCAACGGAGTACACTCGACACTCTGTGCGACACCGTTACCGAAACGCTGCAGATAGACGGTGTGCGGTGCCGTCTCTAAAACGTCTACGGACATGAAAGCAGCCCCGACTCGTTTGTCGGGGCTGCGGTATCAAACCTTCACCTTCCTGTACGTAGTGTGCTCGAGCATCCAGTGGGAGGCTCCGCGCAATTGTGCTCTTGCGAAGGGTACGAGCGTACCACATAGCACTAACAATGTGCCGAACACCATGTCATGATGGGCTATGAGGTAGAGTCCAAGGACAAGTAGTGCGCCGCTTGCACAGTACTTACTTGCCTCGGTTTCCAGCCGTCTCTTACCACGCGATTCTCTGATCGAGCGCAGTATCACACAACCGGCGACCAAGAGTACAAGTGCCACTGACACCACCTGGCTAGATACAGATAGCTGCCACGCCACGCCGCTTAACATGATTGTGGCGGCAAGTGCCACTTCCGAGTGCCATATGATAGCCGCGGAGACTATCGCGAAGAGCGCTGTGACCTGTAGCGCAGTGTCCGTGCCAAGCAGTGGTGCCAATACTGCAAACAAACCGAAATATGCGCCTAGTGACGCTACATATCTATATTGAACGGTCATGCCACACCTCCTTCGTCAACATGTGACAGCGAAACTTGACAATGTATACTATGTATTGCCTTAAAGTCAAGGGGCTGATGGAGAGAACCTCTACCCTGGACAATATACCCCTAGTTGTAGGTGTCAATATGCCTAGGGTGCATAATCAAACAGGCAAGAAATAGCCCGCAGTGGCGGTACTGCGGGGCTGAAACAGCAACAATGCTGCTGTTGGAATTTGGGAGCGATGAGAAGTCCGGTATCGACTTTATGGCCATCCCTTACGGGACCGACCATACAACCCGGTTGAGGTTGTCATAAGCCCTTGGAGGAGAGGTCCCCTCCTGCACTCATCGCTTCTGATTCGAATACTACCACACACTGATTTTTTGTCAATGTCAACTCTGTGTGTATCTTGTTGGGGTCGACACCCTCACGGGTGTCTCCCAAATAACGTTGCGGACCATGCGAGAAGCTCACTGCTCGCCTTGCTGCGCTCACGAAACCCTCGGTTTCGCGTTGCTTCCTACACGGGGAAACGAGGTTTTCCCAGACCCCCTTCCCGGTTCGAGACCGGCATATAGCATCGGGAACGACAAGGGGGTGGCAAACCGCATCTGTTACCATTGCGGTGGACATGACAGGTAGAATATTGAACCAGCTAAAGGACTGCCTCTCTCGGTTCTGGGAATGCTACAATAAGGTCACCAAACATACAAAAAGCCCTTGCAAATACTTTGTAGAAGGAAGGTGAAAGAGGCACAAGTGTTCTACAAGTACTCTGTAAGTAAGCGACCACCGGCCTGAGGGCCGGTGGTTTTGGAAAAGGCCCGCTGGGCGGGCTCACACTCTGTGAAGGATGATGCCGAGCATGTGGCGCCTTAACTGCCCTGCGTATACATGTTGGTGGTTAAAACAATGCGCCTCGAGTACCTAAAGCCGTGCGGAATGTGAGATAGATACGGCGTCACCTTCATACGTACACTCCAGCTATGCTGGAGGTTTATAGGATTAAGAAAAGAGACCGCAAGCAAGCTCGCGGTCTCATCGAAGTTCGTGATAAGTATCAAAACGACTCAATTTTGATGATACTGTGTGTGGCTGGGCAGCCTAAACCTGGTGATTTTATGTAGTGTATGTTTTTTACTTCCATTTCTGCCCATACGCTTGGTGGCTTGCGTGTGTGAAAGATGAAGCTCTTCACGTCCCCATTGTTTGCCTGGTAGATGAGCTGGAAGTCTTTTGTGTCGCTGCCCCAGTGTATGTTGCTCCCCAGAAAATTCAGAGCCTTAACTTTTCCAGGGCCTGTTGTTTCTGGTTGAAGAAAGTCTGGCAGAAGTTCAGGCTTTGTTTTATTGATCGTACCTAATGTAATGCCCACAATTACGAACAGAATCATGGAATATTTGATCATACATAACCCCCTTGGGTTTGCAAAGTGAAGAAAAACTCACCGTCTGCTAGAATAATGACATAATACACATATTATGTCAATAATAAGCTCAATGTTGCCTGGTCTATAGAAAAATGAACTCTAGAAAATAGGCTCGTTTCACGGTGGACCATGCCGGACTCGAACCGGCCACCTCACCCATGCCATGGGTGCGCTCTACCAGATGAGCTAATGGCCCAAAAAGCACGCGTGCATGCTAACATGCACAACGGGGCTAGTCGAGACGCTCCTTGACTCTGCTAACGACATCGTCAAGACGCATGTCCGTCTTAACCAAAAACTCACTCATACCGGTGGTCACGGCACGAGCGACCGTTTCTATACTTGAACTATTGGTGAGTAGTATGATCGGAACATTCTTTCCCCAGTCATCCTCCTGCAAGTGGCGCATAACGTCAAAACCATCCATTTCTGGCATCATAATGTCCAGTAAAATGACATCCGGATGTTCGCTGAGTGCAGTATCCAAACCCTCCCGACCGTTGGATGCTGTGAGAACCTCTATTCCCTCTTCCTTGAATTTCCGTTCCAACACTTTCACCAACGACTCCTCATCGTCAACGATCAAAACTGTATGCGGGTCACTCATATGTATGCTTTTGCTCTAAAAACTCACGACTAAGTAGGTACAGCATACCCTCACTAGGCGCCAGGTGCAACGCGCGGCAGATCAATTGTAAAGGTCGTGCCCTCATCCAGTATAGACGTGAACTCCATCGTTCCACCTAGTTTTTCGATGAATGCCTTTGTGAGGTACAGGCCAAGACCAGTTCCGTTGGCAGACACCTGCCTCGCGTTGCTTGCACGGAACATTTTTGTGAAGATCTTTGTCTGTTCTGCGGGAGGAATGCCATACCCTGTGTCACGTACGGTAATCGTCGCCCTGCTTGGGGTAAAGACGCCATCAATTGAAACCGTTGCGCCTACGGGGGAATACTTGATGGCATTTGTGCACAGGTTATGAATGGCAATACGTAACATGGTCCTATCAGTCGTCAGCGTATCATCCTTGTTGATGGTTTTTTCAATGTTAATGCTCTTCTTGAGTATTTCTGGCGCGAGTTCGGTCAGTATGTCTTCAATCAGTTTCTTTACATGCAGTCGTTTATACTCAGGAGCAAGAGTGCCCATCTCGATGCGGGATACGGTGAGGAGAGTGGTTATCAATTCGATCATGCGCTCGTTACCGACGTAGATCTGCTCGAGATATTCACGCATATCATCTGTTACCTGTAGCGTCTTGGTCGTGAGAAGGTAGTCGATGTACCATTTGATGGTCGTGAGGGGTGTGCGCAGTTGGTGTGATGCAAGGAGAAGGAAATCTGTCTTTACCATGTCGCTTTCCTTCTCCTGTGTAACATCAATCAGGGTGACGAGGTGTTTGTATGGTATCTGGCTGTCCTTGTCGAGCGAGTAGATGGACACTAAACCCCACCGGTCAGTGCCGGTGAGTGTCGTGATGTTGACTTCCTGTTTGGTGATGGGAAAACCACGCTCAACTTTCGTGCGCATGAGTGAAGTTTCAGAGCCACCATCATCCCCTTCACGAAGGAGTGAAAAGAAGTTTGTTGCCGAACATTGTTCCGCGGTACCCCCAAGGAATCGTAGCGTTGCCCGGTTAGGATTGCGTATGACTCCGGTGTCATCCATCAAAAAGTATGGGACCGGACTGTTTTCGTAGAGTTGTCGAAACTGTTCACGAGAGAGCATTAGATCGGTAACCATCTCTTTGGTGACCCCTTTATTAGATTGTTGGCGCCAGTAACGAAGAAAGGCAATTCCTGTAGTGCTTGCGGCTATCAAGACACCGCTTGCAAGAATAATGCTTTGCACTCGGTACAGCAGTGCTGCCGAGTACGTACCGGTATCGACGCCAAATATGATGAGATTACTGAGAGGGGCTGCAAACACCATCAAGGCAAGGCTCACAACAAACCACACAGCAAGGATGATCCATTCAACTGATTTCCACTTTGCGAGCCACTCGGATACCATCATGATTGTTAGTATAGCACTTGCATTATGTGCATGTGTAGCAAGTCAAACGAGGCGGACGGATAGATGGTACAATGCAGAGCACGTTACCATTAAATAAAACATACCTATGGAGAAAAATGTAGGAACACATGAGGGTCATGTACGCACCATCGCTGCTGCAGTGTTGGTGCTCATCGCGTTCTTTGTCATCACCAATCCGTACATCCGCATAACTCTTGCACTGATTGCCGGCGTACTTGCTGTGACTGCGTTTGTACACACCTGTCCGATCAACCACATGATCGGGCGCAACACATGCGGTCCGGTGAAAGCAACGTCTGGATCGGCAGCATCGGGTGATGCCGACGCTGTACATGATGCAGAAGGTCAGGACGACTCTGCGAAAATATCAGAGGAGTCCCGCGAAAGCACTTCGTAAAAGTGCTCCCTCTCTAAGTATCACGACGTGTGTACCTCGGGCATCTACGATAGTCGATGGTGTGTTGCCCGAGAGTGCACCATGGTCGACCACATGTGCTACACGGCATGTGGTTTGGTCGAGTTGGGAGAGCATGGTCTGCACGTCACGTGGTTGGGCCATGCCCGAAAGGTTCACGCTCGTGCTCGTGATGGGCTTCTGGAAAGTACGTGCTAGCTCAAGACAAAACGGATGGTTCGGTATGCGAAAACCGGCTGTCCCTTCGCTGCCTGCTACGGTAGCAAGCTCACTAGATGTTGTCTTCAACACGAGTGTTAGTGGTCCGGGTAGGAATTGTTCAGTGAGTGCCCGTGCGAGTGGCGTGACCTCCGCGTACATAGAGAGCATGTCGAGGTCAGCAACCATGGCAAGTATTGGCTTGTCAGCAGCCCTTCCCTTTAACTGTCGCACACACTGTACAGCACTCTCGTTCGTTACGTCAGCACCTAAACCGTACACCGTGTCAGTAGGATACACGATCGTCCCTCCGTTCCGGAGCACTCTGACACATTGTGTGATATCGGTGTTGATAGTCTAGAAAGCACTAGTGCGTAGCACAGTGACACGACTCGCCGGTCCTTACTTCAAGTCGGCGCACATACCGTCACCCCGTGGTCGTTGGTGGGCGATACAGGGCTTGAACCTGTGACCTTTCCCACGTCAAGGGAACGCTCTAGCCAACTGAGCTAATCGCCCGTGCGCGCTATAGTACAATGATTGAACACGGTAAGCAAGGAGTGGTACGATAGTGTACATGAGGTTGCTTGCAATTGAGACATCGTGTGATGAGACGGCAGTGTCTATTGTCGAATCTGAGGGTACCCCTACTTCGGCAACATTTCATGTACTTGGTAACGCCCTCTATTCACAGGCAAGCAAGCACGCTGACTACGGTGGCGTCTACCCGTCTCTCGCCAAACGGGAGCACGCGGCAAACCTAGTGCCCTTGCTGCACAGTGCCCTTACCGAGTCACGTCTTCGTAAGGACGATCCATCCGCGGTCACAAAGCAGGATGCCGAGTATTTAGAAAAGTTGCTCGTGCGAGAGGATGCGTTGTACCGTTCATTGTTGCGCTATGTGACGGAGCATGGTGCACCAGAGATTGATGCTATCGCGGTCACACAGGGTCCAGGACTTGAACCAGCTCTTTGGGTTGGTATCAACTTCGCTCGCGCACTTGCCCACCTCTGGCACCTTCCGATCATTCCCGTGAATCACCTTGAGGGTCATATTCTTGCAAGTGCGGCCGTTGGTGACGAGAGCACAAGAACGTACACGGTGCACGACATCACGTTCCCCGTCCTGGGCTTGATTCTGTCTGGGGGTCATACTGAGTTTGTTCGTGCCGCGAGTTGGGGTGAATATCAGGTAGTCGGTTCTACGCGAGATGATTCCATAGGGGAAGCATTTGATAAGGTCGCGCGGTTGCTCGACATACCCTACCCAGGTGGACCGGTCTTATCCGATTTAGCATCACGGTGGCGTTCGGCGCAGATCAATAGCATGGCGCAGGGTATGACACTCTTTCCACGCCCGATGCTGCATTCAGAAGACATCGACTTTTCGTTCTCCGGTCTAAAAACTGCAGTCCTCTACCATGTACGCGAACGTGGCGCACTGTCCGATCGACAAAAAGAGGAGATCGCAGCTGAGTTCGAGGAAGCGGTAGCAGATGTGGTGTGTACAAAGATAGTGAGAGCGCTTGCCGTTTATCCGACTCGAACATTTCTTGTCGGAGGCGGTGTATCTGCAAACAAGTACTTACGCAAACGTATAGCTGCACTCTTTGGGAGCGTCTCAGGTACGGTGCTTGCGCTGCCAGCGACAGGGCTGTCCACTGACAATGCCATCATGATAGGTATGGCCGGCTACTTTATGCATCTACGAGGTGCAAACAAACTAGAAGCACATGACCCGCTTGTTGCACACGGGACATTGAGTATGGAAGCAAAAACATAAAGCGCGCCCGAGGCGCGCTGTCATGCTGTCGCGTACGTGCATGTGCTTTGCAACGTCGTGCACGGTGCCTGTTATGACAACTCCGTCAATTGAGAGGTTCACCGGCCTCCCGACACGGGTGGAAGGTACGGGAGCCGTTGCCCCCTGCCAGACAGTGCGAACACCATCACATGCAACTTGTTGTACTGTACGTTCCTGTTTCATGTTTGAATACCATATCGATGTCCTGTTGGCACCATTCGCGATACCGCATGACGGTGTCGTCGAGGTAGTTCAACGGTCATCCCCGAATCATACTCGTGCACCATTGCATCTGCGCGAAGCGTCTCACGTCTGCCTCGGCCCATGCTGCTAAGTCGCCCGCGTATACGAGCCATGAGTCCTGGACGTAGTACAACATACTCCCGTTCCTTGCGGCGCTGCTGTCGTGCAGTTACCTTTGAGGGTATACCCCGCTGCAGAGGAACTGAACGCAAGCGGACCATCCAAGAACTGTTTCTGGCAACCATCAACATGTCGAGCACAAACATAATGAAGGGTACGACGATGAGCCCTACCAGTCCGGCTGGGTGCTGCAGTGCGCGCACCCATGTGCCTAAGAGTGGTGCCGACGTGAGTACCTCATATGGAAGCTCTCGTGCTGCAAACACAAGCGTCTCATCCGATATTGTGGGCACAACGCGATAGAAGAGCACGCCATCTCTACGAAGTGTGTTTGTCAACGTGTATGTGATCAATGCGTTACCCTCACCTACTGCGGCAAGCGTACCCCCCGAGCTCACAAATGAGGAGTCGCGTACGACCAAAAACGAGGTGCTCCCCTGTTCCGCACCAATCGATATGTCAAACGGTAGTACTCCGCTTACGCCTGAGAATAGTATGAGCGATACGAAAAATATACCCGCGAGTAAAGCGTACATGAAACCATACAGTAGCTGTGGAGTCCTTGTTGCCATATTCAGTGTCATATCTCTGTCTATGCAGCTGTCGGGGTCCGAAGGTTCCCAAGAAGAGTCTTGGGGTCAGACCCCGCGTAGCTGAATATCAGCCCCCTGATCCAGTCACGCTTTAAGCAAACTTGTTCCTTGCCCGAACCCGTTTGCTCTGATTACATAAATACCACCATATACCATATATACCAATGTGCATATGTAGTAAAAATAAGGACTGGTCTTTGAGGTCAACAGATGTCCATTGTCCAAGACTTATCGGCTCATTAGAGCCGTAAAAATAGATGTGTCTCACATGACCTTTGAAATGACTTTTATGTAAGTGGACCTCGTGGAGGCATTTTTACTTGACAAACACAGGGGTATTGGAAACCGAACCGTCGGACACGCATCAGCATGGCTACCATCATCGAACTGTAGAAGGTACCCTCTTCATGTGCTAGTATCCAGATTATCTATGGATGACAAGTTTCTCAAACCATACAACCCGCAGGCGTGCGAGGATGCGATCTATGAGCGCTGGGAAACATCTGGGTACTTCAATCCGGACGTCTGTGTCGAGAAAGGTGTCACAAAGGAAGATGCCGAACCATATTCGATCGTACTTCCTCCCCCAAATGTGACGGGGGTGCTACACATTGGTCACGCTGCAATGCTTGCGATCGAGGACATACTAGTACGTTACCATCGCATGAATGGGTACCGAACGCTGTGGATACCAGGTACCGACCATGCTGCTATCGCCACACAGGCGCGTGTCGAGAAAGACCTACAGAAGAAGGAAAAGAAGACCCGGCACGACCTCGGGCGTGAAGAGTTCTTGAAGCGCGTAGAAACGTTTGCCCAAGAGTCACACAACACGATCGTACACCAGGTGCGCAAGATGGGGTCGTCGCTCGACTGGGGCCGCGAGGCGTTCACGCTCGATGAGACACGACAACAAGCAGTGCACGAGGCATTCAAGCGTTTCTACGAACTCGGACTCATCGTGCGAGGCGATCGTATCGTGAATTGGGATCCCAAAGGGCAAACGGTGATATCGGATGATGAGATTGTATATGAAGAGCGCAAGACGATGTTCTACACCTTTCGGTACGATAAAGACTTCCCTATCGCTATATCGACCACACGTCCTGAAACAAAAGTCGGCGATACAGCTGTCGCAGTACATCCCGACGACAAACGTTACAAGGAGTACATCGGCAAGGAGTTTGACGCCGTGTTCTGTGACGTACCTATTCATGTGAAGGTAATCGCGGATAATTCAGTGGACCCAGAATTTGGAACTGGTGCCCTTGGTGTTACCCCAGCCCACAGTGTTGCGGATGCAGACATGGCCGAGCGACATGGACTACCCACGGTGCCGGTAATAAACGAATATGCTCGGATGACCGTTGACGGTCACTTGAAGGACATGAAGGTGAATGCTGCTCGGGAGACGATCGTAGGGTGGCTGCGTACGGAAAGACTTATGGAGCATGAGGAGGAGATCACGCAAAATGTCTCCACGGCAGAACGTACCGGTGCCATCATCGAACCACTACCGAAGTTGCAATGGTTTGTTGCCGTCAACAAGCCCTTCGTATTGGAACATTCCAACATTCCTAGCATCGAGAGCGGGTCCACCACTACACTGAAGGAGATTATGCGTGCATCGGTAGCGCCAGGGGCTATACATATCACGCCAGAGCGCTTTGAGAAGACTTACTATCATTGGATCGACAACTTGCGCGATTGGTGCATCAGTCGCCAGATCTGGTACGGTCATAGGATCCCAGTCTGGTACAAGGGCGATAAGCTGTACGTCGGTACCACAGCTCCACAGGGAGAAAAGTGGGAACAGGATCCCGACACACTTGATACCTGGTTCTCGAGTGGCTTGTGGACCTTCTCCACGCTCGGTTGGCCTGAGGATACAAGTGACCTGCGCACGTACCACCCGACATCCGTGCTTGAGACCGGATACGACATCTTATTCTTTTGGATCGCACGCATGATACTGATGAGTGGCGCGCTCGTCGGCGACATTCCCTTCCGTGATGTATACATGCACGGCCTAGTGCGCGATGAGAAGGGACGAAAGATGAGCAAGTCAATCGGAAATACGATGGATCCGCTCGATCTCATTGCAAAGTACGGGGCTGATGCCACGCGACTCTCGCTCATCATTGGTGCTGCTGCAGGCAACGACATCAAACTCTCTGAGCAACGTGTTAAAGGCTACAAGAACTTCAGCAACAAACTATGGAACATATCCCGGTTCGTACTGCAGTACGCCGACGAGGTGAAACTCGACCTGAAGACACCGTTGCACTCAGACGACGAGAAACTGGTCGACGAGCTATGTGAACTTGCGCAAGATGTGACCGCTGATTTGGAAGGTTTCCGTCTATACCTTGCAGGCGAAAAGCTGTACCACTACACATGGCATCGGTTTGCTGATGAGATACTCGAAGAATCAAAAGCTGTTCTTGCTGGTAAGGATGAAACTGCGAAGAAACAGCGCGTGCGCCTACTCTATGACATGCTCGTCATACAGTTGAAGCTCCTGCATCCGTTCATACCATTCGTTACTGAAGAGATATGGTCTGCTCTGCCAAAGAAAGACGCAGACCTGCTCATGATAGCAAGGTGGCCAGACACAAAGTAGCTGTGTACAGCGTACGGCAGACTGTCACCTGTGCTGGTACACTACGTGTATGGTGATCGAACCTGTAATTGTTGTGTATGCGCTCTTTGGCGGTATCCTACCCGCCCTTCTGTGGCTCTGGTTCTTTTTAAAGGAAGACAGTGAGCGTCCGGAGCCAAAGTGGCTCATTCTTGCGTCATTTCTGTCGGGCATGATAGCTGTCTTGCTTGCGCTCCCTGCTGAAATGTTAGCAAAGTGCGTCGCCGCTGGTTCTTGGCCACATCCACTTCTAGGTACACTCACGTTTGGTCACGAGACCTACACCGCACCCTTTAATATTTTCGCCTACTGTAACAGTCTTACGAGCGTACATCCTATCTTCCTCTGGGCTGCAGTGGAAGAATTGCTAAAGTACTTGGTTGCAGTTGTGGTGGTGCTCTGGCGTCGCGCAGTTGACGAACCGGTCGACGCTATGGTCTATCTTCTGACCGTAGCGCTCGGATTTGCAGCGCTGGAAACGGGTCTTTTTCTCCTCGAACCGCTTGGGCGAGGTGACGTAACCGGAGGCATACTGACAGGTAACTTACGCTTTATGGGAGCGGCGCTCATACATACGCTCTCGAGTGCGGTGGTAGGGTTCTTCATAGCGATTGCCTACTATCGTTCTTATATCATACAGTTTTTCTCCTTATGCACAGGACTTACGCTAGCTACCGTGTTGCATGCACTATTCAACCACCATATAATTGCTAGCAGCGGGGCACGAACGTCTATTGTCTTCTTTTTCGTTTGGATTGGCGTTATAGGACTGCTCCTTCTCTTTGAGCGCGCAAAGTTGATTACTCGCCCTACTTAAATATTTATATGGCAAAACCGAAACAGTCTTTCTTTCAACGTCTAACGGGTGCAGTGGATGTAGACGACGGATATGATGACGTATACGAAGATGAGGTGTTGGAGGAACCGTCACAGGACGTGCGCACGCGCCAGGCGGCACCGCATGACGAAGGCGATGGTTCAGTGGAAGAGTGGATGGAAGACGATGCTGTTGAGGGGCAGCTGACTGTTGATGTATACCAGACACCAGACGAGATCGTCATACGTAGTATCGTGGCCGGTGTCCGGCCTGACGACCTCGATGTTTCAATATCGCGCGATATGGTGACCATTCGCGGTACACGTGAAGAGCATAAGGAAGTCAGTGATGACGGCTACTTCCACAAAGAACTGTACTGGGGCTCATTTTCACGCACGGTACTCCTCCCTGCCGAAGTGGAGGTTGAAGGCGCACAAGCAAATGAAAAACACGGTCTCCTCACGATACGCCTCCCAAAGATAGACAAAGAAAAACAGACAAAATTAAAAGTGAAGACCAGTTGAGAACAAGCGGCCCAAGGCCGCTTGTTTCGAACTGTGCTGGGGGGCGGTGTCTCACGTCGTCGTTATCGCCACTCTCCGCCTCCTCCCTGAGAACCACTCGGTTCTCAGCGCTACGCTGCTCTCCTCCACGGGGGAACTCCCGTTCTCCCGACCCCCTTCCCGTTCGAGACCGGCCACAACACGGAATCAAAACAGAAACCTCCCATCCGAGAGGTTTCTGTATGATATGTGACCAGATTTTCAAGAAGCGACTATGAAAATCAAAGTACTCTTGTGGTGCTGGGGGCCGGTCTCGAACCGGCGACCCTTCGCTCTTCAGGCGAATGCTCTACCAACTGAGCTACCCCAGCAAGGACTGTCGCATTGTAGCAAACCCGTGTGTTTATTCAACATCTGGAATACGGTTCTGTATTTCGTTCAGTATCGTGGCAGCCGTAGCCTGCTCGGTAAGTTCCGCGGTGCTGACTAAAGTACTTCGTATATTGTCATACATCTCGCGAACCTCACTGAAGTAGTCCGACAGGTAGTACTGATAGACGAGTACGGGAACGCCAACAATGATCAGGAGAAACAGAACACGCGACCAAAATCCGAGCATTTGTGCCCGCCACAATTTTTTTAACAGCTTCCGATTTTCCCGTGCTAATCGTATATTCTCACGGAGCAAGTCCTCTGTCATGTCGTCCTCGTGTTCCATAGTATGTAGTATACGGCAGGAGAATACCTATTTAAAGCGTGTACCACTGCGCGGTTCACTGCAATACTTCGTCGTAAGAGCAGCAAGTGACGTATATTTTGGGTGCAAGCTAGGTTATGATGGTGTGGATATGAATTACATTTTTGACTTCTTCGGTGTTATTGCCTCTGAGCTATCATCTATCTGGTTTGCCCAGCACCTGCCTGAGTATGACAGTTCCGAATTACGGCAGAAGTATCTCAATGATGCCGACCTGGGAAATTGTTCGCTCAACGAACTGTTTGACAAACTTGCTATCCTCTCACATCAGTCAGCATCCGACGTTACCGAACAATGGTTTGGGCTTGTTGCTGTTCATCAGGATGTAGTAACTATCATCGAACAGCTTAGTCAGCAGCACACAGTAGCATTGTGCTCAAATGCACCAAGTGAGTTCATACGTCCGATTCTGAAACAGTATAAACTTGATGGGCTGTTTGACGAGATCGTTGTTTCGGGCGAAGTTGGGATGATAAAGCCGAACGAAGATATATTTATACACACCTTGGACGTTCTCAAGGTTGAACCAGCTGATACAACGTTTGTCGACGACACCAAAGAAAACATTGAAACAGCAATAAGAATGGGTATGAAAACGATCTTGTTTAAAGAGACTCACGATATTGCATCTCTTCTCCATACCTAAGAGTACAAACTCTTGCGTAATGTGCCCCGAGCAGGAGTCGAACCCACATTTCCTCCTTAGGACGGAGTTGTTCTATCCATTGAACTATCAGGGCAGATGTGTGTAGCGTACCAAATGTTCGACTTCTGTCGAACCCACCTTGAAACAGTCCCCCAGACTAGCGTACCAAATGTTCGACTTCTGTCGAACCCACCTTGAAACAGTCCCCCAGACTGTTTCAATCCCGCGGACGGAGTTGTTCTATCCATTGAACTACGGGGGCAGTAAGCGTCACTGTACCATGTTGTGAAGCAAAGAAAAAACGCGTAGTCGCGCTTTTTCTCACGATTACAATGTTGACGTACTACGCCTCAATGCCGAGCATAGACGCCAGTTTTTCCTTGTCGAAACCAATCACCATTTCGTCACCAACAAAAATGACGGGAACGCCCATTTGACCGCTCTTGTCCATCATTTCCTGCCGCTTTTCTATGTCCTCAGCAACATTGAAGTCTTCAAAGGCCAC
Organism: uncultured Patescibacteria group bacterium; assembly: GCA_947259245.1. Taxonomy (GTDB): domain Bacteria; phylum Patescibacteriota; class Minisyncoccia; order Phycocordibacterales; family UBA12088; genus UBA12088. The sequence continues at coordinate 20,778 of CAMYLP010000017.1, forward strand.
GCCCTTTTCGGTAAAGTACTCTTTGGCCATGTGACAGAAGTGACATGTTGGCGTACTGTAAATTGTGACTTTTTTATTTTCATCCATAATAACTTGCTATTAACTTGTCAGTTGTGGCAGTATATCACGATAGTATATAAAACGCACAGCGCGGGTATCGTTTAGTGGTAGGACGCGACCTTCCCAAGGTTGAGATCGGGGTTCGATTCCCCGTACCCGCACCACGTGACGAACAGCTGGTTTACAGCCAGCTGTTTGTCGTGTTTTAGGTGTATGCGGAATCGAAGGGCGCAGACGCGCGTGCCAAAGCACGAGCAAGCGTCGAGCCGGGGTCGAGAGTGCTTAACATTTCACGAGTTGCGCGATGTGAAATGGTTAGCAACTCGTGACCGATTCCCCGTACCCGCACCAAACTACAGCGACTCGTACCGCTCACCACGGGCGGGGTGAGCTTTAACCTACCATCTGAGTACTTTGCGTATCCGTTCCCAAATCCTAGGTGCTGGCTCCTCAGTAGGTTCATGTTCTACTCGTTCCTGTTCCTCTTCAATGAGCACGACAACTTCCTCACCGTCTCTACCTACTTCGTACCGTTGGCGTAGTGCTGCCTCTACCCCCCGCGGATCTTCAAGCTCGCGGATATCTGCCTCAAGCATGTTCGCACGTGCCTGTAGTTGATCGAGCTCTGAAGCCACCTCGGAACGGTGCATGGCGGTATCCTCAAGTGTATTATAAGCGTTGTGTGTTGCGTACGTTAAGAAACCGATAGGTACTAGCAATAGCACCAGAAACGGTTTGGAATGGAGCCACTGTCTCAATTTTCTCTTCTCGTAGAAACCTAGCATCGAATTGCACCGTTTACGCACTGTGGTAGTATCATTCTACCTTATAACAGTTCCACAGTAACGCTATGTTTTTATTTACTAAAAAGACACGTAACATTATTAAATGGTTTTGGGGCATCTTCGCCACACTGATCATTCTCAGTATGGTCGTTACGTATTCCGGATTTACCATGCTCGCCCGTACCTCCACTCCCAACTCTTCGATCGAGCTCACTGAAGAAGAGCTGGCACAGCTGCGTGAAAATGCCTCGGGTACCACGACCGCCGATGGTGCAACCGTACAAGACAACATCGATGAAGCTGTTGGTGCGGCAACCTCTGGTGCAGGGAGCACCATCGAAGAGCCCCCAATCCCTGCGAGTGCTCCCACTGTACCGGAGCTACGGTTTGATATCTAATAATTCGCGCACGTTACTCGCTACTCACTTGAGCGCATCATCTTGAGGAATACTTCATGTGGTATGTGTACCTTACCACGTGAGCGCATCTTTTTTTTGCCCTTCTTTTGCTTTTCGAGAAGTTTCATCTTGCGTGTGATATCACCACCGTAGAGCTTTGCGGTCACATCTTTACGGTATGCTTGTAGTGTTTTGGAACTCACTATGCGACCAAGTGCTACTGCCTGAATCTTGGCGACAAATTGCTGTCGTGGCATTACCTCATGCAATCGCTCAACCGTATCTTGTGCTTCCTCTTCGAGCCGACGACGGGAGACGACGCGCGTAAATGCCGGCACCGGTTCGTCTGCTACAAGCACGTCCATACGACAAACGTCAGCGACACGCATTTCTCCGAATGTGTATGATACGGACGCGTACCCGCTTGAAACGCTTTTAATTTTATCGAAGAAACCACGCATGAGCTCGCGCAGCGGCATGGCGATGGTCAGTTTTGTACGGCCGTCACCAAATGTTTCTGTTTCTCTGCTCTCCGCTTCATGCTCGTACAGAAGTTGCATGATTGAACCGACATACTCCGAAGGTGTTATGAGTGTGACTTCAGCCCATGGTTCACTCACAGTGCGTACTGTTGCATGGTCTGGAAATTTGTGTGGAGAGAAGACGCGTTCTGTCTTGCCACTGGTGAGCGTAACGTCGTATGTAATGCTAGGCAGCGTTATGATGAGGTCGAGGTCAAATTCACGCCGCAGTCGCTCCGTAATTATCTCGAGGTGCAACATACCCAGAAATCCACAGCGGAATCCCCTTCCCAGCACGCCGGAGCTTTCTTCCTCAAATGAGAGCGAGGAGTCTGAAAGCTTAAGCCGGAGCAGCGCTTGCTTTAGCAGTAAGAAATCATCCTGACTTTCCGGGTACACACTTGCCCAAACGACAGGTGCCGGCTTTCGATAGCCTGAAAGCGGACGTACCGTTGCGGAGGGTGGTAGCACCGTGTCACCAACACTGGCTACTCCGGGTTCTTTGATACCTGTGACAATGTAGCCGATCTCGCCGGCCGTCAGGGTATCCGTGGCAACTTCATCCGGCATGAAAACACCCACTTCGAGAGATTGAAATGTTTTTTTTGACGCGCCAAATGTCAGTGTCTGACCTTTTCGTACCACACCGTCGAACACACGTACGTACACGATAACACCCCGATGGTTTGAGTATTGAAAATCAAATACAAGGCCTCGAAAATTCGCTGAATGGTCCACCTGTTGAGGTTCTGGAATGCGGTCGATGATACCATCAAGCAATTCTGGAACACCCTTGCCCGTCTTACCACTTGTTTCCATGACATCGGTCACGTCCACGTTCAGGAGTTCAGCGAGTTCGAGTTTGACTTCATCGACACGGGCGAGTGGTGCATCAACTTTTGAAAGCACAGGTACGATAACAAGACCTTGCTCTCGTGCCATGTCAAGCGTGGTGAGGGTTTGTGCCTGTACGCCCTGCGTAGCATCAACCAAGAGCACGACGCCCTCGACGGCTTTGAGCGCCCGGGATACCTCATATGAAAAATCGATGTGTCCCGGCGTGTCGATAAGGTTGAGAATATACTCTTGTCCTCTGGAGCGGTATGACATACGGACAGGTTGCATCTTGATAGTGATGCCACGCTCGCGCTCAAGGTCCATTCTGTCGAGGACTTGGTCTTTCATTTTACGGGCTTCGATGGTCTTGGTGACCTCGAGCATGCGGTCAGCCAAGGTACTCTTCCCGTGGTCGATGTGCGCTATAATACTGAAGTTACGTACCTTTTCCATGTGTTCTGTTGTGGCCACTCCCCTGCTGTGGGTACCGCGTACAGCACTATACCGTACCTACACGTTTACGCTACCACTGCTCACATCTCCCCGTGCCTCGTCAATGCGACGCCGGGTGATCTTTCTTCGTAGCGCGTCCCACGCAGCAGCCACATCACTGCTGCCAACAGTGATGAGCGCCAGCACCCACGCAGTGATGCCTATCAAACCCGCTGCAGCGCCTTGAAGAAAGACACCTTGTGCAGTCTGCAAAGAGACAAGTTCGTCAAAGATGTTCAATGCGCCATATGCAGCAAGACCCCCAATGAGGGACGCCGCAAGTGACTGCCATACTGTTGTGAAGAGCCCGCGAAATATCTGGTGGAAGGTCCGCTCAAAATACCATAGCAGTAGCAACGCGTTTACGATAGAACCAAGCGAATACGCAACCGCGACCAAGAGCACCTCATTGCCGGGAACACCCTCGACACGCATGAGAGTAGCTAGAGCATGTGTGTTTATGATGTTCGCCTGTGCTAAATATAGGAAGAGGAATGCCAAGCCAACAGTGAGTACCGAGCTCGTCAGGTTCAATATCAGTGGCACCGTTGTCTGCCCTGCCGCGTAGCATGCACGGACCAGGAGCACCACAAGACTCTGTGCGACCAACGAGACCACTAGGAGAGCCAGCATTGCTCCCACGAGCATGGTGTCATCCCAGTCGAATGCTCCGGTTCCAAATATGACACGTACGAGTTGCGCACGCAGTATGATGACCAGTATAGTAGCCGGAAACGCCCAAAACAGTATCTGTCGAGCAGCTGTCAAGATGAGGGCACGATACTCAACATGGTCCCCGTTCCCAAAGAGACGTGCAAGTTTTGGAAATGCTGCAACTGAGTAGCTCGCGCCAATGATAGCCAGAGGTACCGCTTGTAAGTTCCAGGCAAGACTGAATGAGGATACCGAACCCACGGCGAAGAGGGCGGCAATGGATACAAGGACAAGTATCACGAGCTGTTGGGCTGAGAGTGTGAGTGTACGTGGTATCGACACACGCACTACATCGTAGACCCTACCCCACTCCGGCCAGACAAGTTTTGGGAAAACGCCTTGGTGGGCAACGAAGGGTGCTTGGATGAGGAGGTGCAGTAATGCACCGAACACAACACCCCAGGCAAGTCCCTGTATGCCTATGGTCGGCTCCAAAAACACGATGCCCGCGATAATGCCAAGGTTGTACACTATCGGTGCTAACGCGTAGAGCAAGAAACGTCCTTGTACCTGTACATATGCAGCAAAAAGATTCGAGATACCTAAGAGCAGTGGCTGCAGCAGCAGTATGCGTACCATGGGCACGAGATCGGCCTGCATACTCGCACTGAAACCACCGTAGAGCACCGCTATCAACTCAGGCGTGAAGACAAATACGATGAGGGCAAACAGAACGAGAGCTCCGCTAAAGAAGCTGAACATGTCGGACAAAAAACGTTGTATGGCGTCTGTTCCATCACGCCTTGCCCTCTCCAAAAATGGTATTAGTACGAACAACGACACCATTGACGCGAGAATGGCATACATGGTGTCGGGTATACGAAACGCAGCATAGAAGACGTCGAGTACTTCACCTGCACCAAACTTATGTGCAAGAAGTCTGTCGCGCACAAGCGCCATCAGCTGTGATCCGAGCGTAAAGAACGCTAGGAGATACGCGGCCTCATGCAAGCCGCGTATCTCCCTATGGAGAATCTTGTACACAGTATGCGTGGGCATATGTGCTATTCAGCAAGACTTTTCGCCTCAGTCTCGATTGTGTTGGTCGCTTCTTCGTCAGACACTATCGGTGGGCCATCGCGCTCTGTAATTTCCTCAGTCTCGGTTATCGTACCAAAGGGTTCATTCCCCGCTTCAAGATTGCTGATTATTGATGCAACCTCTACATTATCCGGATTCGTTTGTTGCACTGCGCGAAACTGCTCCAGTGCTGCTACACCATCGCCCAAACGCCAGTACGCTAGACCAAGGAAGTACCGAGCATTGGCGTAGAAACTATTGAGCACGATGGCTCGCTCCAGCGCTTGAGCTGCCCCAACGTAGTCCTCAGAACCATACCGCAACAAGCCGAGCTGGAAGAAGGCGACAGGATTAGTGGGTTCAAAGATGGTAATGGCTTCGACCGAGCGAAGGGCGCTTTCTGTATCATCGTCTTCGAGCTGTAGTTGCGCAAGTAGGAATATGGCGTCAGTATACTGGTTGCGCAAGCCCACCGCCTGTTGCACCAGCTCCATGGCTGCATCGTTGTTGCCACGCGCACGCTCCAGTGTTGCCTTGTACAGGTATAACTGTGGTGAGTTTGGTCTCAGTACCAGTGCCTCATCAAACGCTGATACCGCACTTTCGACTGAACCCTCGATACCGAGTGGCGAAATTGAACTGTATATGGTGCCAAGATTAACCCAGTTGTGGTAGTCTCTATTGTCCAACTCTGTAGCTTGTGTCGCATTCGCAATTGAACGGGCTAGGAGGGTTTGGAACTGTTCTTGAATCTCTTCAGGCGCACGATTTTCTGCGAGGAGATTCCGTATGCGCACTATATCTATCGCCGATAGTAATCGGTAGTATGTGTCGTTTGGATTGCGTGCGACCGATCTTTCTAAGAGTGTGTATGCTGCATCAATATCACCACCCGTGTTCCACTCTGTGAGCGCCCGCTGGTACGACGCTTCCGCAGCGAAGCGGCTTGTCAGGCCATAGATGCCTCCTGCAGCTAGCAAGATGATGAAGGTCATGAACAGGGTCACCAGAAAGCCAATGCGTGCGTTCTCATGGAACACGATCTTGATTTTTTTCGATGCGTCAGCTCCAAGTGCAAGCGATGCGATGAAGATCCCGGTTAGCAGCGCGGCGTAAATGATAAGCGCCGGTGACGGAACCTGAATGACCGCGATGATCCACAGGTATAGGGCACTGATAAATGATGTAATGCGCAAGAAATACGTAATATCCCCCCGCTCACCCTTTCGTGAGAAAATAAAGTTTTTCACTCCATAGAACATGAACAATCCAAAAAACACCAGCCACGCAAGAGCACCGAGGAGACCTGTGCTGATTATGGATGTTGGTACAAGTCCAATGCCGTAGGCAAAATCTGTCAACCAGAAAGCCGTCTGATTGATATCCGCCGGCATGTGTTCCGCCCACATGTATGTGAATGAACCCGGACCAGAGCCGAAAATGGCTTGACCGCTCAGCGCCTGTTCACCTAGACCAACGGTCGTCTGCCAAGACGGGCGCACCTCGAGTTCCCCAACATTGACCATTTGTGCGAGTGAGCCCGTGGAGGCGTCGCTTCCGAAGATGAAAAATGACGCGGCTAGTATCATCACCAGTGAGGCAATCGAGATGCCTTTGGTGAACTGTTCATGGGCGTCCACTGCACTAAATGCGCTGTAGACAAAACTTCCTAATGCAAACACGCCTACTATCCACCACAGTACGGTGAGATTCACCACACCTAAGAAGAATATCGATGCGACCAGCGTAAGCCAGAGAACTCCGCGGATTACGTTTGACACGGGTAGCAGTATCAACGACAACAGTACAAAGACGATGATGAGTCCGAAGAACACAGCCAGGTCATTCAGCGATCCGAGGAGAGAGATCGAGGGGAGTATTGCCCCCGTTGCGACCACGGCATCGCGTGCAAAGAACAGGATGAGTTGGAGGACGATCAGTATGACCGCTGATACAAGCATTGCTAAGTACATTCCCAGCACGCGCCTTTGGGTTGTGAGCGCAAGTGCCGTCACGGTGACCGCCAGTGCCGAAATGGTCATGAACACCACACTGTCCATACTCAACCGTTCACCGTAAAAAGTGGGTGAAGCGTCGGTAGTAAACAGAACTGACAGCAGATACATTACGGGTACCAGCCATGCCGCAGGTATCAGGAATAGTTTTGGTATCGACAACGACTGGTGTCGCAAGGTGACTATGGAAAATAAAATGGTCGCAATCAGCACAAGAGCGCCACCAACCAGTATCTTGGTCATTGTGGGTGGTACGCTGGCCGTTACGAACACGCTGATGGGTAATATCACAGCAAGCACCAGAAGTGCCCAGTACACGCTATTATCAAGAAATGTGCTTGTTGTTGTGGTTGGTGATGATGTAGAAAACATAGTACGCCTGCTCACATGCGCCGCCCAATGGCGCTGAATAATACCTTATTGTACCTGTAGTTGGACTACTTCTGCAAACTGTCATTCTGAAAATAGGACTGGGATAGTATGCACGTCGTACTCATCGATGAGTACCGCCGTGTCTTCCCTGTCTAGTATCACATACCCTGTGGTCGCTGTCGTAGAACCAAACACCAGGGCCACCTCAAATGGTACGTAGTTCTCACTGATGCGCTCAGTCTGAACAGTCGCGGGCACCGCCGCTAGCACTTCCCCGTCCGGGGTTTCTAACCGCACAGGAAAGTCACTTCCCAAGTACCAGCTCGTGTGTACCTCACCTTCAATGAGCAGTGGTGATGCTATCGTTGCACCCGGCTGAGGTGTGCGTACGCGTATCATGTCAGTATCGCCGAGTGTCGTGTCCGTTGCTTGCTGGATGCTTTGCGTGAACGAAAAACTGTTCAGCACTTGTGAGATCTGCTCCCAAAGTTGTGTGTCGACAAAACCAAATCGTCGAATCTCGTCTCCGGCATAGACATCAAACTCCTCAGCAGTAATGCCCGTCTCGCCACGAAAGTACCCGAGCTCTTCTTCCTTGATGGGTACACGCCCGAACACAAAACCTGATTCGGACCACGTGGACGGATACACGTCAAAACGTACTGTGGTTGCCCAGGGCCTGCCAGTGCCCAACACACGATCGTGTGCACTGGCTTGTGGCACGGTGATGGTGGTCATGCTTCCTACTTCTGCTTCGCCGGAACCGCCGACAGGTACACCGAGAGGATACACCGTGACACGCAGTTGCATATCGTGCACACTAGCTGTTGACGTACTGCTTCCTTGTGAGGACTCATAGACCGTTATTGCCGGGGATCCATGCACGGTGCCAGTGGCGACAATCCACCCAGCCGGATACATGAAGGTGAAGTTGAATGTCTCATTTTCGTACACACGCCACCCTCCGCGAGGATCGACTTCTGCTGTCTGTGTGTCGCTCTCAAGGTCCTCTATCATCTCTTGTTCTGGCAAGGGAATCGGTTGGGGTGTCGTTCTACCAATGTAGTACAGCATGGCAACGCCTGCGAGAATAGCTACCGAAAGTCCGAGCAGTGTCAGCGTTACCGCGTTGCCTGTCTCTGTGTTAGGTACTACTTTTGAGTGCATCATGATTTTGTTTCGAACGGTGTTCACCTACTCCCTGCTCTTCGAGTCTTTCTTGGTACCTATGGTACAACCATTCAATGCCCGCTCCAACAACGTACACCATGCTCGCGTTTAACAGTATGAACACTGGGTATATTGCCCAGGGGAAGGAGATGCCCAAGTCCTGTGTGAGAATGAACGCCCACGGCATTATGGGCAGCACGATATAAAGACCACAGGTTGTAGTGCCACACATAAAGCTGGTCACGTACATACCAAGCGTGAACAGCGTGTAGAGTATGATACATATCTTCCCGAGCTTTGATTCCAACATATCTTCATACTACGGAGTCAGCGCGCGGCGTCAACTTGTCATGCGCGAAACCAGTGTTACGAAAAAAGCGCCCGTTTGGGCACTTTTTTCTCCCATCGCGAACTACTTCACCACCACCTTTACTTTCCCCGGCTTCGTTTCTTCTCGCTTTGGCAGTGTCACTTTCAGTACACCTTCCTTGTACTCAGCAGCGACCTCTTCTTCGTTCACCGGTGCCGGCAAGCGAAGTGCTCGCTCAAAACTCCCGCGACGAATCTCCTTGGAGAAGAAGTGCTTCTCTTTCTTTTCCTTTTCCTCCTCCCGAGTACCGACGATACGCAGATAGTTCCCTTCGACTGTCACATCGACCTTCTCGGGCTCGATTCCGGCTACGTTCATTTCCGCAATATAGTTATTGCCATCCTCGTACAGATCAACCGCCATGTCGCCCATACCCCCGAGACCGGGTGTGTGGAAGTCATCAAAGAAACGGTCGAGCTCACCGAACGGCTCCCATTTAACGATTGCCATAGGCCTAATAGTTAGACTTGTAACGTCTGTATTATAGTCCCACGATGTTGTTATTCAAGAGCCTGCTCGTTTGTCGCATCACGTGTGTGCGTGAGTGCAATGATGTACAAACTCTCCGCCCAACCAAGCGGGTTGTTCTCATTGGGAGTGTCGGTGTGTGAGAAGTAGAGTTCCGGGAGCCTGCTCTCTGGGTCCAGTGCCTGTCGCGCCTGTTCGAGCCAGTGGTCTGCACGTTCGTGCTCCCCTCTTGCACGATAAATGATAGAGAGCCATGGAAAACCCATTGTCCACTCGGCCTCTTCGCTAAAGCCGTCTTCGTTCACGTTGTAGTATCGATCATTACGGTATCGCACGACGCCCTTGTTGCGTGCCAGGTGGTACTCAAGGTTGCGCAGTATCTCATCTTCCTCCTCACGAGTCACAACCTGGTATGGGTAAATGAGCGACAAGAGAGCAAGGTCGGTGAACTTTGTCTCACTTTCTCGTGGCAACAGTGTACTCAGGGCGTCCTTACCTTTTTGTACGAGCTCGTCAGACACATCTGCTATTCCCGCTTGTTTGACCTGCATGAGCCCTGCAACACAAGCACCGACCGAACTTGCATGTACTTCCTCATACTCCTCCCAGACACCATTGTCCGGGTCGTGCCAGTACTCAATGGACTCCAGGTATTGTACCAGTCGGTTGATGATACGCCGGTCCGCGTCGCTGCGAAGAATGTGGTGTCCTTCAGACTCGAGCTTCCCGATAGCGTAGAGGATGCAGCCGACCGCATCGTTCTGTTTGTTACCCCACTCCTCCCAGAATTCTTCGAAGGTCTCCGGATTGTACCGTGCGTGTATGTACTGGTAGGTAAAACGCGGGCGCTCCTTTATGGCCCACTGTATCTTCTCTTCGTGTTTGCAGAAAATGTCGAGTAGTGCGTGCCAGGTCTTGTTGACGGTCTCCCAATCCTCGAGCTCCTCGAATGCCATCACCTCATAAAAGTTGTCCCGTAGCCAGCTCTTGTCGTAGCCGGTTGCTACACCAGGCCCTGCAGCGGCGAGGAAAAGACCGCTCGGCGCTTGCAGGCGCCGGAGGATAGCCACGTGGTGGTCGATTTCCTTTTGAAAGTCCATGTTCTTTACGCTGCGTCTTTTTGTTCAAACGAGGAATCGTTTGCGCTCTCGAAAAGTGCAGGGTGCCGCCCTTGTATTAATGCAGCCAACTCATCTGAATCACGTTCTGCGTCGCGACCAAGTCCTACGATGATGCGCTCCGCATCGAGCATTTGTTCAAGCATACGCGCAGCACGCTCTGCGTACGGCTCACCTCGCTGACCGCACGCTTCCGCTTCGCCTGCACAAGAATCCTTCATCAACTTACATGCCGCCACCTCACGTTCTGCGTCGCTGGTCACCGGACGACCATGTAAAAGCAACTCTGCGGCCTCAGGCTCTGCGGCCTCCAATACTCGGAAACGCTCGACAACACGGTGTATCTGCTCACTTTTCCCTTCGGAAGTGTTTTCAGGTGTTGTGAATGGTGTTTCCAGACTCATATCGCGGACTATATCATGCGCTATTCAAAGCGCTAGAGCATTTTCCACTTAGACAACGCGTTTTACAATTTCGACAAGCTCGTGGTCGAGTGGGACAAGGTTCTTGACGGTACTATTTTTCCCAATACCGTTTCGCTGCGCGCCAACCGTTTTTTGCAACGAAGATGATGATTGTGAGGAATATAGTGAAGTACAGTGCAAACACGGCAAAGTACAGTAGGCTCGTGAGAAGACCGACGGTAACCGTTTGCAGCGCGGCGTTCACTCCCCATACGAACTGCTGCATCTTGACCATCCATGAATCTTTAATGCGCTCACCATTGATCACCTCATACAGAACCACTGAAACATTGAAGTACACGTATTCAATACGATCTGTTAGCTCGGCGGTACGTCGCGATAGTGAGTCAAGCTGTGCCGCGATCTGTGCTCGTTCGCGCGAAAGCCGCTCTATGTACTGCAGCTTCCCTTCTATACCCTTGGCTAAGCTCTCCGCATCTTTTGCATCTTTAGAGTACTGCACAAGCTCATCGTACGCAGCGGCGACATCTTCAAGCGTTTGCTCTAAAAGAGCTTCTTGGTCACGTAGTATCTGCAACTCACTCGTATACTCGGTGAGTTGGCGCTTGACCACGCGCGTTTGTTCAGAGAGATCGCGCGGATCGAGTTTTTCGAGCTCGCTTATGATTAAAGCAGCACGATCGCGCTCCACCTTGAACCTGTAGCTGCAGTGCGCATCACCTCGTGAGGCGTGTTCAAAGATGACCGATGGTTCGGGTTTCCACGATTCAATCGTGTCACAGGTAGCTTCGTACTCTTGCGTCTTAAATTGTGCGTTATACTCCTGTGTTTCGTACGCCGCCTCGTCGTAGCTGCCACTGCCACCATAGTCGTCCACAGGCGCTCGTGCCATCTCCCCGTATACACCCACCTTACGTACGTCCACGGAGTCATACGTTTGTATTGACGGTGCGCTGACGCTGCCTTGGTTCAGACCTGCCGGTTGATTCAACATGGCCACGAGCCCCCACAGCACAATGTAAACCGCAAACACTCCACCAAGCACCTTCAGGATCGTTTTGGTGTTTATGTGCCGGGTCCAGTCTTGCCCCACAGGTGTTTCTTCAGGTTGGTTGTCCATAAAAAAGAACTACACGAATAACGTGTTTGTACTATAACACTGAGTACACACGCTGACGCCTCTTTTGTACACACTACTTCAGTGAACCTCGCACCTTGTACTTCCCTACCCGTGTGCGTTGTATGCGCATAGCAAGAGCGGGGATGCCCATGCGCTCGCCCAGCTCATGAGCGATTGAGCGTACGTACGTACCGCTACTGCAGTGCATGCTTACGGTAGCTATGTCGAATGACATGCCGTAGAGTATGCGGAGTGCTTCATCCCAAAGGTGTAGAATGCGCTCTTGGCGGAAGTCTCCCTTGACCTGCTTGATACTAGTCTCGATCTCCTTGAGGAGGTCCTCGCTCTTTACGCGTTTCATGCCGACGAGCGACGCTGCATAGATTTCTATCTGATGTTCCGGTAGGTCATACCCTTCAAGCTCACCCTTTCGTGCTTTGACAAAGAGCGGTTGCCCTTCAAGGGGTTTCGATGAAAACGGCGGATACTTTTGGCTATGTACCCCGGGCAGCTGCGCTATGTACTCCATCAAGAGTGGTGTCTTCACCGCCTTGTGGCTCGCTCGTGTGACACCGTCGGTCATGACACCAAGAAGGTCGTACGTGTCAGTGGCAAAACCAAAGAGTATGTCGAACGTGTACTCTTTGTCGAGGTCAAGATACTCGTTTCGTTTCTTGTTCGCCTCACCAGCAAGTATCACCAGTACACCCTCTGCCATAGGGTCGAGTCGTCCAGCGTAGGATAACGGTACGTTCTTGTACTCAGGATTATGCATGCGGAAACGTTCGATGCATTGTAGCGGTGTTTCTCCACGTGCTTTATAAAGATTGAGGATGTTCTTCATTTCAGGTACACTCTACCGCAACTATGCCAAAAAAGAAAAGCTCCCAGAATAGTGGCAAGAAACTATCGACCGATCCATACAAGGGTGTCCGGGACTTTTACCCTGAGGACATGTACATAGAAAACTACCTGTTCGAAACGATGCGGGACGTGGTCGAACACTTTGGCTACGAAGAGTATGCAACCTCACTGCTTGAGCCGTCCGAGCTTTTTGAGGGTAAGACGAGCGAGGAGATCGTGCGTGAACAGACCTACTCGTTCGTTGACCGTGGTGACCGACGCGTAACACTTCGTCCAGAAATGACACCCTCCGTGGCACGACTCGTAGCTGCACAAAAACGCAACCTTGCCTTTCCATTGCGTTGGTACACCATTGCCAATGTCTTTCGGTACGAGCGTCCTCAACGAGGGCGCTTACGAGAACATTTCCAACTGAACTGTGACCTGTTTGGGGTAAAGAGTACCGAGGGGGACGTTGAGATAATTCTTTTGGCCTACGAGCTCATGCGTGCTTTTGGCGCGACCGAGAGTGAGTTTGAGATACGGATAAACCACCGTGCTGTCATACCGGAGACCCTTGCCCTCCTCGCGAAGGAGCATGGTGCGACCTTACCGCAACAGAAGCAAGGCGAGCTCATCCGGCTGATGGATAGGCGCGACAAGATGAAGGCGGAACCGTACGCAGAGGCAATGCGTGATCTCTTGGGCGAAGAACTGTCAAAGATAGTGCTGCTGCACTACAAACCCAGTGCGATACGAAAGCTCATAGCACAAACCAACGCTGGTCAGGAACTCCTCGATGTGCTCGAAACACTGGATCGTAGGGGTATACAAAACATCGTCCACGATCCACATCTGGTGCGCGGTTTCGATTACTACTCTGGCACAATTTTTGAGGTGTTTGATACTGCGGCCACGAACAAGCGTTCGTTATTTGGCGGGGGCAGGTACGACAATCTTCTAGAATTGTTTGGTGCTGAACCCCTACCTACCGTCGGTTTTGGTATGGGTGACGTAACCCTGCGTGATTTTCTTGAAACACATAACCTTCTTCCCGAGTACACCAGTCCGATTGATCTCTATCTCGGTGTCACCAGCCCAGCTATGTTCTCTTTTGCGGCTCAGCTCGCCCAGCGCTTGCGTAGACACGACCTAACCGTCGCTGTCGACCTAACCGGTAAAAAGGTGGGAGACCAGATTAAAACAGCATCTCGTAAGAAGGTTCCCTTCGTCTGCATTGTAGGTGAAGATGAGGAGGAATCAGGTATGTATCGGCTTAAACACCTTGCAAGCAAGAAAGAGTACGTCGTACCTGAGGGCCAAGTGGCAGACGTGATTTTTGAGACTTTAGAATGATCTATGGGCAAAAAGGTACACCCAGTCGTATTTGATATTGAAACATCCAACATATTCGAGGACGTTGGTAGCAACGACCCGGCAAAACTTGATATTTCGATCGTGGGAGTCTACGATTCTCGGACCGATACGTATGATACATACTCAGTAGAAGAGCTGCCAAAGTTGTGGTCCGTCATCGAGCAGGCGGACATGCTGATCGGCTACAATTCAGACCACTTCGACATCCCCCTCCTGAACAAGTACTACCCGGGCGACCTCACTACCATTCAGAGCCTCGACTTGTTGGTGGAAATCAAGCGGTCACTCGGTAGACGACTTCGACTCGACTCGGTCGCAGAGGCAACACTCGGTGTCAATAAATCGGCCCACGGGCTTGAAGCGGTGCGGTGGTGGAAGGAAGGTAAAGAGGACCTCGTGCGGAAGTACTGCATCGACGACGTGAAGATAACCAAGGATGTCTACGACTACGCCCTCAAGAACAAGGAACTAAAGTACAAAGACTTCGGTGAAGAGAAGACCATCAAGCTCGACACGAAAGAATGGGAGAAAATTGCTGAGCCATCAGCACTCACGCACACGCTACCGTTTTAATAAATACTCTCCTCAAATCGCCATTCGAGTGAGTCGCCGGGGGAAACTTCGAGGTCCCCTGCTCCGACGGGGCTTGTGGTGCCGTTGTGGTACAGTATCCAGAATTTATCCTCGGTATTCTTCCTTCCGTTTACTGTGTGCACAAAGATGCCAAGACCAGGATACTCTTCTCCCTCGTATGAAAAGTCACTCGTAGACGCATGCAGCTCCATGGCGTCAAGCGCAGTACCGAAAGAGAAAACTGGTACGGACACTTCATCAGCCTCTTCCGCTACCTCAATATCACTATACCCTTCCGGTAGCGCGTCAGGTGTTGGCGCCAGAAATAGGTACAAGCCAACAAGTATATTGAAGCCAATGATGATACCTGCAAGCAGGATGATGTTGGTGCGAGACATAAGCCTGTGCGCGTGCCAAGACTCGAACTTGGGACCTCTCCCTTATCAGGGGAGTGCTCTAACCACCTGAGCTACACGCGCATTCTTTTGTTGTTCACTTCTCTACGCCATCATAGCTGAACCTCTGTATTACGACCATATCAGCTACACGCGCATAACTAGTACTTGAAACAAGTGCGCATTATCGTACCAGAAATACGGAAGACCCTCAACCAAATGTAGGCTGAGGGTCACTATGTTACGAGTTGAACAACCACAGTAGAAATGCCCAGAACAACGATACACCGATCAGCACGAACCGGGCCGTCCACCGAGCAAGCGGTGTTTTCTCCATAGCCTGGGCAACCGAGCTATTGTACAGTTGCTCATGGCTTACCTCTGGGATTGCCATTGATCTCTTGAGACGTTTCAGTACATTCATAATCGTCCCCTTCATTGAACAGTGATAACTAAATATCTTTATAACACACATATTGTATCGGTCAAGTAGAGCCTTGTGCAGATAAGCAAAAATCCCTCCAGGGCGAACCCTAGAGGGATGGGATAACTACCTGGTGAACAGATAGAAAAGAAAGGCAGCGACACCAAGGAACGTCACAACATAGCTCCCTACCTGCGCTGCAATAGTTGGCACAAGGCCTACGATCGGCTCTCCGCAGTTCTCTCTGATCGAGATGCGTATGCGCTGGTGTCGCGCAGGTTGAAGAAATTTCTTTCTACCACTCATGTACGTTGCCCACTTGTGCAGCGGGTGTGATGTGTTGCTCACAGTCGTCCACAGCTCTGCCCATGAGGCAAAGTAGATGTCATGGTCACGCCAGAAACTGACGTCATACGGCTCCTGCTCTGAGCACGGTGAGTTCGTAATGTCGTTTCCCATTCGAAAGTGTGCACTGGACATGATGCCCTCCCTTGGTCGGTGATATTCCAGGAGTTATAATGTCACATACCATCTGTTTGTCAATTCTTCACACACAACAACCGCGGACATGTGTCTGCGGTTGTTGTGTGAGAGAAACCGTCTCTTTTGTTCCGTCAGCCCCACGAGTGTGGGGTGCTCATTCCTACCTGGTCTTTCCCAGTGTCAGCTAGACTTTCCTAGTGGTCAGCATAGATTTGAGGCTCGTATGCATACCTTCTTGTCCTCGATCGAGGGACAAGACCGACCTGTAAGTGCAAACACTGTCGTGCTGCACGTTCCAGTTGGAATTAATCCACGAGCAGCTTCCGCTACCCGTGCCTTGTTACGACTTACACCCTGTTACTGAACTTACCGTAGGGCCCGATAAACGGGCACGTCGGGTACTCCCAGCTCCCTTGTGTTGACGGGCGGTGAGTACAAGACTCGAGAACGTATTCACCGCAGTGTGGCTGACCTGCGATTACTAGCGATTCCGACTTCATGAGGGCGAGTTGCAGCCCTCAATCCGAACTGAGGATACTTTTATAGGATTTGCTCAGGGTTACCCCGTCGCTGCCCGTTGTAGTACCCATTGTAGCGCGCGTGCCGCCCAAGGCATCAGAGGGAAATACGGACCTGGCGTCATCCCCACCTTCCTCCCAAAAAGGGCAGTCTTGCCTGACACTTGTAACAGACAATAGGGGTTGCGTTCGTTGCCCGACTTAACGGTACAATTCAAACCACGAACTGACGACGGCCATGCATCACCTGCCTAGCAGCCCGAAGGCCCAATCTATTTCTAGAAAGGTTCCACTAGGTTTCAAGCCTTGGTGAGGTTCTTCGCTTAGCGACGAATTAAGCCGCACGCTCCACCGCTTGTGCGAGTCCCCGTCTATTCCTTTGAGTTTTAAGCTTGCGCTCGTACTACCCAGGCGCCTAACTTAACGCGTTAGCTTCGCCTCGGAGAGGGTCGATACTCCCCAAAGCTAGTTAGGATCGTTTAGGGCATGGACTACCGGGGTATCTAATCCCGTTCGCTACCCACGCTTTCGTGTCTCAGTGTCAGGAATATGCCAGTGTGCTGCCTTCGCCTTTGGTGTTCCCCATGATATCAACGGATTTCACCCCTACACCATGAGTTCCGCACACCTCTCATACCCTCTAGCTGTACCGTTTCCTCCGCACTCCTCGGGTTGAGCCCGAGTCTTTAACAGAAGACTAATACTGCCACCTACACACCCTTTACGCCCAGTGATTCCGGGTAACGCTCGAGGCTTCCGTATGACCGCTCCTGCTGGCACGGAATTAGGAGCCCCTTATTCATGAGGTAACGTCAAAATTTCCTCCCTCATAAAAGAAGTTTACAATCCGAAGACCGTCATCCTTCACGCGGCGTCGCTCCGTCAGACTTTCGTCCATTGCGGAATATTCTCGGCTGCAGCCTCCCGTAGGAGTATGGACCGTGTCTCAGTTCCATCGGTGGGGGTCAGGCTCTCACCTCCCCTACGCGTCATAGCCTTGGTGAGCCATTACCTCACCAACAAGCTGATACGACGCAGGCCACTCCCAAAGCGATAAATCTTTACCCTTGCGGGACCATCGGGTATTATCCGATCTTTCGACCGATTATGCCCGACTCTGGGGGATGTACCTACGTGTTACTACCTCGTCTGCCATGGGCACATCGCGAAACGCGATGGTGCTATGTCACTTACATATTGCACATCGTGTTCCATGATGTGCCCATTCGACTTGCATGCCTTATCCACGCCGCCAGCGTTCACCCTGAGCTAGGATCAAACTCTAACAATAGATAGGAATTCTGCTCTGTACCGAAGCACAGAGACTTTTGAGCTTCGTGTATCGTTGCATGAACGATACACAAGGACGGAACAAAAGAGAATGCTTCTCCTTTGTCCCTATGTTTACTTAGGTTCTCGTCATAGGACCAGCGTCTTACACATTCTTTCGCTGTGCCAGTCCTACTTTTATTCGGTTGTCAAACAACATGCGCTCGGTCAAAAAAACAAGCTTTTGGCTTGCATTCTGAAGGAACGCCTGCCTCCACTAGGCAGTGGAACTAGTATACTTATCCACGGCGCCGCGTCAAGGGCTATTTTGGCTCAGACGCTACTTACTATCGTCGTTGTAGACGAGGAAGGCGATGAGAAGTATTGCTGCGAGTACCACTAGAGCAATGAGAAGCATGGATAGAAGGTGAGGTCGGTTCTTGCACTACAGATGACTCGCATCATGGTGGTCGCCCTGCAACGTCGGACCTCGGGGTGCGTGCTGTTTGGTCTCCTCATCGACTCCTGCCTCACCCTCGACATCTGCGCCAGTAAGGCGGTGCAGGATATGCAGACCGGGCGTGTTGGTGAGCTCGGTTGCGAGGTCGTTCTTATCCGCATATCGGTCCAGTGCCTCGCGTAGTTCAGCATAGCCTCGTTCAGTAGCTTCGTCCGTCGATATCATCTCTCCTGTTGCAGCCATCATCTGTTCCTGTACCCGTTCTACGTACGGTTTCAGAAGATCTTCGAGCATCGCCTTCTCACCAAGACCTCCAACTCGTGCAGATGCCTTCAGGCCTTTCGATTCGACAACTACTCTGTCTGCTATGGTTTGTATCATTTGCTCTGCACTCTCAGCCTTCACCTGCTCCGTTGTTTCGTCAGCTTCCGTTATCGTGTTTTCTTCCTGATCTGAGCATCCTGCACCAGTGACCGCTGCAGCTACCATAGCTCCTCGTGCAGCCTTAGCTGCTTTACTTTGTGACAACTTCTGCAACGTTCCCCCTGCTGATTCTAGTGGTGGTTTTTCCATATTTCTTTTTTAGGACAATTATGTTCTCAGTATACTACCAGAAGCTTTTTCTGGTATAGAAACACCCCGACCATTGCTGGCCGGGGTTGTAGGTGTCAGGAACACGGAACATTAGACATACCGGGGAACTTCCTCGACGGTGCGACAAAATGCATCCATCGGACTTTCAGCTTGCACAATGGGACGTCCCACAACAATCAGGTCGGCACCTTCGTTGAAGGCACCCACAACAGTCATTACTCGCTTCTGGTCATCACGCTTCACAATCGACCACTCCGGCCGTATGGCTGGGGTAATACAGAGCAATGTGTCGCCATACTCACGCTTCACTGCATTGGCCTCATGCGGAGAACATACCAGCCCACGCAGTCCCGCTTCGACAGCCATTTCCGCAAAGTGTAGTACACCCTCAAGTGCTGTTTCCTGCCCGTAACTTCGTTTGCATGTTTCATCAGTAAACGTAGTGAGTACCGTCACGCCCGCAACAATCGTATGCGGAAGGGCAGCTTGCACTCGTGCCATACCATCGACACCAGAGCTGCACATGACCGTTACAATCTTGGGTTCTGACTCTGCAAGGAACTGCGCGTCTGTTTCCATCGTGTTGGGTATGTCGTCCAGCTTGTAGTCCACCATTACCTCATTGCCTAATTCCCGAAGACGTTGTACCTCCGTACCACCTCCCAGGTGCCGTATCAACGAATTGCCTTTGACGGTCGCACCGGTGTTAGCCAAGGCGTCGGTAAGTGCCCGATAGGCACGCACGGCACCGTCCACACCATCCTCGTAATTTTCAGGGATGAAGTCTGCGGCGACGATGACTCTTTCGATTGGTTCCATTATGTATCCTCCTCTCAGTAGCTTGCGTTGAGTGCTGCCCAGTTACCTTTCGGACGAATAGCTTCAGAGTCCTGTTCGCACAGGGGACATTCATCCGGTATCCACATGGGCATTGGGTAGTCGATGAGCGCGATGATCTTTCTACCATCGAGCTCCGTTATACCAGACCTGTTCACCAACACCACGATTGCAGGGTACACATCCGCACCGACCTCCTCAAGCTGCGCTATCGTCTTTCGTGTCGTACCGCCGGTGGTCATGACATCTTCAACAACCAGCACCTTGTCACCAGCCACGATATCAAAACGCTTCAACTGCATCTGTTTGCCTTCGTCAGTCATAACTGGTTCCGTAAAAGCTGTTTTGGTGCCATAGTAGAGCGCAATCGTGTGCGCTATCGTTATGGCGCCAAATGCAGATCCGACCACCCACGCCATCTCATTGCGTACCGGAAGATCATCAGCGTGGTGGTGCAAGATATCAGCACACGCTTCCTCAAGCATCGAGGGATACGTTATCACCTTACTTGCGTTGAAGAATCCGTTACTATGGTTGCCAGATGTCAACAATGCATGCGGTCGTTTTGGATTCCCATCATGTATCCACAAAGCACCAACCTCAGAAAACTTGGTACGCCATGTGGCACTTATTGATTCCCAACTCATTTCTTCCTCACTCATTTATTGTTCCTCCAAAGTTCATTTCAAGATACATCCATTCCACGTGCCACTATACCGAAGCGGACAAAACGCACAAGGCGAGAAGAGTGGTATAGTACGTGCATATGAGAACCAAAGAAACTGTTGTGGTGAGCGTTGGCGGATCACTGATAGTACCAGATCAAATAGACACCCACTTCCTCAAAAAACTTAAGACGCTTGTATTAGAACAGATTAAACTAGGACGTCGCTTTGTGATCATTACAGGTGGGGGTAAAACTGCACGACGCTACCAGGACGCCACGCGCGGCGTAGCGGACCTAACGCCGGAGGACCTAGACTGGCTCGGTATACACGCTACGCGCCTCAACGGCCACCTCCTGCGCGCCATCTTTAACAGGCAGGCATACCCAAACTTGGTGAAGAATCCGAAACGTAAGCTCGACACCACAAAGCCGGTCATCATCGCTGCTGGCTGGAAGCCTGGATGGAGCACCGACTATGTAGCCACCATGTTTGCAAAGAAACTGGGTGCAACGCGTCTCATCAACCTTTCCAACATTGATTACGCCTACGACAAAGATCCTAAGAAATACAAGAGTGCCGTGCGTATCAAGGAAACAGATTGGAAAAGTTTTAGAGCGCTGCTTCCCAAAAAATGGGATCCTGGACTCTCTGCCCCGTTTGATCCCATCGCTGCGCGCGAGGCCGAGAAGGCAGGTGTAGAAGTGACGATCATCAACGGTTCAAAACTACGGCAAGTAGAAAAGTACCTTGAGGGTGACACGTTCGTCGGCACAAAGATCTCCTAGCTTGCGCAGATACGATGCCATGCTAAGCTCCCTTGTTAGAGCTGCAAATTGACATTAACTACATACTGACAAGGAGAATACCAATGAAACTACGTGGTATTGATTACGGGCGAGCACATCTCGCTTCAGGAACTGATGGCTTCAAGTGTGACGGTACTGAGTATTGGTACCATAAGGTGCCGATACTACGACCTGACTTTTCAGGAGCTAC
>CAMYLP010000018.1 GCA_947259245.1 uncultured Patescibacteria group bacterium
TAGTAGTGGAAGCAGGAAAGAAGGTGGCGCTGGGTGAGAACGCACAGATCGGGGGTGCTCTTCTGTACCATGCCGCTCTGGAAGATATACTTGAGCAGCATGCTTCGTCGACTGTTGCGGGCGGTATTATCTATGAAGAGGGGAAAGCAGCACCATACGATAAGGAGACTGCCGCGAAGGGTCTTGCGGCCGTATTTGGTGCATTTATCCTCCTCAAGATGCTCGCTGTCGCCGTGACGGCTGTTGTGCTGGTGCTGCTCTTCAGACGATTCTCCCAAAGTGTAGTGACGCACTCACTCGATGCGTTTTGGACACAAGCTCTGAGGGGCTTCGTAGTGCTTGTGGTGGTTCCTGTAGCCGCTGTCATCCTGCTACTGACCATCTTCGGATTCCACTTGGGACTGTTCGTGCTCTTTGCCTATGGTCTCATCCTCATGACGGCATGTATCTATAGCGGAATCGTGTTTGGTTCGTGGCTTGTCCGCGTCATCAAGCGAGAGCAGAGCATACAGCTAACGTGGTGGCATGCACTTCTCGGTGTTCTGGCGCTTAGTCTTGTACGGCTCGTACCACTGTTTGGTTGGATCATTGCCCTCCTGTTTATGCTCGTATCCCTCGGTGCCCTGTACCAGCTCTTTCGTGATCGTGTTTGGTCGCGACGGTAAAGGTCGCGCACTCTCCGGTGGGGTGGTAGGGTCACTTTAGGGTGGGGTGTAGCTGTGAGCGCATGTAGTGCGTTACGGGTAAACGTGGGTCTGTGACGAGTATTGACATTCTTGGTATTTAGTGTTTATTAAACACAGTTCACATAGGAGTCATGTCATGACCTATCGTATCGGTGATTACGAGGTGGGTGAAATACAAACCTCGACTCAAGGCGCGAACCATGTGTGGGTAACATGGTCGTTGAAAGGAAAAAAGGAGAGAACAAGGCTTGATTTTCGTTTCGGTGGAGGGGGTAGACAGCGACTCATTCGTACGAGAGGCAAACCATTGCCGCGCGAAGGCTACGCAAAAGTCAGCCGTTTCCTCCTTTCACTCAGAAGAGCAAAGAGAAGAGCAAAGAAAAGTGGACAGCTGCACTTGTTCAAGTAGCTACAATACTATCAAGGTCTGGTTTCCCAGGCCTTGTTTGTTGACCCGCCTCACTCACGCATATCGCGTACAAAGACCGGGTGGGTGTGTGGCCGCGCCACTACAGGAGCACGTGCACGATCGCTATGAGTGCCACCATGGCAAGTACAAACCCAGACTCTACTGCGATAACGTAGTAGTTTTTTTGAGCAAATAAGCCACCCGCAGCGATGAGCACCGCAATAGTCAGCGCGAGTAGCACAACACCTCCGTAGGAGAACGCCGCTAAGACCATGCTCACACAGAGTGCAAGGAGAACGGTACCGAGTGCCTGAACGAGCATCGCGGGCATCATGGGCGTATCATCGCTCATGGAGATGCCATGACCCAGAAGCCACTTCTTCTGAAACAGGACCGGGGAGTACCAGGCAAATCCCAGCACGTACGCCGCGACGGCACCTGCACATGCGGCTGTCCAGTGAACGCTTGCTAAGAATTCCATACTATGAAGATCGTATTATTATAACTTTCTCACATCGTGAGCTAATGTCTTGTTCCATACTCCGTCGCCGCAGTATCTAGAGTGCTTCAAACCGTGCTTTATTCTCAGCCATCCACTTCTGCATTTCCGCCTTCATCTCCTCATCAGACGTGTCAGAGTTTTGCTTCATCACGTCCGCATGTGCTTCCGCGTAGTGCGGTTTGAGCGCGTTCATCCACTCCTCGAAGTTCTCGCCCTCTGCCTCATGGTCGCACAGGTCACATTTCATTGTTTTCATAGGGTATATGGTTATAAGTAACCTTAGTAGTATACCCCACCTCATCTCCATGAACAGTATGTGGCTCTATGTATCGAGCTGCCGTGTGCGGGGTGTGTTCGTGGTCGGTCGGGTTGACGTACTTGCCGCAACATGTAAGGTTCTGTGTGGGACCCACATAGAGGAGATAGCACATGCACAGGATCATATTCTTCATACTCTCCATGAGTATGGCAACAACCACCATAGCCAGCGATGTAGCAGAGTATGAGGCACTGATGGAGGCGGAGCAGATAGGGATGACGTCTGAATCTATGACCACATCCTTCTTCCCGTTTATAGAGCACTATTCATGGGGCGGAGTGTCGTATGACTACACAGTACTTTTGAATCCGGACACCAGTCTCTATGAGCATCAGCTTATAGTGCAGGTGCCACAGCATTGTATCCTAGGTAACAATTGTGGTGTTGCTCTTGGCGCGTTTGTGCCAACCAAGGACGTCGTGTCGTGTGAGTCTGTTGCTAGTGTACTCGCAACCGGCACATGGACCTTCGAAGCGATTGAGTTAAATGTCAACTACACGTACATGAACCACACTGTTCTTATGAATCAGAAACCGTCTTCCATCTATCGCTATGCCTGGGCAGATTTCACGCCGTCAGAACCTGGGCGCGAAGAGGTTGGTTTCCTTGTTAGTGCGCAGCACCCAACTGATGGAGCAACGGAACTACAATACAGGTTACGTGGCACGCTCGTGAAGTGCGACCGACAGATAGGTGCACACCTACAGTAATCATAGTACTACTTGCATACCCCGACATTCGTTGGGGTATGTTTATGCGTTTTGAACACGATTCCGATGGTTGGGTAGAGTTCAGACGTTGGTGATGTGAGGAGGTATACAGAAACAAGGGCCACCCAATAAGGGCCGGCTCTATGTAATATATATGACATTCGCTATGGTTCTAGCGGACCCTTTCTTCACTCTTGCTCAAATTTTTCTCGCCGTGCTTCGTAAGACTCGAACGATGCTAGAATCGAGAGGGGTCTATGCGCAACAACCTATCGTCGTTTAGCGCCGGGTTATCCTTCCTGCCATCGCGGTTGCTTGTGGTGACATACAGCATTCCATCTGGGCCAACCTGTACGGTGCGTAGACGTCCATACTCTCCAACAAAATGTTCCCGCCACTCTATGATCGTGGCTCCAGATAGCACGGCCTCGTAGAGGGTCTCACCACGGAGTCCAGGCATATAGAGACTCCCATTGAGGTACGCGAGACCACCCGGTGCCCAGGTAACGTCAGCAGTGGAATGTCGCGCGGGGGCCTCGGTCCCTTCTGCCACAAGATCGCCCTGACTGTCTGGCCAACCGTAGTTGCCGCCTGCCACGATGAGGTTTATCTCGTCGAAGCCGGAGCCTCCGACCGAGCGCCCGTGTTCGCTGCTCCAGAGACGTCCGTCGCTGTCCCACGCAAGACCCTGTGCGTTGCGGTGGCCATAGCTGTACACCATGGTGCCATAGGGATTGTCTGGTGCTGGTTTGCCTTCATCGGTGATGCGTATGAGGGTACCTTCAAGGCTGTCAGCCTCGGCAGCTTCTTTGGGGGTGGTGGCATCACCTACCGTTGCATAGAGATAGCCATCTGGGCCAAAGACGATACGGCCACCATCATGGTACCGCGCGCCCGGGAGATCGTCGACGATGACACGGTCGAAGGTGAGTGATTCACTCACGAGCGTGTAGCGTACGATGCGGTTGCGGAGACCAGCCTCATCCTGTGTTGTTTGGTAGAGATACAAGTAATTGTTGTCTGTAAAGTCAGGGTGTAATGCAGCACCCAGTAGGCCACCCTCACCCGTGTGATGTACACCGTCTACAGCGAGCTCGACACCACGCTTTAGTAGCACGACACGCCCGGGGCGCTCGGTCACCAGGAGCTCGCTATCGGGAAGGAAGAGTACCTCCCACGGTATCGTCAGATTCTCTGCTACGACCTCAAGTACCACACCTCCTGTCTGCTCATCCACATCGACATAGCGTGCCTCATCAACTGGTTCGCTTGGTGCAGTGGGCCATAGCCACCATAGTATGGCACCTGCAAGTAGTACGATGAGTACGATGCGCCTCATTGCACAACTATAGCAGAGGGGTCGTGAGCTTTCTATGGATATGATGTCGGGGTATCAGTCCCCATAATAAAAAACGACCGACGGGTTATCTCCTGGGAGATGGTTCGTCGGTCGTCGGCCGAAGCCTGACCTTGTAACGGGAGCTATGCTGGGGACCTAGACGGTCCTTTGACTGGTGTTCCGGGTTGCCCCGGTTTAACCTGTTTCGCATGCGGAATGGTTTGACCCATTTGTTTCCACGTCATCAAAGCTAAGAAGCATTTTACGTGACCCCACCAGCACAGTCAACACCACATGCACACTAACCGTTGATAATTCGCACCTGTCAAATTGCACAGCATTGTCCCCGGACAGACGGCAGGGTTCGATGCTCAAGGCTAGGGCGTCAGCATCCACTCACCATTGCGATACTTTGCGACGGAGTGACCACCGACAGGTATACCCTCACCGTCGGTGTACGTCACATGTATAGCTGTCTCTGATGCTTCACCTTCTGCATAGTGCCCTTGCCTCATATAAGAGTACTCGGTATTTCCATCCTCACCTTCCACGACGATATCCCATAGGTACAATCCTTCTTCATCTTCGCACTGTCGCACTTCCTCATACTCGCTCTCACCGACAAACTCTAAGAACATCTTGAGTACCTCCTCACGCCCAGGGTACGACTCCTTACCTCCTTCTTCTTCAGTTGGCGGGCCTTCGTGCATGAGATCAGGGTACCACATGCTTCGAGTCATCTCGTCTGGGTATCACAACCGGCGTCATCTATGGAGCGTATTGAGTTATGAAGCCTGTCATGAAAAAGACCGCATCGACTTTTGGTCGTATGCGGTCATGTACCTTAAGTGCTCCATTGAGGAAAGAGCGGGCTGATCATTTCGAAATTTTCAATGACTTCCTGCAATTTTCGAAAGAGCCCTGGTGTGAGCACCGAAGTTGATTGGGGATCCAAACGAACCACGTGTCCGAGCGCTGATCTTAGCTCAACAAACTCTTCTACTTGCAAAGGTACTTCTTTCAGGTGCTCTTTCATCTCCGTGGTAGGTTCGTAGATCATCAGACTACTGTCTTCAAGGGACTGTACTAGTCTGAGTTTGTAGTAGAAGAACTCTAGTTCTACCTCCTCGTCGATGGTCACGTTCTCTCCCATGGCTAGAACGATAGCTCTGGTCACGAGATCACCAAATCTTCGATGAAAATCGAGGTTCGTATACTTGACTGTACCCATTGGTCGCTCCTTACAGTACGGAAATCCTATAGCCAATCAATCAAAAGAATGCTCGAGTGTCAATACGTTGCTCCGCGACCTTATCACATTTAGAACGGGAACTGAGAAGTATTAGTCGGTCTCATGAAGATGTTATGCTCAGAATACAAATTACGAAACATACAATAAACAGTGTTTGGTATCGCCGTCCATGTGTACACGACGGTTACGCTCTGTTTGGTCATGGAACTAGTTTTATGAAGTAAAGGTTCTTTCCATGCTACCACACGTTCGAACCCTCACTTTGTCTATCTGAAGAAGCGCCATCTCTGGTGCTTTTCGTTTGCTCCTCGGACCCGCACAAAATCTAATGTTTGTGTGCGGGCGTGGTGGAGATTCGTTAACAAAGCTGCAGTATGCACCTGTCTTGGGCTCATGGTAGATAATAACAACCCCAGGACCGAGATCCTGGGGTTTGCACGCTGGTCTAGCCAGCAAATGTACTGTTTA
Source organism: uncultured Patescibacteria group bacterium (assembly GCA_947259245.1). GTDB lineage: Bacteria > Patescibacteriota > Minisyncoccia > Phycocordibacterales > UBA12088 > UBA12088. Next base: position 5,686 of record CAMYLP010000018.1, read on the forward strand.
GTTCCTTGTACATATCACAACGGGTCAGCAGTTCTTCATGAGTACCCACGTCCACGACGACACCCTTATCGAGAACGACGATCTGATCGGCGTTGCGAACCGTCGAGAGTCTGTGGGCAATCACGATCATGGTCTTACCCCCATTCATCTTGGAGAGATCCTCGAACGTACTGTGCACATGCGCTTCGGTTACGTTATCTAAAGCCGAGGTTGCCTCGTCCAAAATAACAACGCAAGGATCACGCATAAAGATACGTGCAAGAGCAATGCGCTGGCGTTCACCACCAGACAGCTTCTTGCCCATTTCACCGATCTTCGTACCGATACCGTCATTGTCTGAGTGTACGAAGCCTGCGGATGAGCGGTCGAGTGCCTCTAGCACCTCGCGCTCCTCATACCCTTCAACGCCAAACGCAACATTATCCTCAACAGAGCCAGTGAAGATTGGGACCTCCTGGGAAAGATACGCCACCTGTCCGTACATCGAGGAGAAGCTCAGATTTCGCACGTCTGTTCCGTCAAACTCGATGACACCCTCAGTGGGATCATAGAGCCTTGTAAGGAGACGGGCGAGTGTAGTCTTGCCTGATCCTGACGGACCGACAATGGCTGTTTTCTTCCGTGCGGGTACCCGCAATGTGCAACCCCTCAGGATGTCCTTCTGCGATCCAGGGTAGCGGAACGTGACGTTCTGCACCGTGATATCGTGCCTCAGTGGGTTCAAGGTGAGCGGATGTTCTTGTTCCACTACCTGCGGTTCCACTTTCAGTATGTTGATCACGGGTGCAAGCATTGCGCTTGCTCGTTTGATCTCCGCGTAGAAGTCACCAAGGAAGGATGCGGGCTGGATCACTCGTGATGCGTACATCGTGAGCGCGAAAAACGTGCCTATGGTCAACGACCCATCAATCACTCCAGGCAGAAAAGCTGTGATGGATACAAGGTACGCAAAGCTGTTTCCGCCTTGTGCCAGGAACCAAAATGCCGCATACATGTGCGTCAGCTTGTTCCGCAGCATCAGTGCTGACTGTCCCTTCGTCCTGTAGTGAGAAAGCTCCGTGTCCTGTGCATGGTGCACCTTCACGGTTGTGATATGCTGTACCGCTTCCCGTTGTCTGTGCGTCAGCTCAGTGTCAATGTCGTGGTACTGTTCTTCCGCGTCAGATAATTTTCCGCCAACGATTTTGCCCGCAACTCCGAAGAGTGCTAGGAATCCCATGAGTAGCAAGGCTGCTACTACGCTGTAGCTTGCCACGTACACAGCAGCGAAAACTGCTATCGGAAAGTGAATGAGCACTTGCCCATGACCTATGATGTTAATCATGTCTCCAGCAGCCGTAACTCCTTTTGCAGCCTGTGTTGTTACTATGGTACTTCCACGATCCTCATGAAATGACATGTCCATTCGCAATAGGTGTTGGAGTAGTTTGCCCCGCAGCTCGTACCTGTACGTGTTGCGAAGCTTATCGCGCTGAATGAAGGTCAAGGGAAGTGCGGTAACAAGCGTAGCACCAACAAATATACATGCGACCATGACATTGAGACTACCTGCAGCTGCATCATCTACAAGCCGTTGTAGCAGTAATGGCACGGAAGCACCCGCTGCGCCCAAAAGTGTTGCGGATGCAACAAGCGCGACGATGCGCGATTTGAATGAGCCCAGACTGCGAAACAGCCAAAGCCATGTGTCTGTGTTCATTTAGACACCTCCTGTGGTTTGTGAATATGTAAGTGAACCAATAATTTCAGTTACTATAACATGTATAGAGCCCTGTGTCAATTTTTGCTACACGATCTTAGCACATTTGTAATGGTGAGTTGCGAGGCGGTTGTCAGACAAGTTCATAAGAGTAACATAGTAAAGAGTTTATAGGGCTAATTACTTTTCAATATGAACGATAAGTCAGAAATCATAGAGAGGCACGGTCAATGCCTCTGTGGTGCAGTAAAAGTAACTTCAAATAGTCCTAATAACAAGGTCGCAGCATGTCACTGTAGTATGTGCAGGAAGTGGAGCAGTTCTCCGTTTATGGAAGTAGATTGTGGCAAGGACGTATCATTTCAGGGCAAAGAAAACATTACTGTATACGACTCTTCAGAATGGGCTGAACGTGGTTTTTGCAACAAATGTGGGAGCAATCTGTTTTACAGACTCAAAGGGAGCGGAGAATATCAAATCTCCGCTGGTTTATTTAACGATAATGAGGATTTTATTTTCGACCTTCAGGTATTTGTAGACAATAAACCCTCCTTCTATAACTTTGTAGAAAAAACAAAGACCATGACCGCAGCAGAAATATTTGTGAAATATGGTTCTCCAGACTAAATAGAGTTCACTTGTCTTCGCAGAAAGCTTTTTTATCAACGAGCATGAGCAGCTCAATAATCTTTTTCTTTTGAATTTCTTTCAACGTCTTGAATTTCAAGTGTCGCATCAGTTTCCCAGCTCCCTTAAAGTACATTTTTTCTTCGCTGGATAAACCCTGCACTGAAAAACCAAGGTTAACACTGTCTTTGAGGCCTACAATATAATACTTTCCATACCAGGGTACACCATTCTTCATTTCTTCGACAATTCTAGGAAACGTGCTTAAAATAATTTTCCTTAGTTCTTTACAAATTTCTTTCTGTGGGGATGGTTGTTTGCCTATGTAGTTGTCAACTTCTTCACTCATGGGCTAAGTATATCAACAAGCACACTCATTTCTAAGTGTGCTTTCTCTGGCTCGCGGGATTGCGGGTAGTTCGTACCCGGCTCGTTACTCAAACTCTATCTCGAAGTGATACATCGCCATACTACAGAGTCCCTTGAGTGTTCCTTGAGCTTTATCTGCTGACACCTGTATTTCCTCGACACCAGCCGGCTTCAAGTACGATTGATAGTTGAGCCCGGGTATCACCAGCGCCATCGAGCAGTCAAAGGTGTTCTCGGTCTTCATACGAATGACCGTAGGCATGCCCGCGGTCGCCTTTGTGACTCTCGGGGTGTAGCCGCCTCGCGCGGTGATGTCGATGTACTGTACACCATCCTCCACAACAGCAGTGCCCGCACCAGAGCCCCCACTCCGTGCCACGGCGTTAGAAGCACCGTCACTACCCATATACAATGCTCCACCGATAAGCGCGGCGGCGGCAAGTATTGAGAGTAGAATTGGTTTGTTCATACTACAAGCTGACGATTGGTGAAATAAAGCCAAACACTGCAAAGGCATTTTGCAAGTTAAACAGTGCGAACAGTATAACAAGCATGCCAGCGGCCTTAAAGAAGGTGCCTCGGTACTTACTCTTTGCGAGGTCGAGTGAGCCAAACGAGAGGAGTCCTAGTACAGGTAACGTACCGAGAGCAAACACGAACATGGTCATCGCTGCTGTCATAAAGTTGCCAGAAGAAAGCGACACTATCTGCATAGACTGTGTGAATCCACACGGAAGAAAGAAGGTAACCGCGCCCAAGAGTACCGGTGCAGCTGCGCCTGCCTTGTGCGCCGCGCTCGTGAAGAAGTGTGACACACCCTTTGGCAAGGTGAAGGCACGGACACGTTTGGTAATGTCCAGCAAGTGGATCCCGAGTACGAGCATTACCACGCTAGCAAGCGCGCCGAGTATCGCACTCCCAACAAAACCGATCTGCATCGCCTCTCCTAAGAGGCCTAAGAGACCGCCGAGTACAAAGAATCCTGCGAGACGCCCGGTGTGAAAGAGTACTTGAGGACGCCACCCCTTGCCCTCATGCGCGTACGTAGCTGAGACCGACAGCACCAGCCCACCGACCACAGCAAGACAGGTGGAAACTGATGCCACGAGCCCTACAAGAAACGCGGTGCCGAGTGTCGCTTCGCTGGTACCAATGAGGTTTGTGAGGCCCGCCTTGTCGAGGAGCACAAACACTACTACCGCAAGCGCCACGAATGGAATTGCGACGAGCCACTCGTGCTTCGTGGCGGCTTTTTCTTGCTGCTCTGTGTGCACTTCGTACCCATTTGATGCTAGCAAGGAAGTGAGTTGTTCAGCGAGTGCCGATGGCTCGTGCGGTTCAGCGGTCGCCACCGTGAGGGTTTCAGCGCGTAGATCAACTGCAGAGGACTGTACTATGTTGTCATCTGCAAGCATGTCCTCAATGAGGTGTTTGCAAGCGCTACAGTGCGTTCCCGCCACATGAAAAGTGTATGTATGAGTACTCATATACGTTTTGTTTTAAGACGAAGTGAATTACCAACGACCGAGACACTGGAGAGCGCCATTGCTGCCCCTGCAAACGCAGGCGAGAGCAACCAACCAAAGAAGGGGTAGAACAATCCTGCGGCAAGCGGAATACCAAGCGTGTTGTACGCAAACGCCCAAAAGAGATTTTGCTTCACGGTGCGCATGGTTGCTCGTGCGAGCACCACTGCGTGTACCAGCTTGGTAACGTCACCGTGGAGGAGGGTGATGTCACTCGCTTCGATGGACACATCGGTGCCGGTCGCCATGGCGATAGACACATCTGCCGCAGCAAGGGCAGGGGCATCGTTGACCCCATCACCAGCCATTGCAACCTTCTTGCCGCCTCCTTGTTCTGCCCGGACCACCTCTAGTTTTGTCTCCGGCAGCATGCCCGCGTGCACTACCTCGATACCTGCCTCACGCGCTGTCGCCTCTGCTGCACCTGCATGGTCGCCAGTCGCAAGCACCACACGCATTCCCATACTTTGAAGCGCGTCAATAGCATCTCGCACACCATCCTTCAAGGTGTCACCAAGCCCGAGCGTCGCGACGTGTACCGTATCGTGTGCGACCAGCACTGGTGTTTCGCCAACCTTGGTGACGTCGTCGACAGCGGACTGTCGTGGCTCGACGCCGTTTTCTTCTAGGTATTCCGCACGTCCAATATGATATGTGTGTCCGCCTACCTTTGCGGTAAGTCCTTTGCCTGGCACGGAGCTGAAGTCGGTGACCGCTGCGGCCTGCACACCAGAGAAATGTTTTACGACGGCTTCTGCAAGTGGGTGCTCTGAATGCTTTTCAATACTGTACACTGCCTTTTCGATAGTCACCTTGTCGCCCTCATGCACGTTCCATGTGAGCACTGCAGGCTCACCTTTCGTCAGCGTACCGGTCTTGTCGACAATGACCGTGTCGACCGTGGCAAGCGCCTGTAGGGCAGTCGCATTCTTCACCAACACGCCATGCTCGGCACCCTTTCCCACACCAACCATGATAGCTGTGGGCGTGGCGAGGCCCAGGGCGCAGGGGCACGCGATGACAAGGACCGACACCAGCGCAACGATAGCGAGTGGCAATGCGGCTGATGTGGTAGACGCGCCAAAGAAAATCCAGGCAGCAAAAGCTACGACAGCAACGACGAGCACGATAGGAACGAACACCGCCGCGATCTTATCTGCAAGTCTCTCGATAGGTGCTTTGGTACCCTGCGCGTCACTCACCAGCTGGACGATGTGCGCGAGAAGTGTGTCAGCACCAACGCTCCCTGCACGCATGCTGAATGTTCCCGTCGTGTTGACCGTGCCCGCATGTACCTCGCTATCAGGACCACGAAAGACCGGCATTGGTTCGCCCGTTAGCATGGACTCGTCTATATCGGAGCCACCCTCCACCACGGTGCCGTCGACAGGCAGTCGCATGCCGGGCTTCACGCGTACCGTATCACCGACAACGACCTCGCTGATGGGTACCGTGACCTCCTCACCGTTCCGCACGACCACAGCGGTCTTTTCCTGCAAACCGATGAGTTTTTTCAATGCATCACTCGTATGTGCCTTTGCGCGCACCTCAAGGTACTTGCCGAGCGTGATAAGTCCTATCACTACAATTGTTGCGTCGAAATACACGATGCTCGTGTCTATATACGGTGCAAGTTGCACAGCAAACAGTGTCAGGGCGAGACTGTAGAAGTATGCCGCGCTTGTACCGAGTCCTACCAAGGTATCCATGTTTGCCACGCGGTACCGCACGAAACGTACGACACCCGCTAAATAGCGTCGCCCGACAAAAAAGAGCATGTACGTCGCGGCAAGAAGCAGAGCAATGCGCATCGGCATCATCAGCGCTTCGGGTAGTGCAGGAAGGAGAGCCGTATGACTACCCAGCAGCTCCCACGCCATGAGAACGACTGCGACTATTACGAGAGGCACACTGATACGCGCATCACGACGCAGTGTGTGGAGCTCTTCATCCATCCGCTCTTCGCGCTGTGCTACTTCATGGAGTGTATAGCCGTACTTTGTAAGCGTATCGGAAAGGGAAGTGAGTGATGTTTTTGTTGTATCAAAATCAATATTCGCTGTTTCAGATGCGTAGTTGGCCGAGACACTATGTACACCCTCTACCTTTGAGAGTGACCGTTCTATGATGGATGCACAACTGGCACAGTGCATGCCTTGAACTTTGTAGGTGGCCATACTACTTCCTCTTAAGTTGGTACACCTTAAGAATCTCTTCTTGTGCCTTCTTGCCTTTGCCGCTCTGTATTTGATGCACCACACAGTGTGAGAGGTGGTCTTCGAGGAGTATGTCCTCAATGTTTGAGAGGGCAGCTTTAACTGCTGATGTTTGTGTAATAACATCAATGCAGTAGGTATCTTCGTCGATCATTCTCTGCAGTCCTCGCACCTGACCCTCTATGAGCTTGAGGCGACGCACGAGCTTTGCTTTGTTTTGTTCCTGCTTCATATGCCCATGAGTATAATACCCCCCTAGGGGTATTGGCAAGGGTGTACAGAACTCCGACCACCCGTATGTAGTATTCCTATCACTTACTATTCCCACAAACCCATAAACACTCCAAGGTAGTGAACGACAACATACAGGAAGAAGATGTACCCTAGTACGCCGACAACCAGTACCGCGAGCACGGTATTGATGATCTCCTGACGTCGTTTTTTTGCTTCGTCGAGTGTGCAGATCCCCTTTTTGCTACGCAGGTAAAGTACTGTCGTTGCTGCAAGGAGAAGGAGTCCCACCGCACGAAATGCCCACTTGTACTCGCCGTAAAACGTGTCCGCAAGAGAGCTCGCGAAGCTCACTGTTGAGAGTCCGAGCAACACAAGCACAAGCGGGGAAAGGCAGCAGAGCGATGCAAACAGTACGGGGATTCCAGTTACCTTTAGTGCTTCTTTGGTTTTCATGTTTTCTAGTATTACTTTTAAAATCTAGTCCAGTGTCAGTTATCTAAGCAGTCCCTCATACCATCCCACCACACCAACCAAAACCTACTGCGGCACTGGGGAGAGACCACGTGCGCAAATGTAAAGTATAGTATACACTATGGGTATGAAAAAGTGGCTTATTGCTTTTGGTGTGGGTATCTTTGTCATAGGTGGTGCCTTGGTATATTCGTTTGGTAGCCCGAGCGACGCTGAGCAGCTGTCTCAAGAGATCGAACAGCAACTTCGGGAGGACTCAGGAGCGTTCGAGAACATTGAACCTCTTAACGTATCACCTTCGATGGAGGTTAGTACCGCGCTATCGGCCACCACTACACCGACGAGCACTCCTACTGCGACTGTTGGGTCCGTGGACAACGGCACAGCTGTTGCCGAGACCGAGTCGGCAATGGTCTCCACTGCTCCGGAGAACGCCGCGCCACCGAAGGCACAGGTTCCCGACGATGGCGCCCGTGCCGCAACACTTGTTGCAGGTGGCTGTTTTTGGTGCGTGGAGGCAGACCTTGAGAAGCTTCCGGGTGTCTTAACTGCGGTGTCCGGCTATGCTGGCGGCGAGACTGAGTCGCCAACGTACAAAGATTATGATGACGGCGGCCACCGCGAGGTAGTCTACGTCGTATACAACCCGAGCGTCGTCAGTTTTCGGGAGATCATCATTTATACGATAAAGCACATGGATCCGACAGACGGCGACGGGTCATTCGGCGACCGCGGATACGGATACTCACCCGCACTCTACTACAGGAATAGTGAAGAACGAGCGGTAATTCATGATGTCATTGCCGACATAAACGCGCTTGGTGTATATGAAAAGCCGCTTGCAGTCGCGGTTGAAGAGTACCCGACGTTTTGGACAGCAGAGGACTACCACCAAAACTACTACAAGGGCACCCTCTCTGCACTAAAGTACCAGTACTACCGCAACGCTTCCGGACGGGATGATTTCATTGATAAGCATTGGGGCGACGATACCGGCCCCACGCTGCCAACCGAGGAGAGTCCATATGATGTGCGTTCATGGCAGGAGTTTGAGAAACCAGCTGACGAAGCACTTCAGACGATGCTTACGCCGATGCAGTACAAGGTGACCCAAAAGAACGGTACTGAGCCATCGTTTAACAATGTCTATTGGGACAACCATGCAGAAGGCATCTATGTCGATATCGTCTCGGGTGAACCGCTGTTTAGCAGCACCGATAAGTTTGACTCCGGGACCGGGTGGCCCTCGTTTACAAAGCCGATCTACCCGGCCGCCGTTACTGAACATGACGATTACAAGTTGGTGCTCAAACGTACCGAGATACGGTCTGCGTTCGCTGACTCACATCTGGGTCACGTCTTCAACGATGCTCCTCCTGAGTTGGGCGGGATACGGTACTGCATGAACTCTGCATCATTGCGTTTTGTACCAAAAGAAGAAATGGCGGATGAGGGCTATGAGCAATTCCTGTCGCTTTTTTAGATTACCCACCTCGCCCTAAGTGCCTCGCCGGACCGCGGGTAGTTGACCTGTTTCTTTAAGGAACGCAGTGACTATAAAAATGAAAATGCGACCAATTTCTTTTACGAGGAACGAGTTAGAGAAATGAAGTACTCTAGTGGTGCTCTTGTGGTGCGAACCTCAATAATGGAGAACCAGATGCTTGCTCCAACGAGCGAATCACTTGAATTCCTACTTTCTATTCAGATATGTCCTCAAACTTTTTAGGAAGAAGTAGTCCCAACCCTCTTTGCAAACTCCATAGCAGTTAAGAGAAGGATTAAGTCCTTTATGTGTCATTTCAATTTCTGTGCCGTTATCTCTTTCAGTTAATCTCCATTCTACTCGTGTTCCAACCCACTCCTTCTCAATGTCTGATAGCCCAGCGTGGACATGGTGTGCATCTACACATTCCCACACCAACTTTGTGTTAGGCGTGAACTCGACAGTACGAAACTTCCAAAAAGTTTCGCCAAACTTAACTGTGAACTCGTCACTGTCTTTAAGAATCTTTCCATCCACAACACCCCACCAATCACCGATAGTCTCAGTTATCGCAGTGAAACTGTTAGAAGCATTTGCACGAACTCGTATTGTTTGAGAGTAGTCAATAGGCATACAAAGTAAAGGGATATTCTATTCAAAATAAGCCCTCCTCCGGTAAATCACTATGAAAAAGATAGTGCTCGCAATTGTTGGCACAAGAATTTGTGGTAATCCTAATTCCTCCCTCACTGTAAAGAGAGCAACGGTACTATTGAGAATAAAGAGTCCGATGTAAAAGAATGCCCATTTTGCTGCCCATGATTTTCTGTTCCAGAGAGCATAGAGGAACGTAAGAGGGCCAATGACATCAAGAAAGATTGCAACCAGCGCGGCTGGTGCTCCGTACACGAATACTCCCAGTAACGGCAATCCGGATTGGTATAAACTAGACAAATTCAGCAACGAACCTGTTGTCCAGAGAACAAACACTACGAAAAGTATTTTTAGCGGTAGTGGGATTGGCTTCCAACCTTTCATACTATTTAAAATTCATTTTCTTAATCCAGTCCTTCAAAGTATACTATCAGTTACTATGAATAATGACATGAAAATAAGGGCACAGAGATACGGCCGATGTCTCTGTGGTGCGGTAAAAGTCACGTCGACGAGTCCAAATAACAAAGTTGGTGCTTGTCACTGCGGTATGTGTAGGAGATGGAGTAGTTCTCCATTTATGGAAGTAGACTGCGGCAAGGATGTCTCGTTCGAAGGTGAAGAGAATATTACCGTATACAGTTCTTCAGAATGGGCTGAACGTGGTTTTTGCAACAAATGTGGAAGCAATCTCTTCTACAGACTTAAAGGGACTGGTGAACATCAGATCTCAGCTGGGTTGTTTGAAGATAGCGAAGATTTCGTATTCGATCTTCAAGTGTTTATTGACAACAAACCCGATTTCTATAACTTCATAGAAAAAACTAAAACCATGACTGAGGCAGAAATCTTTGCCAAGTACGGTTCTCCAGAATAAATTGAATTCAGAGACCTTCGCAGGAAGCTTTCTGGTCTACGAGCTTCAGTAGCTCGACAACCTCTTTCTTTTGAATTTCTCCTAACGTTTTGAACTTCATGTGACGCATCAATTTTCCTGCACCAGTAAAATTTGACTTATCTTTTTCAGATAATCCGAGTACCGAAAAACCAAGATTCACACTGTCTTTCAAGCCAACAATGTAATACTTACCATACCACGGCACTCCATTTTTCATTTCTTCTTTAATCTCTGGAAATGTTTGAAGAATAATCTTCCGCAACTCTTTACACATGTCCTTCTGTGGGGATGGTTGCTTAGCTATATACTTATCAACCTCTCTATTCATGAACAAAGTATAACAAAAGTATACCTATTTCTAAGCGTGCTTCTTTTGGCTCCCCGGATTGAGGGTAGTTGACCTAGTTTTTTTAGGAACGCAGTGACTGTAAAAATGGAAATGCGACCAATTTCTTTTACGAGGAACGAGTTAGAGAAATGAAGTACTCTAGTGGTGCCCTTGTGGTGCGAACGTTGGTGGGGTAGGGGGAGCAAAGATGTTAGACTGTGTACACTAATGGTTAACATTGCTGTATGCATACAATAATTGGAATCGTCGTGCTTTTGCTCGGTGTGTACATGGTCGTCGCCTTCAACGGTGACAAGTTGCTTGTTCCACCTGTGGTTAGTGGCATCGCGCTTATTTTAATAGGCGTACAATCACTGCTCCCTCTGGGGAAGCGGCGACATGAAGTGTCTGGTACAGACGAATAGCGCTGCATGTGCGTATGGGCAATAGCAACATAGATGGTTCTGTGCTCATGCTATACCATTGGGATGATGTGCTGACCTGTATATGAAAAACACCCGCCGAGGCGGGTGTAGGTAAGAACGACAAACGATCAGTAATAAATATGTACAAAGAACGGTTCTATGCCAGGAATGTGATGATACGGCCGGTATTCGATGTGTGGTCCTGACCTTCTTTGCTGGTAGCGACCGAGACATACCTTCACGTACTTGTTATTTTTTGCTCCCACAATCTGTGGAAATACTGCAAAACGAGTACTCCACTCGGTTTCAACTGTTTCGCTGCAGATCATGTCACCAACCTCCGTATGTCTTGTTTTCAACTGATACGTAAAACGTCTAACTGTCTTTACTATAAAACGTATTATTTATTTGTCAAGCTCGGTTGCGTAGGGAGGCCACGATCGCTGTCCACCTGTGCTGGCACTTGAAACATATGGACCTCTGGGCCTTGTCTGTTTGCTCCCCGTGCTGCGGGTAGTTAGAACGTTGATGGCTCTCAGATAGAACGAGAAAAACCGCCCATGTGGACGGTTGTTCTTGAACAATGTACGTCATTATCGCTATGTTACTACCCTAGCGATAATCCAGATAAGAAACACTGGCCATACGATTTTTCTCATCATGTCCCCGACTGGTCTGTCGTCGTTGTCTGGCCACGTTCCAACAAGTAGTGCTATTACGGATAGCACCAACAATACCAATCCCGTCCAAAGACTCAGCAGCGCATCCGTCGTTATTGTGATTTCCATACGCACCTCCAATTAGGTAAGAAACCAATTAACTGCTAAGGTGATTCATATCATTATCAATGTCGCTTGTCAACCTCGTCGCGCGTAATGCGGCTGCACAGAGCGACATGTACGTTGCTCCGGGAACTGCGTGCTGTTAGAACCTATATCCAAGAGGGAAGCACGACGCCTGTCGTATGATGTTCACAACATACACGATGTTCATTTGCTCCCCGGACAACCAGATTTTCAAGGAACGTAGCGACTATGAAAATAGAAGTACTCCTGTGGTGCTGAGTGTAGTTCGAACCTACTCCTGCCAATACGCCTTGAAGTTCTCCAACTCGTCAACCAGCTCATTTGCTGTCTGACCGTTGTATCGAACAGCTCGGTCGTCTACATAGACATAGGCGACTGGCTTCCCGGGATTCTCACCTTCAAGGTCTGGATTCTTGTTGATATAGTCAAATGGAATACTGTATTTCAGGCAGTATTCTTTAAGTAGCTCATCATTGCGTGTCGAGTGTAGCAGTATCTTGTGACCATTCTCCTTGAGCATCTTGATAGCCGCTACGACTTCAGCAATTGGTTCGCCTGTATGATTAGCGTCCACAAAACCATTATACTTCGCAATGACGCCGTCGAAACGAACCACCTGTCGGCCCATAACAAAAGGCATCGTCTCTGGTGCTTTTTTCGTTGCTCCTGGGCGACCTGATTATCAAGGAGCACAGTGACTGTAAAAGTGGAAATGCGACCAATTTCTCTTGCGAGGCACGAGCTAGAGAAATGAAGTACTCTAGTGGTGCTCTTGTGGTGCGAACGTTGGTGGGGTAAGGAAAGACCGCCCTCCGTGGATAGACCACGAGGGCGGACTGTAGCGTTAGAAGAGCTCTTCGCTTTCCATCGGAAGCTCGGCGACGACCTTCTCGACCGTCTTCTTGTATCGACTCAGGTATTCTTCTGCAGTAGCCAAGTCTTTCTTGTGACTATCTACGCCACGCGCGAGGCTATTGACTCTTTTCTCCAGAAACTCTCGCACTTCAGCCGGACTAGCTAGGCGCATCTCATTGCGCGTCGACTCGTCTACATCATCGTGCATGCGCAGTGGACCACTTTCCTTGAAGTCATCAAGTGAACGCACTTTGAACGAGTCTTTCTGCACCTCCGTCACTTGAGCCGGGCAGCTCCACGACCTCATGTACCGTTCTGCAGACCACCAGACAAAAACACCAGGTTTAAGGTCTTCAATACTGACCATTGTTTGCTCTCCTGTTGGTGAGGGAAGAATGAACGTTGAGCGCTATTATACTTTGCTATTGCTTGCATGTCAAGTTCTTGCTCCCCGGGCTGCGGGTAGTTGACCTAATTTTTTGAGGAACGCAGTGACTATAAAAATGGAAATGCGACCAATTTCTCTTGTGAGGAACGAGTTAGAGAAATGAAGTACTCTAGTGGTGCCCTTGTGGCGCGAACGTTGGTCACCCAAAAAATAGCCTAGGCATCCATCAACACCCCTTCATTCTTTTTGGCATACTGCCATATCTCCTTCAAAAAGTCTGCAAATGGTGCACCTGATTTTAAGTGCCGCCTATACATAATCGCAAGGTGTGTGGTTGGCTGCTTGCCCTGGATACGAATTTTTTGGAAATGCTTGTACGTCCGCTGTCGCTTTTCGAACAGCTTCTTGAACTCAGGATGCTCGTTCAGAATGACAGGGTCCACCAACTCACTTAACCGCCATACTAAGTGTGGGCTGTTTAGCTCCTCACACTTAGTATGCGGAAATACCTCTAACCACTTTTTGAAGTATAGAAAATGTTGAATTTCATGACAGCTTATTTCTCTCGCCCGCTCAGGTACAAAGTAGCTAACGTTAAATGACCAATTATTCAACCATCGAGGGTATATCGGAACCATGCTTACGTATGCATTCAGGATCTTTCGGTGTGAAGGGAAGTCCATTTCGAAGTGTGTTCGAAGGGTCTTAAGATAGTGCTTCTCAATCGGCCTCCAAAGACGCTCATTCTTTTTTGTCGCCCTGTCAAAGTTTGTGGCATTGGTGGCGCGGAATTCTTTTGCGTATTTATAGCAAATCTTGTATGTGTGCTCGGGTTCGTCCACGCCACTTAATGCTGGCAGTAAATCTGGATGCCGTTTATAGATGTAGCTACTTTTCTTCCACCCCCCTGGACCAGGATGAAGAAAGTTTGTAAGTACACTCGCCTACTTGCTGACTGTTGGCAATTGGAACTTTACTGTTGGGAGGTGGACCTTCTGCATGCTGCAAGTATACCAGTTTCGAACCACCTATCGGCCCATAACAAAAAGCACCATC
>CAMYLP010000019.1 GCA_947259245.1 uncultured Patescibacteria group bacterium
TGGATGGCACACTGCCACATAGCAGAGCACTTGCATGCGGGAATGATGTTTACGTTTGACGTTATTGAATAGACACTAACACTCTGCACTGCAGAGTCTGGAAACCATTACAACTAATAAATAAACACTATGAACAAAATTGTAACAATCACCCTAATCGTGCTTGTTGCTATAGCAGGCATTTGGTTCTTTACTCGAGGTGAACAGGCAGCACCAGCTACAGCGAATCCCGAACCAGCTGCAGCAGAAAGTGACGTGGTCATCGACGTCAAGGGTATAGACTTCGCCTTTGATACTACGGAGATAACAGTAAACGAAGGAGATGTTGTGACAATAAACTTCGAGTCAACAGAGGGATTCCATGATTGGGTGGTAGATGAATTCAGAGCTGGCTCTCGACAGGTACGACCCGGGACACCAACATCAGTTACCTTTACTGCGGACAAAGCAGGAACCTATGAGTACTACTGCTCTGTTGGTCATCATCGCGCAGCTGGTATGGTCGGGACACTGACCGTGGTGGAAGCGCAGTAGATATGTACCAGTACGCGCTATAAACGCATCTCACATCTCTGGCAGCATTAGCTGTCTTGATCGTCATTGCGGATCACTATGCGTACTCTTGGATACGTGGTTTTCGCGAAACGCTGCATATAAAGCGTCTCACATTGCTCCATAGACTTGTAGCTATTGGGCTTGTTCTCATGATCGTCTCTGGAGCGTACATGCTCTACGGACAACATGAGTTTCTACTGCAACAGCGGTTGTTTCAACTCAAGCTGCTTTTCGTTGGGCTACTTACCGCAAATGGGGTGGTGCTGGGCAGGCTCATGCATATTGCTACCGAACAAACGTTTAGATCGACTACTGGAAAGCAAAAAATAGTGCTGATGGTCTCGGGTGTTGCATCCCTCGTTGGGTGGATTGGGGCATTTATGATGGCAAAGCTACTGTTCTAAAAGTACAGGAGGTGTAGCAATGCCAATCGGGCAATGTTTCACTTTCGTCGCTTGTTGAAGAGCTCGAAGAGCGTCGTATCGGAAATGCTAAACTAGCCAGGAAAGCCTTGTGGGGCTTGACCGTGAACGGTTCTAGCTCGAAGAGGCCAGCCAATTAGAGCAAGGTGACATTTGACACGATAGTGGCAGATGTCATTTTGTGTAATGCTTTGTGTCTAGAACTCGAATTGAAGCCAAAGCACGGGAGCGCGCGAGATAAGTTCAGATGCTAGCTACTCTAGCGTTTATGGGACCGTGCAACAAACGTAAGTGCTACGCCACGCTTGTCAGCACGCCCCGTACGGCCAATGCGATGTATGTAGTCCTCAAACGTACCCGGAAGATCGTAGTTGACCACATGTGACACATCTTCTACATGAATTCCTCTCGCGGCTACGTCCGTAGCAACCAGTACCGACACCTCGCCCTTCTTGAAACTTGTGAGCGCACGCTGACGTTGTCCATGGCTCTTGTTACCATGTATTGAAGCAGCGGGCACACCGCTTTGGGTGAGCTGTTTTGAAAGCTTTTCAACACTATGCTTCATCGAACCGAACACAATGGCACGGGTACATGCATCGGATTTGAGCAGTTGCACGAGCGTGTCATACTTCGTGTGTAGTTCATATGGAACGACGTCCTGCGCTATGCTGTCTGTGGTATCCTTTTTACGCACCGAGACACGTGTTGGGTGTTTCATAAACTCAGATACAAGCTTTTCTGCATTTGCTGGCATAGTGGCAGAGAAGAAAAGAGTGTGACGTTTGCTCGGTATCGCACCAAGTATGTGCCGCATGTCATGTATGAAGCCCATATCGAGCATGCGATCAGCCTCATCGAGCACAACTGCAGAGACATGCTGCGGAAGAAAAACCTTGCGCTGCATGAGATCGAGCACACGACCTGGTGTACCAATCACAAAGTGGTTGCTGCGTTTAAGTCCACGTATTTGTGCCCCTATGCCGGCACCGCCCACACAGACAGTGGAGAAGATCCTCATTCCACGGGCCAGTTTCCGAAGCTCCGCCTCAATCTGAAGTGCAAGCTCTCGAGTAGGTGTGAGTATCAGTGTCTGATGGTGTGCACGCACATTGGTCATATGAATGAGCGGCAAGAGAAACGCGGCTGTTTTACCTGTACCTGTTTCTGCGATCCCAACAATATCTTTACGTTCAAGTATGTGTGGTATGACCTGGTCCTGGATGGGGCTCGGCTTTGTATGACCAAGCGTGTCAAGCGTGTTTGTTATCGTATGACTCAATCCGAAGTCCTCAAAGGTGTGCGTGGGTTCATACACGTCCGGTGTACTCTCTACGGGGTTTTTGTTGATGAACTGTGATGGATCAAATGTGGGCATCTTTCGTGCCGTTCGTCTTGTGCGCGCATGTGCAAAGCGCTTGGCAGCATGCTTCTGTGCGTTGGGTGAGTTCGTTCGTCTGTGTTTGCGCGCTGGTGAGGATTTTTTGCGTCCCGCACCACGCGTCCGACCCTGTCGGTGTGTTGTGTTATGCATATGATTTTGTGAGGATAACCTCGTTTGGGTGCGGGTGTCTATACCAAGCCACACGGAGAATTGTTTGCAGCTCAGAAGCCCTGCATGAGTATCGAAGTCTTACGCTGATAATACTAGATATTTAGCACGATGTCAATCCATACCTGTACATAGTATTCACGTGTTATCGTGTATTCATGCAGTACTATGTGTATATCGTACGGTGCGGTGACGATACGCTTTATACAGGTATTACAACCGATATGGAAAGAAGGCTGCGCCAACATAACGGCGAGCTCCTAGGTGGTGCCGTATACACTCGCTCTCGTCGCCCCGTGACGATACAGTACGTGGAAATGGTGAGTGACCGGGCGTCTGCACAGTCACGCGAAGCTATCATAAAGGCCTTGTCGAAAGAGGATAAGATGCGTCTTATCATAGATACACGCGCTTGAGTATGCATGAATCGCCGCCATCGAAAGAAAAATTACCAGTACTTGTTAGACTTGCTACGAACGAAGACATGTCACAGCTAAAAGAAGTGACAAATGCTGTGTGGTTAACCACGTACCCAAGTGAGGAACACGACATAACCGAGGAGGACATCCGGCAGTGGCTCGTGCAACGCCAAAAGAGCGAGGAATCAGAGCGCAAAGAAAGGTCTCGTGGTCATGAACGTGCGCTGCTCGTGGCCAGTGTTGAAGACAAGGTGGTTGCTTTCTGTAGTGTGTCGGTTGGTACTGTATACAACGAGCTGAAAGCTATTAATGTCCATCCTGACTACCAGAATAGGGGTATCGGGACGCAACTGTGGGAACGTGCACAGGAGTACCTCGACGGTACGCTTGATACCAAAGTTACTGTCGTTACCTACAATGACCGTGCCATATCATGGTACAGTTCCTTGGGTTTTAGTGTCACCGATTATGTGTACGAGGACGACTTCTTTACCATGCAAAACGGTGCAACTCTGCCGCTGGTGGACATGTGGCTCGTAGCACAGACTAAACCTCAGGAATAAACACGTGCCAAAAAACGTGCTACACTAGCTACATCATGAAATATCTAATTACAGTACTCGCATTTTTATTGGTAGCAGGTGTTGGCGGTTATTTCTTCTACCTACAATACAGTGAACGTACCGCACCTCCAGAGAGTGAGGAGCCGATAGGTGGTCTTCCCACAGACCTACTTGAGCGACCGGAGGAACCTGTCGTTGAAGAAACACCTCCTGCTGCAGAGCCGGTAACGATCATCGGTGAGTCAGTACAGGGCAATCCTATTAGTGCGTATCACTATGGAACAGGGGACACAGAACTACTCTTTATTGGGGGTATGCATGGTGGCTATTCTTGGAACACGGTGCTGGTTGCCTATCAGATAATGGACTACCTGGACGCGAATCCAAGTGTGATCCCGAACAATGTTAAGGTTACCGTTATCCCTGTTGTAAATCCTGACGGTCTACAAAAGGTGGTCGGTTCGGTGGGTAGGTTCACTTCTGCGAACGTGCCGACGGATCAAAACGCTACCATTGCGGGACGCTTTAATGCCAACAATGTCGACATAAACAGAAATTTTGACTGCGAGTGGCAGGCATCAGGTGTGTGGCAAGACAAATCTGTCAGTGGGGGTAGCGCTGCGTTCTCGGAACCGGAAAGTCAGGCGATAAAGCAATATGTTGATGCAAATAGACCTGCTGCTGTTGTCGTCTACTACAGTGCTGTTGGCGGTGTGTTCGCGTCCAACTGTCGCCAGGGCATTCTAGCTGAGACCCTCTCGCTTACCAATCTGTACGCAGAGGCTTCAGGATACCGTGCGTATGAAACGTTTGACTTCTACGCTATCACGGGAGACGCGGTCAACTGGCTTGCAAAGAACAACATCCCCGCTATTAGCGTCCTTCTTACGACGCACCAAGATACCGAGTGGAGTCGTAATAAGTTGGGCGTAGATGCGATGCTACAGTACTACGCGCAATGATAGATCTGAGAACGTACGTACGAAACTATAAGGGCTACGTTGCTGTTGGTGCATTCACACTAGTGGTTCTTCTGGTGACTATAGTGAGCCTGTTCGGTAGAGCACCTGAGCCGGAACCGGTTCTTGTTGAGGAGCCGGTGCTCGAGATACAGCCACTGGGTCCTGCAGTAGAGCGTCGCGTTATCGGCACGAGCGTCGAGCAAAGGGATATCGAGGCCGTGACATTTGGGAACGGCGGGACACATTTACTGTTCGTAGGCGGTATCCACGGCGGCTATGAGTGGAATAGCGTACTCCTTGCCTATGAGCTTATTGACTATTTGGAGGAAGACGCCACAAGGGTGCCGGACAACGTCACGGTGACCGTGGTGCCGTCTGCAAATCCAGATGGACTGTACGCCGTACTGCAGATGGAAGGACGTTTTGGTGCGGCCGACGTCGATGTGCTCGAGGCGGAAAACGGAACCGGACGCTTCAACGCAAATAACGTAGACCTTAACCGTAACTTTGATTGCAAGTGGCAACCGGAAAGTACTTGGCGTGGTGCTACCGTAAGTGCAGGAACAGCGGCGTTTTCTGAGCCAGAAACCCGGGCGTTGCGTGACCTTGTGGACACGATACAGCCACGAGCTGCGGTCTTTTTCCATAGTGCCGCGAATGCGGTCTACGCATCTGAGTGTACTGAGGGCATACTGCTGGAAACGCTTGGGATAATGAACGCCTACGCCATTGCCTCTGGATATAAACCCGTTGAGTCGTTCGATCATTATAAGATAACGGGAGACGCAGAAGGATGGCTTGCTTCCCTGGGTATTCCTGCTGTCACAGTAGAACTGTCAGATCATGACAGCGTCGAGTGGGAACAGAACAAACGAGGCATTCTTGCATTGTTCGAGTACTATAGTGCCGCATCCCAGTAGTGTATCTTGACGCCATACGGGGTGAGGGTATGGTACAAGTAGTATTACTCTTAAGGAGTGGCTTATGGATACCTCAATATTTCTTCTCAAGTTCTTCGGTATAGTGTATGCGCTGATAGGCCTTGCTATCATTCTAAATCCTCGGGATACAGCAGCGCTTGTAGAAAGAATTACCAAGCCTGAAAAAACGTATCGTCTACGGATAGTTGCCGTCATGCCGTTAGTCTTCGGTCTCCTCATTGTATTGCTTCACAACTCGTGGAATACACTCCCTTATGCGCTACTCTCACTTGTGGGGTGGGTGGCACTTTTGAAAGGTGCGTTCAACCTACTTGCTCCGGCAACCATGGCACAGCGTGTGATTCGCGCATCAAATACTGCTGCGCTGTATACATTTGGAGGTTTCTTTGCGATAGTCCTGGGGCTATACCTTGCTGCAGCTGGATTTGGTCTGCTGTAAGCAATGTTCTTATACGGTTGCCGCTATTTCTGTTCTACTGCTATGAGCAGGCCACT
Organism: uncultured Patescibacteria group bacterium; assembly: GCA_947259245.1. GTDB lineage: Bacteria > Patescibacteriota > Minisyncoccia > Phycocordibacterales > UBA12088 > UBA12088. The sequence continues at coordinate 5,910 of CAMYLP010000019.1, forward strand.
CTAGGAAACCGTCCCCACAGCTTTGTGTGGCGTTATATCTGTACCATACATTGCTGTTGGTCAACAAAAAACACCCGAGTCTGGTCGGGTGCTTTTTTCGCTAGTGTTACTTAGACGCGTGATACCGACGACGCGGAAGGACCTTTAGGTCCATCTTCCACCTCATATGTTACAGCGTCACCTTCCTTGAGCTCTTCGAATGTGACACCCTCCACGACCTTTGCGTGAAAGAATATGTCCTTTTCGCCATCTTCTGGCTTAACAAAGCCAAATCCACGGTCAGCTACAAGACGCGCAATTGTTCCCTTCATTGAGACATCGTTTACGAATAATAGTGAACCTGCGCACCTGGTCGACTACAAAGGAGGCAATGGTTACATCTCACAATTAAAGCACTGATAATTTTACAGCGCAATACATAATTCCAGAATGGACTTGCAAAGCACAGAAAGCGTGGTACACCAAGGGTACGTACTATGATGAAAATCAAACACAATTCTGCCCTGATGCTGGTTCCGGTGCTGTTGCTGGTTATGGCGCCACACAGCTCCTTTGCCGCCTTTACGTTTCAGGATAAATCATTCGACTCATTTGAGTCTTACGTCACCTTTGTAGCGGAATACTTGATAATCTGGAGGGAGCTTCATGGTCAAGGTGCCGCTACGACAACACGTACCATCGTAACTCCAGAACCATCGCCCGTTTCAAGTGTTGACGTCGACACGAGGTTGCCGGACGACGTGACCAGTCATGAAGCACGTCTTCAAGGGCGTATACGACTCGAGAAGAACGATAACGCGAGCGTCTGGTTTGAATATGGTACGTCAAGTAGAAAACTGACCACGACAACGCCTCGAGAATATCGTGAGGGTACCGACAGGAGCAACCGGTTTGACCAAAAGATTCAGAAGCTTGTTGATGATCAAGTGTACTATTATCGGGCAGTGGCGGAAAATGATCAGGGTGTTCGTTTCTATGGGAAAGTGCGCACATTTCTTACGCCCGTTGACCCGCGCATACAACGGTCTGCACTCCGGGTACAGACGCTTTCAGCGACAGATGTGGACGAAGCTAGGGCCACATTTCGCGCGAGGCTTGACTGGCGTGATGAGCCATATATGTACGTGTGGTTCGAGTACGGGGAAGAAGACAACGAACTGTACGAAACAACGCCGATCAGACGTGTTTTTGACACCCACCCACGAGACTATGAGAGAACGGTGCGTCGTCTCGAACAGAGGCAAACGTACTACTATCGTGCAGTTGGCGAGGATGCTGATGGTAGCCGGAGCTACGGTGTCGTCAAACGATTTACGACAAAGCGTGACATAGAAAATGAGACTCCGAAGATCACTGTCAAACGTGCTGACAACATCACCTTGCATACAGCAGTTGTGCGAGCGACGATCGACATGAACGACTTCAACGAAGGAATTACGTTTCTTGTATATGGGGAGGACAGGGAAGAAATTAATGAGGTTGACGAGCGGTATGATAGGTACCGTCAGATACGCGAGTATGGCGACGAGCGTCAAAAAGTACTCCTAGACGATGACCTCGATCGGTTTGATACATACGAAGTAAAGCTCACGGGTCTGGACCTGGACACGACACATTACTACGCCTTCGGCGTATCCTATGAAGATGAGAACGAGGACGACGTGCTGCTTCTCAGTCGTACACAGTCTTTCAAGACGAAACGTTAACAGCAGAAACGCAGCTTGGGAGCATACTGGGCGATTGACAACAGGTTTTTAGTGGTGTATAAGTGTGTTGCATGAAGATACATAGACATTCAACACGATTTTTGATGTTTTCAGCGCCGTTTGCGCTTGCAGTTGTGCCTGTGCCCGGATTTTCGGCGGACGTGGACCTGAACTATCTTGAGAGTGCTCTTGATGCGATTGCCACTTTGGTAGCACAACTTGTGCCTCTGGCCATAGCGATAGGTTTGCTGTTTTTTATCTGGGGAATTGTGCAGTTCATAGTATCTTCTGGTGATGAGGAAGCTAGAGATGCCGGTAAACGTCGTATGGTCTGGGGCATTATTGCACTCTTTGTCATTGTGTCTGTGTGGGGTCTGGTGGGGCTCCTCAACGAGCTCACCGGCATAGAACAAGGTTCTGGGTTCACTATACCGCCATCAGGACTATAGTTTCCATTTGTCGCGTGCCAGCACGCACAACCGTTGTAGTACAGCGCTACAATGGCTTTCTATGATGTTCAAACCATAAGTCACGTACCGTAGTGCTTGGTGTCACGCCTCCTTTTGTGTACGATAAGCGAATGTCTGATCCCATACAACAAATAAAGGACCGGCTTAGTATTGTTGATGTTGTGGGGCAGTACGTAAAACTCACAAAGGCAGGGAAGAATTATAAAGGTCTGTCTCCCTTTCAAAACGAAAAGACGCCGAGCTTTTACGTTCAGCCTGATAAGGGTCTCTACTATGATTTTTCAAGCGGTCAGGGAGGCGACATGTTCACCTTCCTACAACAAATGGAAGGTCTTGATTTTCAAGGTGCGCTACGCTCTCTTGCGGATAGGGCGGGGGTGGAATTGAAACGTGAGAGTAAGCAATCGAGAGATGCGCGCGAACGCCTCTACGAGGTGCTCGATACTGCGTGTCGTTTTTATGAGACGAAACTGGCTGAATCCGGCACTGCACTAGCATACCTTCGAGAACGAGGCCTTGAAAAGCCTACCATCCGTCAGTTCAGGATAGGGTTTGCGCCGGATGATTGGAGTAGTGTACTTGAACACCTGACCAGTCACGGGTACAGAGAGCACGAGATCGAACGGGCTGGTTTAATAAAGAAAGGCGAAAAGGGCAAGTACTATGACAGGTTCCGCAGTCGCATCATGTTTCCAATAAGTGATGCGGCCGGTCGTGTTGTTGCGTTCAGTGGTCGCATAACAGGAGAGGCGGCAAAGGACGATAAAAATGCGAAGTACATTAACTCTCCAGAGACGGAGCTGTTTGAAAAGAGTAGGATCCTCTATGGGTATGACAAAGCGAAGCAACACATTCGCAAATATGACTTCGCCATACTAGTTGAGGGTCAAATGGATATCGTAATGAGTCATCAGGCAGGTTATAAGAACACTGTTGCTGTGTCAGGCACGGGCTTGACCGACACACATCTTGCGCTACTCGAGCGCCTTAGCAAGAAGTTGGTGATGGCATTCGATGCTGACGCCGCAGGTATAGCAAGTAGCGGTAGAGCAGCAGCCCTGGCACTGCACAGAGGTATGGACGTCAAGGTGGCTCAGGTTCCCGTTGGAAAAGATCCCGCAGACTGTATACGTGAGAATCCTGCTCTTTGGAAAGAGGCAGTTAAAGAAAGTAAACATGTTATTGAATACTATCTTTCAGTGCTGGAGGAAAAGAACTCCAGAAAGGGTGGCGACGCGCGCAAGCTTGCGTTGGCGATACGTGATACGGTGCTGCCGTATGTAGCAAGAATACCCAGTGGTGTTGATCAGGCGCACTTTGTACGTATGGTGGCAAATGCACTTGGGATGGTGGAGGACGCTATCTGGCAGGACGTCCGCCTACATGCGCGTGAACTGCAAAAGGGGTCATCGGAGTCCAGACGACAAACGATACCTCAGGGAAACAGTGCAAAAGTACTCGGACGTCTTGAACACAATGAGCGTGCGCTTGCAGGATTTCTCTTTTGGCAGGAGTCGTTGGAACCGCGCATACTCAACGAGTCGCACGTACGTTCCTATGCTGATAAGCTGTCTCTTGCACTGGAACCGCTTCTAGCAAAGTATGATAAAGAGCGTGACATCCTCTCGTTTGAGGCGGAGTTACACAATAGCGAGTCTATTGAACCAGCGACGGTTCTGGAACAGCTCATGACACAGGTCTCGCGGGAATACCTTCGAAAAGAACGATCGGAGCTATCGGAGGAGCTGCGTCGCGCGGAACGTAGTGGCGATAGCGTACAAGCTTCACGGTTACTAAAGAGGTTTCAGGAATTAAGTGCGCGCATAGAATCGCTTGAATAGTTGTCAGGGTCTGGTATAGTATACGAAACCATAATACATGGCGTCTAAATCTGTCACAAAAAAGAAAGCGCCTAAAAAAGCGGCCGCCAAAAAACCGGCTGCACGTAAGAGTACATCCCGCAAGAGGGTGACGAAAAAGAAAGTGGTAGTTAGGACCGGAAGGCCTACCACAACAAAGAAGAAGGTGAAGAAAGTACCTGTTAGGAAGAGACGGTTAACAGGGAAACAATTAAAAAAAGTTGCTAAGTCGCGCGCCAAGAAGAAGGGTGTCGCGAGGAAGAAGGTCGCGAAAAAAACAGCCGCTAAGAAAAAAGTGGTTAGTAAGAAGAAGTCGACGGTCAGAAAACGGAAGCCAGTAACAAAGCAGGCTGAGCTTGAACGCAGGGCGGAAGCGTTGCTCCAAAAGGGGAGGGACCGAGGATACGTCATATATGACGAAATCCTGAGGGAGTTTCCCAAGATTGAAGAGGACATTGTTTTTCTCGAAGATCTGTACGACAAGTTCAATGCCGCGAGTGTTGACGTCATCGAAGGTGGCAACATACTGAGCGAGACTGATCCTGAACCTCCGAAAAATGAACGCAGCCACGTACTCCGTGGTCGTGATTCAGGCTACGACTCGATACAGATGTACCTTCGTGAGATAGGCCAGTACAACCTTCTTACGACGCCGGAAGAGCGTGCACTAGCGAAACGTGTGATGGAAGGTGAAGAGGAGGCAAAAAACCTGCTTGCACGCAGTAACCTTCGTCTAGTCGTATCCATCGCCAAACGCTATATAGGACGTAGTCCCGACCTGACCTTGTTGGACTTGATTCAGGAGGGCAATATCGGATTGTTCAAGGCTGTCGACAAGTTCGACTATACAAAGGGTTACAAGTTCTCAACGTACGCTACGTGGTGGATACGGCAGGCCATCACTCGCGCACTTGCCGACCAGAGCCGTACTATTCGTATTCCGGTACACATGGTGGAGACAATAGCTAAGTACAAGCAGGTGTTCAGGAGACTCTCACAAGACCTGGGGCGCGACCCGACGCCTGAGGAGGTTGCAATAGAAATGGATATCGAGGTGGATAAGATCTACCTCATTGAAAAGATCAGTCAAGACACCGTGTCACTTGAAAGCCCCGTTGGTGATAGTGATGATGACCGTTCTGTCCTAGGAGACTTTATAAAAGATGAGACGATAGACTCGCCGGATCAGAATACGTCTCACAACATACTTGCAGAACAGCTTCACATGATACTCGACGACCTCTCACCGAAGGAGCGAAAGATACTTGTCTTGCGTCATGGATTGGAGGACGGTTACTATCACACGCTTGAGGAAGTTGGAAAGGAGTTTGGTGTAACCCGAGAACGTATACGTCAGATCGAAGCAAAGGCGATCGAAAAAATACGCCACCACGAAATGTCACGGGCACTTCGAAACTACTAGAAGCGGTAGCTGCACCATATTAATCTCAACGCACGTACCCGTGCAACCGTCTATGGATATGTGTTGATGCTGTTGCCTGTGTACGCGCAAACCACATCCTGTCCGAGGTCAAGTACGACCTGGGGACCTTTTTGTATACGGTCCTTAAAACTCGCAATGTGCTAAGTGGTATACTGCCCGTATGTCTGAGGACAAACAACTCTTCGATCGACTCTACAAGCTGCTCAATGCTGAACAAAAGGAGGCGGTTGATGCTATCGATGGTCCTATCATGGTGATTGCCGGGCCCGGAACAGGAAAAACTCAGATATTGACGCTGCGCATTGCAAACATTCTGAAAAAAACCGATGTTCCGGCAGATGCGATACTCGCTCTTACATTTACGAACGCCGCTGCAGCAAATATGCGCAGGCGACTCGTGTCTATCATGGGTAGTGAGGCCTACCGTGTGTCGATTTTCACATTTCATAGTTTTGCAAACCACCTCATCGAACATTTTCCGGAGCGTTTTACTAACATTGCTGGATTTTCCAATATTAGCGACGTAGATCGTATAGATATTGTCCGCTCGCTCATTGATGCAGGAAGCTATACGCTGCTACGGCCCCTTGGTGATAAGTACTACTACGTAAGCGAGGTGCTTCGGGCGATTGGACGCTTAAAGCAGGAAGGTCTATCGCCGGATCTGTTCAATGCGTGGATACAGCAGGAAGTCGACGCTCTTCAGAGTCGAGATGATCTCAAGCACAGCAAGGGTCCACACAAAGGCAAGACAAAAAGCAAGTACCAAAAGCAACTTCGCATGCTCAGTAAGCTCACGGAACTAGAGAGTGTATATCGCAGCTACCAAAAGGAGCTCGCACGAGGAAGATGGTACGATTTTGATGACGCACTGTTACAGGTAATTGATGCGCTAGACGAGCACGAAGACTTTCTCCGCGAGGTGCAGGAAGAGTACCAGTACTTTCTCGTGGATGAACATCAAGATACAAATGGGGCACAAAATCGCATCTTGGAGCTGCTCACTTCATTTTTTGATAGCCCAAATCTTTTTGTTGTAGGGGATGAGAAACAGGCGATATTTCGTTTTCAGGGAGCGTCGCTTGCTAATTTTCTTTATTTCGAGGAAATGTTCAAACGTGTCAGGAGAATAACACTAACGACAAATTACCGTAGTCACCAGGGTGTCCTCGATGCCGCCCACAGCCTTATTGGGCACAGTGCTGAAGGGATTACAGCACCACTCGTGTCCAAAGCCGCTGTTCCCACTGAAGATGTGTCCATAAAGGTGTTTGAGTTCACGGCGGATGATGAAGAGCTCCTGTTCTTAGCCGAGTCAATACAATCCAAGCTTGAGGATGGCGTGCCTGCACATGAAATCGCCGTGCTGTATCGGCAAAACAGCGACGTGACCAGTGTAGCTGACTACTTCGAGCGTTTGAGCATACCGTTTACGATTGAGAGTGGGCACGGAGTCATGGATGATCAGGACATCAGAAAGCTGAACCTCCTCATGCGTGCTCTTACGGATCTGGATGACAATGACGCGCTGGCAAGAACCTTGTTCATAGACTTTTTGGAAATACCGATTGCGGATGCGTACGAGATCATACGGCGCGCGCGAGCGCACAGCGTGCCAATCTTTACCTTACTAACCTCGAGTTCAGATGTGGAGCTCACTGAACCAGATACAGTGAGCAGGTATGCAAAACACCTTACGGATTGGAAGACATCTGCGGCGAATGAACCTTTCCTGCTTTTCTTTGAGCAGGTGGTGCGTGAGTCGGGACTCCTTGAAAGCATTCAACGTTCGAGTTTTCACACTGAAAAGTTTGACAAGCTGGTACGCTTGTTTGATGAGCTGAAGGCGCATGTACGAAGACGCCCATTCTACACGCTCGAGGATTATAGTATCTACCTACGTATACTAGAGGAGCATAACCTGACATTGGAGGCAAAGAGTAGACAGGTGCCTAATACGGTCAAACTCATGACAGCACATAAGGCGAAGGGTCTTGAGTTTGACTACGTGTTTATCATACATGCGTACGATGGACATTGGGGCGGTAAGCGCATGAGATCTTTGCTTCACCTACCTACACGGGCTGGTAAACAGGTCCGACTCATTGATGATGTTGAGGATGAACGGCGTCTCTTCTACGTTGCACTTACTCGTGCACGACGAGATGTATTCATTAGTTATGCAGCTCAAGCGCCGGATGGACGCGACCGTGTACCCACTCAGTTCATAGAAGAAATTCGTGAAGATCTGAAGACAGTCACGCATGGCGATTCTCTGGGGTACGCAAACAAACGCCCACCACTCTTTGTAGAACGCAAAGGAATACATGGATCTAAAAAGTACCTTGAGTTCGTACGTGAACATTTTCTTGAACGCGGACTATCAGCAACTGCGCTTAACAACTACTTGGTTTGCCCATGGCGATGGTTCTACCAAAATTTCTTCTATACTCAATTTGTTCAAAGTGTACATCAAGTAAAAGGTACGGCGGTACATAAAGCGCTAGAGGAGTTTTTCAAAAAACGAGAGTCGGACAGATCGGTGTCACTTGATTTTCTCGTTGAGCAGTTGAGGGTGCACGTTGAGCGCTCAGATCTGGAGTCGAGCGTGGCCGAGCGTATTGTACGTGAGTCCTGCGACGCTCTGCGTGGCTGGCATGATACATGGCATGACTCATGGACCGAGCGTTCGATCAACGAGCTCACTGTGCGTGGGGTACTCCTGGATGATATTCGTCTGTCAGGAAAAATCGACAAGCTTGAGTGCTTGGACGAACAGTGCTCTCTGGTTCGAGTGGTCGACTATAAGACCGGTAAACCGAAAAGTAGAAACGAAATAGAAGGCATTACAAAAACGGCGAAAAGACACCCGGGGGCCGGAGGGTACAAGCGACAACTAGTTTTCTATAAGCTGCTGCTCGACAGATTTGCGGACGGAAAGTACACGATGCGCGAAGGAATGATCGACTTTGTAGAGCCAAATGCAAGTGGAGCATATAAACGTGAGACGTTCGACATTCTACCCGAAGATACGGTGACACTTGAAGACACCATACGACGTGTTGCGGACGAGATACTCAACCTACAGTTTTGGGACAGACGATGCGATGACGAACACTGCAAAGAGTGCGCGGTACGAGATGTAATGTTGTAACTGAACACTATTGAGGTGTGCTCGTCGTTGCAGGAGGTGTCTGTACGGTGCTCGTTGCAAACGGAGCGTCTGCGACTTGTTCTAGCGTTACGTCGGAAAACTCCGTTGAAAATGAGGATTGTGACGACGGTGATGCAAGCGGCTCAGTGTTGGATAATTGTATAAGACTGCGCACGGTACCCGCCAGCACCAAAAACGGCTGTGCTCCTTCATAGCTGGTACGTCCCTCGGAACTTATCACTACCGTGTAGGGTGTAGCAACAACGCCCGCATCAACTATCTCATTGAAATCCTCCTCTACCTTGTCCATGAGTTCGTTTGAGCGCATACAGGAGGCAAAATCCACGCGTGATACGCCGACATCTTCTGCTAGGTCCAAGAGCCCCTGTGCCTCGACTATCACTCCGGGCTCAAGTTTCTCAAACAGATCGTCAGAAAAATCCCAAAATGCTTGGTTTCCTCCCAGATCTGCAACACACTCAGACGCGAGTGCGTACATGGGAGCTTCGGGGTGGAGAGATACAAGTGGCAGGTGTCGGTATACCCACGCAACGTCACCGTCACCTCCATAGAGGTTAATGATGCTGTGCATGGTAGCATGGTACGTACGACAGTATGGACATCCAAAGTCGCTATACACAATAAATATCAACTGTGCGTTTGGGTTTCCGAACACATGGTCGTCCGGTTGTATGGTACGTATCTGCTCAACATCCAACTCCTCGCGCTGGTCGTCGGAAGCGACCGCATCATCATTTCCATCCCGTGACACGTGCCACGCCGAAAATCCAACTATCCCCACGGCTATCAGTACAGCGATCGGTAACAGCAGTGTATTTCGTGGTCTCATGGTACGTGCTACGATTAACGGAATCGTAAAGGTAATGTATCGCATAGTGTACCACAGCCTCTAGTCCACATACATGTCATTCTTGGATGCAACAATCTTAGGTCTTGTACAGGGAATTGCGGAGTTTCTTCCCATTAGTTCGACGGGTCACCTCATTTTGGCGCGCGAGTTTCTTCAGCTAGAAGTCGAGTACGGACTTGCGGTGGACGCGACACTACACTTTGCCACCGCACTCGCGGTGATCCTATATTTTAGGAAAGATCTTGTGGGTCTTGTATCCGCGACCATGCACTATGTCCGCACTCGGGAGATTGAAAAAACGCAGGCAACACTCTTGCTTGCTCTCGTGCTTGGTACTATACCTGCTGTATTCTTCGGCTTGCTCCTTGAGGGTACTATGGACACACTGTTCCGCAGTACGACGCTTGTCGCTTGGGTGCTCATCGTCGGAAGCGTGCTTTTTCTAGTGGCTGAGTATGTTTTAAAGCGGTACGAGCAGCCAAAACAACTCACCGTAGGAAAGGGAGTCCTCATCGGTCTCTTCCAGGCGCTTGCTCTGGTGCCGGGGATGTCTCGCTCAGGTGCCACTATCTCTGGCGGTATGCTCCTAGGCCTTACACGTGAACAAGCGGCACGTTTTGCTTTTCTTCTTTCGCTTCCGATTATCGTCGGAGCAGGGAGTAAGAAGCTCCTCGAGCTCGGCGAAGCAGGTATTCCAAGCGCAGAGTGGCTTGCCATTGGTTTTGCGGCGCTTGTTGCATTCTCTTCCGGCATTGCCTCGATACACTATCTCCTGAAGTTCCTCAAAAACCACTCACTGGTGCCTTTTGTGGTGTACCGTGTTGCGCTTGCAGTCATAGTTTTCATGCTCGTATAAAAAGAGGACTACCGCGAACGGTAGTCCTAACATTTTGTGTACGATCTGGCTAGAAGTTTGCCTCAATATAAGCAGCAAGCTTCCCTCGATGCACATTCTTCAGTACCAAATGTGCTCCGAGATCAGTGCCGCGCGCAAGTTCAATTGCCTTTGCGACTGCCGCACCGCGATCGTGACCGTGGCGATCAGTTTGGCTCAAGTTACCTCCCACGACCACCTTGCCATCATCTGGAAACCTGGTCAAAAACATTTTCATTTGATGGTGGGTCGAGTTTTGGTTCTCATCCAGAAACGCGTACCTGTTGTGCTTGCTCGCACCGCGTAGAGAGTTGATTTCAGGAAGTACAACCTTTTTTGTGTCAAACAGCTCGAGTACGGAGTACGTAGTTCGCGCA
>CAMYLP010000020.1:0-16324 GCA_947259245.1 uncultured Patescibacteria group bacterium
TGACGTTATGAAATACAACTTCGCCAACCGCGGCGAGCAACTGCTGCCGCTCTTCTTCCGGCAGTGCATCGAGTCCAAGGTGTGATTGTGTGCTGTTCATATGCTTGTATTACATTCGTTGGTATCAAAAACGGAATACTTTCCTCAGTAGCGTTCTTTTCCGAGTACTATGACGCCCGTTGAGGTTGCCGTTTTGCTTGAGGGAATCCTGGTGTTGTTCAAGCTTGATCAGCAGCTCGTCGGGGGGCAGATTGTTGTCACTGTCGCTGAATACCAAGTTTAGGGGTTTGGTGCCGCGATGCATTCCCATTCTGCGCATCAAATACTCTATCTGGTTCACCTCCTTCTCAACCGCTGCGTGATACGCCGGATCAGAGTGGTACAGTTCGGCTGCCGTGCCCTGAAACGTGGTCCACTCAGGATGCTGGTTCAGGTAGAGGTTGCGTATGTCACGTTCTGCCGCACCAAGGAAAGGTGCATCCTCCAAGATTTGTGGCAAATGAACATTTCTTACCCCGATACCGCCATACTCAACGTGTATACCGACACCGGACACTACGGATCCGTCGGGTATGGGTTGCTCGCCACCCACCGCGACACCTGTCTTGAAAGCAAACATCCTTTTGATACGTTCGTGGATCTTGGGGGTATCTTCAGCAGAGGGTCGTACGGCGGTTTCGAGGGGCTGGTCTGTCATATGTGTCGAGTGAGAAGTCGGTGTGTGTGCAACAGACTGCACCGCAGCGGCGTCCTTTTGCAGCTGGTCCTCAGGTGCTGCGGTCTGTGCAGCCGATGCAACCTCAGCACCGGTACTAGGCGAAGGCGTGTTCTCTTCGCCAACTTCAGCAATCATGCGACCGACGGGCTCAGTCGCGACGTCTGTTGGCATTTCTTGCTCGTTAAGCTTTTCTGCAAGTTGTGCAACGTACACTGCGACACTACTCCCTTTTTGCTTTGCGTTATCATATAACTCCTCGGTACCTGGCAGCTTGCTTGTCGCATCGATAAGTCGCGCGAGTTCTATTTCTGTCTCAGGCTCAATCACAAGCGTGGTGCCGTCGATGTTGTAGGTGACACCTTTTGTGGAGTCGTAGAGCTCCTTGATGTTTACGTGTGAGAGCGGGCCCCAGCTGCTCTGTATATGGTGAAAGCGGCCAAGCATATGTGGTTTGAGGTGGCCCTGCTCTGCAAGCTCCTCCCACACTTTTTTAAAGAATCCCACTGTCTTCGCCCCTTGGTAGTCAGGAAACTGTTCGCCTATCTCATGGAGGTTGTGTGCAACGGTGTCACCCTGCGGTATGTCTGCAAAGGCACCACGTCGTGGTTCTGTAGAGGAGTTGTCCACCTCCTCCGCTTGTGGAGTCGCCTCGGACGTGGATACCCCTTCCGTAGCTTCATTTGGTGCGCTTTCCACCGTCGTTTCGACGGACTCAGTAGGTACAGGTGCAGCATGGTCACCAGCCAAGAGGTGTTCATCAGCATTGGTCACCGCACCGGTAAACTTTTCGTAGTCTCCAAGTACAGGTGTGAGGTCTATAGTGTCGCCCGGATAGACGTGGTCGATACTCACCGATCCGTCGTGATCTGGGCGGAAACCGATCTCCTTCAACTCCTCTTGCGACATCTCCGCGAAGTGGTCCTTCAGTTCGTCGATGAGGTGGTTTCTGTGGAACTCTGCTGCCTTCCAGTCGCCTCCTGTGTCCTTGAGCGTAGCGATGTTCTCTTTGCTCTCAATGAGTCCCCCTGCCTCAAGCTTGTCTGCAATACGATCCCACAGGTTGTCACCCGCTTGTATGTCGATTGCGATCTTTTCTGGGGAAACTGTCATCGTCTCAGCGTCAATCGTGTCAACCGGCGCATATGGTCCTGGTGGGGGTGGTGGTAATTGTGATGGTGCGACATCTGCCGATGTTTCAGGTGACACGAAAACTCCTGTCTCACGTTGCAGCGATTGGATCTCCTCGAACGTTGGAGTTGGCTCGCCGACAACGACATCAGCGTCATGTGCCGGTTCGGGTTCGAGGTCATCGGGCAGTGCTGCACTGTAGACTCCGTCAGGTGTTTCATCGTCTGTCGCTACCAACTGTTCGAACATGTCAGGGTGCAACTCACCGTCATCTGGGTCCTGAGGTGCCACGCTGGTATCGGATGCTTCGCTCAACTCTGTGGCAGCGCCGTTATTCTCGATACTAGGTGCTGGAGGAACGTGCGCTGTGGTGTCTTCAGGCCGGCCTACATCCAGAGCTTCGGTCTCCGGTGTCTTGTCGCTCGGAAGGGTGACATCAACTTGCTCCAGACCCTCGTGATCTGCAACAGCTTCACCACCACCACTATAGCCATCAAATACGGTGCCTAGTGTCACATTCGTACCAGCACCAGCTGCAAAGCCAACACCAGCCACGGTTCCGATCTCGGCTCCCTTTGCCCATTTCTTACGTGATGTCTTCCGTGTCTCGATATTTTTGCGCTTCGCGAGTACCTCAGAGGGCTTAACTTCTTCTACCGCGTCCGCTTGCTGCGCATCACTTGTTTCCATACGCTCCTGCAGTGAACGCTTCACTGATGTGGAGACGTTCTCCTTCAACTCCGTTTGCTCCTCCTGCTCCAGACGCTCTGCGCGTCCCTCAAGCTTTTCACGTGCTTTGGCACCCCACTTTTTGCCCAGCTTCTGAGCTGCAAGACCACCAGCAACAGTACCGATCGCTCGCCGAGCACCCACTGCCGCAGCCGTACCTGCACCTGCACCTGCACCTGCCGCTATGCTTGCACCAAGAAATGCAGCACCAAAGCCAGTGACAGTTAATACTGCACCTGCACCGACCCCACCACTCCACAGTGCCCGCTCCTTCAACGTCTTTGACGACCACCACTTTCCGGCAACCTGAAGTCTCTCCCACGTTCTGCTTCGCACACGTTCCTTTTCATGACGCGGCATGCGTAGTTCTTCCATGTCATGTACGTACGACTCTGCCCGACTGTCGAGCACCGCTTCGTACCATGATGCGACTTGCACGTTCATGCGCTGACCGCGCCCCCCTTGCGAGCCCAACTTTGTCTCACCCTCTTTCAGACGCAGCGCGCGAAATGCCCTTAGGCGCTCGTCGCGCAAACGCGGGAGTTGATCAAGCACTTCATTGTACTTTTTTTCTGCCGCTTCGAGCTCAGACTCGTGCTCCTTAATACCGAGTGCCTTACTGAACATCGTACCGAGACCCTGTTTTTCTTGGTACTGTGCTACGGCTGTATAGAATTCTTGTTTCGCTGCCTCGAGTTTGTCCAACTCCGTACGGTACCGTTCACGCGTCTCCTTGTATGTAGTAAGAGCTTCGGTATTTGTTCCTCTGTTGTTCTGATCTGTTTCTGCATTCTGCGCTTCCTGCACGGACGCTCGTTCAGCGCTCTTCAAATCTCGATCCATCTCTTTCTGTAACTTTTTTGCTGGTCGCTTACCCGGGCGTCGATTACGCTTCTGCCCGCGCACGAACTTTTTCTTGTTGTTGTTGTTCTCCTTCTTTGCTCGGAGCTTCAACTCCTCAGGAGATGGTGCGCTGTCCCCGCCTTTCGATTCGTTTTTAGTGGTCGCTGTACCGCTGCTCTCTTTCTTCGAGGGAGTTTGCACCTCCTTAGACCGCTCAACAACCACACCGTCAACCGCAGCTTGTGGTGCACGAAAAGCAGGCGACACCTCACCTGTCCGTGGCGTATGTGGTCGTTCCCCTACCATATATATGTACGCTCAGTGTACCGTGCGCTGGCAGCACAAGGCAACAGCCCTCCCCCACACTAGAACACGGGTACGACGATATAGACGATATCACTTTCGTACATTCCAGCTGGCTGGTTTATCCCAACCTGTATACGGTAGACGATGTCGGTACTCTCCCCACTCACCGGCCCCGAGCTGTATGCAACTTCTGCGAGACTCCCCTCAAGCGCGGCATACGTGTCGTTGAGCAAGAATCGTGTTGATCCACCCGCAAGCGTATTGTCACCGACGTGGTATCCATAACAGCTCGCCGCTCCAGCGGTACAACCGGTAGACCAGTCCGTTGGTGCCAGATTCGTACCCGTGACATCGTCTATCGTCACGCCAAGACTGGCAGTGAGGTCTTGTCGTTCGTACGCAAGTACCTGGTATCCTTCGCTTGCGTTTGTGCTCACGGTCAGCCGCTGTGCAGCATTTTTCGGTACACCGACAGTGAGAGAGCCGAACGGAACGGACGTAGCTGTCGTCGTGATGTCCGTTACGATACCTTCGGTGCTGGAGCCAGTGTCGATGCCCGAAATGGTGAATGTCAAACTTGCACCCTCAGTCGACAGTGACGGGTAGCTTGTGGTGGTAGACGCAGTGACGTCTTGCGACCTACCCACGTCATAGAGGCGGAAGAAGTACGTCGTATTTGCACGAGCGCTGGCATGCGTGACGGTAAATTCAAACTCCTTCAACGTTGCACCCGCAAAGGTAAAGTTGCTCGTCCCTGCCCGATAGAGTTCACCGCTTTGTGAGAATGCCAGGTATCCTATGGACTCACCTGTGTGTGCGCGGTTACTGTTTGCCGCCTCGTCCATAGCAAACTGTGCACTGTCGAGATCCTCGTTGTCGTAGCGCACCCAGCCACCCTCGGCGCCGTTCCGAGTCTGTTTGCTCGCGACGATACCCGGCGTGGCACTAAACGTCTCGTACGGGAATAGTACCTCATACCATGGCGTGTCCTCCCAACCGGTGATGGATGTTGACGTCGTGGTGGCGAGCAGGGTGATGCCATTGTTGGTGAAGGTACCTCCTTCGATAGCTATCCATCCTATGTCTTCTGCACTTGACGGTGCTGTCGCCACACCGTCGGGAACTTCGATGGAGCATGCAAAGTCATTTGCGGTCACAAGGAGTTGGGACACAGTGAGAAAGTCGGGAGTTCCGGTGTTGTTATTTGACTGAAGTGATGTGTACACTACCGGCGTGTCTGTGAAGGTCTGTGTGAAGGAGCATGTGTCATCGCTTGCACCCGCGACTGCGTTTCCGTAGTAGTTGTTCGTTGTTGTGGAGTTGACGTCCACGCGTCTGCCATCCGGTAGCTGATAAGCACCGCGTTCCATGACGAGATACCCAATGGTCTCGTTCCCATGCGTGTCGGCTTCATCGTCCGGTTCCTGTACACGTACCGTAAAGCTCGAGGTGGACGTAGCCGTGATGATAGCCGCTGCTGGTCGGTTGCCCGATCCGCCTGAAGCATCACCCGAAATGGCTTCGACGATGAACACGGGATCCACGTACGTGTTTTGCAGGGTCACCGTCGTTCCGGTACTATCGGTCGTCGTCGTACCAACTTCGCCGACCGCCTCTGGTGTATACGTGTACTCGTTGTGCGTTCCACATCCATCGCCGATGCCCCCGGCACACGCGTCCGCCCCTTCGAGTACCTTCGCGGTGATAGTTGCACCCTCGGCTCCCGCTCCATCGAAGAAGCACCAGAACGACCCAACGTCGCACGTGTCTATGTTGTCGACATCCGCCACCTGGCTGAAGTCAGAGTACTCGGACCACTGGAGCTTGTACTTGGTGTTGTCTCCATCGCGCCCAGCTTGCTCCTCTACAAGGACGCGAAGCTTGATGGCGTTGCCCTGCGCAATATTTGTTGGTGCAGTGTTGCTTGCGGCCAGGTCTATTGTTGGCGTAATAGACGCCTCGTCGTCGTACCAGCGCCAGTCCTGCTGTTCCACCTCAAAGCCCGCAATGGTAACGGTCGGGTAGTACGTGTAGGTAAGCTCGCTGCCGTCATCTTCGACCATCCGGAAGCAGTAGCTCGTGAGGTCGGCGACATCGTTCGCTTCAACTATCCAGTCGAACTCTGCGTCGTCCCCTATAAATATTTTATACGGATTCACCGCCGTCGGGTTTGACTCCTCGTACGTACCGGCACGGTCAGACACCGAGAGGTTGAGGTCGCCTACGGTCGGTGGGTTGGTCGATAGTGCTGTTCCGTCAAGCGGTGTCGCATTGTACCCGCGCCAAACGGCTGTGGTAGAGGCTGCATCACCCATGTCGTTCCACGTGGCTATCGCTGAACACGCAGTGATACGCTCACCGTACTGCATCTTGAACTGCTGGCTGCCCTGCGATACGTTTGCACCAGCTACATTCAGTGACATGCGTATGCGTACTCGTTCACCATTCCCCGGTGGCAGATCGAGGCCCGTGATGGCTGTATTTTCACCGAGATTTGACGCACCGAGGGGCCACGGGTCCGTGGGATCGAGTGCATCATTGTCCACGTAAAAACGATAGTAGTTTTGTGTAATGGTGAGCACGGCCGTTGGCCACTCGACGATCTCGGTACGATACTCGCGCGGCTGGCCTGTGTCGGATACCCACAACTCATAGTGTGTTGTAGAGGCGATAGTGGCGCCGGCGATGCCGCGCGGATGGTCGGTGGTATTGCCCGCAGAGTGCAGGGTGCTAAATATGGAAGCGTTGTCCAGTCCCGAAAGCGTCTTGCCGATTGAGATGGAGAACGTTGACGCCTCTGTGCCGCCTGCCGACTGGGTACCGTTGCTGCGTGTCACATCCATAGGTGTTCCATTCGTCTGTGTGTTCTCGATGACCCACGCCACGCTCGTATTATTGCCGGGGGTGGTTGCGCCAGCATTTATCTCGAACGAAACGGTTCCGACACCTGAGAGCCACACCGTGTGACCAAAGTCATCGGTGTTCGCGTCGCTCGTCCGATGCTGAGCATGTACAAACGCCCGGGAAAGGTCGTTTACGTTGGTAATCGTCTCCGTTTCCGGACTGCCCGCGGCACTGTAGGTATGTTCGGCACGCTGTATGACCCAGTTACTTCCCGTAAACTCGACCGCGGCCATGCTGAAGTAGCCAGGATTACCCGGACCACCCGCGTAGTCAGAGCGCGTCATCACCGCCTCGTCGGTGCCCGCGGTCCACGATGTCGTGAAGACCGCCTCGTGGTACTGATCGGTCGGATCATCGTGTGCCTGACCGGTGAGGAACACCACCATGTCGTTGTCATCCACAACGCCGTTTACGGAAACATTTGCCGTGAGCGTCTTGTTCGCTGTGTTATTCGCCTCGACGTGCCGCACGACCATTTCATTGTCACCGCCACTGGGACCGGTGTACTCGATGATCTCCCAATACACGCGGGTGTCGCTGCTGTTCCCGAATCGCGTGAACGTAATGCCCGAAGAGATGTTTTCCGGATTGGAAATGTACGCCATGACGTCGTCCGCGGGCTGGTAGCCACCCGTGTTCGCACGGCCCGCGCCTGTTGTCATAGTGTTGGTGATACGGATGAATGCACTCGACGTGGCGCTCGGTGCCACGTAGTCGACACCTGCAACAATAGCAACGGTTGTCTCGTTGTTGGGGATGGTCGACACGCCACGCTGTATGTAAAAATCCTGATTCTGTCGGATTGTCGCCTGTGGATAGACGGTGTACGTGGTAACGTCGGACCCCTCCCCGGTCAACCTGAAACAGTATGTGGTACCGAACACCGACTGTGCCGTTGCTTCTATCGCATACTCGAGCTCGATGAACTCCCCCGAGGTCGCGGTAAGTAAGCTCGACGTTGCCTGTGTATCCAGCACGCCGCCGTTCGGGGTGAGAAATGTCTCGTTCTCGTCGGTCACACCACCCGTTGCTGGGGCAATGTTCGTGGTGTCGTTGCCGTTCGTGAGATTCACACTGTCGCTCATGACCCATGCACCACCGGGCGTACCCACCGCCTGCCAGCCGGTCGCCGCGCTACATGAACCGGAGCGTGTTGCGTACTCAAGCGTGTAGACCGTGGGAAGCGAGGATGTTGCACCCTCGTTGGACACTTCCATGCGCAGACGCTGGGTCTCGGTCTTCTTCACGTTCGTGAGGTTCGTGTCCTGCGCACCGGCGGTCGCCGAGCTCGCACCCGCTTCGGTGCCGTCGTCCTTTCGCCAGTGGTAGTGTATCTGCTCCATCACCGCTTTCTGTATTGTGGTCGAGCCGGTGGGACCTATGGGTGTGTTGGGATTCACCGTACCAGCGGAGACCACGACCTGGGTGCCCGGGTTGGTGATCTCAAGCTGGATGTCGTCGCCGTTGTTCGCTGTGGGATCGACGTCTACCACTGCGTACAAACACAGTGTCTCGGTCGTCGATATACCCACCGTCTCAGTGAAGGTGCTCGTGCCATTCGCCGCAGAAAAGCTCGTTGACGTCGCACCGTACTGTTCGTCACCGACGGTGTATGTCTCACCGACACAGGTGTACGGGTCGGACACGTCGATGTCGTAGTACAAGCGAATATTCGAGAGGTCGTTCTGTGCGTCCACCGAGCCAACCTCGTTGATGGTGACATCGGTCACGTTGCGCGAGCCGGACTGGTCTCGTATGACCCACGAGCCGCCGATGTAGAAGTCAGTAGTGGAAGCATCGACCGTCGCGGTGTGACTGCCGAGTGCGCTGACGATAACATCAGCTGCAATGGAAACCTCGGGCCATACCTGATAGTCCGCCAGTGGCGTCCCCGCATCGGTCACGCGGAAACAGTAGCTCTCACCATCACCGGCACTCGCGGTCGCGATGACAGAGTACTCGAGTTCCACGAACTCGGTCGAAGTCGCAACGATACCGGCTGTCTGCGAGCTTGTGTCCTTCACCGCATTGTTGTTGATGATGAAGCCGGAGTTCTCGTCGGTGACACCACCGGTCGCTTCAGCGATGTTCGTGGTGTCGTCGCCGTCGGTAAGGTTGAGTGTGTTGTGCATGTCCCACGCCCCGCCGACTGCGCCGACATCGGTCCAGCCGCTCACGGTCGCGGCACAGGTGGCGGTACGTGTCGCGTACTCCAAGCGAAACTGTGTCGAGGGCGACGGTGCGCTGCCTTCGTTCGACACCTCAATACGAATACGCCGCTCGTTGTTCTTCGGCAGGTCCACGAGCACGGTGTCTTCGACACCGCCGGTTGCAGATGTTGCGAGTGCCTCAGTGTTGTCGTCGTTGCGCCAGTGGTAGTGTATCTGCGTGAGGAAGTCGTCCTCGAGCGTGGTCGAGCCGAGTGTCACAGCACTACTTGGCCCGACCGGACCACCTCCGAGCGTTACATCGGTAGAGGGATTTGTTACTTGCAGGGCTATGGTTTCGCCATCACCTGCCGTGTCGTCGACATCTAAAACCACATACATACACACCGTTTGAGTGCTTGAAGCGACCACCGAGCCTGTGAAGGTGCTCGTGCCGTTTGCAGATGAGAAAGCGGTGCTGGTTGCCCCGAACTGTGTCTCACCACCGTCGTACGTCAGACCTGCACAGTCGTACGGGTCGCTCGTATCGAACTCGTAGTACATGCGAATTGAAGAGAGGTCATTCGCCGCATCGACCGTACCGGTTTCTGTGATAGTTACGGACTGTATGGTTTCGGTCGGGAAGGTGTGGTTTGCGATGAAGGCAAAGCTACCTCCCACGTAGAAGTCTGCCGACGGTATGGTCGTGGTTGCAAGCTGACTACCTTGCGCTACTACGGTGATGTCGGGCTCTTGCAGCGTGGAGAGCTTGATACCTTGTATCGCCATTCTGTTCCCTTGGAAGGTGGGGTTGGTGACCGTACCGGTGGTTTCGTTAGTGTTTATCACTTCGACGTAATCTGTGGCGGAGAGCGAGTCGAAAATAGCACCACCTGAGGCACCAGAGATAAAGGAGCCGTTTTGACCATCATCACCAAGCATGACGTGGTCGAAGGAACCGTACCCGAGTACCGTACTGCCGTTCGTGCGCCATTCCCAGTGCGGGTCCATGACCACGGTGGAACTGGTGTCCGTGCGCTCTGCATAAAAGGAGGAGAGAAAGAGGTAGTCGTCTGCGTCGTTTATGGTGATGCGTGAGGGATTCGTAGCGACCGAGTGTGTAAATGCACTGTTCACTTCCTCTTGGGTGTCCCAGGTGATGGGGTCGGCGGTCGCGTACACCTGCTGTCCGCCTGTCGCTTCCTCGAGGCGTACCATCTCGACCGTGTCAGCAAGCTTCATGATGGT
The DNA here is from genome assembly GCA_947259245.1 of uncultured Patescibacteria group bacterium. Lineage (GTDB taxonomy): Bacteria > Patescibacteriota > Minisyncoccia > Phycocordibacterales > UBA12088 > UBA12088. Next base: position 10,024 of record CAMYLP010000020.1, read on the forward strand.
GATAGCGGTACCGTTGCCGACATTAGTCACCTTACCGCACCGTTCGCTAAGACATGCTCCCTGAAGGCGCAACACTTGGTTTGCAGAGGTGGTCTCTATCACGCCGACGTAGCTTGCAACGGCATCCTGCGTCGAGTTGTTTGCAGGCACGGACGCTGTCACCCGTGTGCCGACTACCTCGGTACCGTCAAGCGTGAGCCGCGTACCTTCCACGCGCGTCTTGCTGTTGTCGGTCGAGCGAAAGTGTACCTGTGATGTCACGAGGTACCGTCCTGCATCTGCAAGAGTGATATCACCTGCAGTCCTGCTGTAGCTCGCGGTGTCGAGCTCGTCGTTGGTGTCGAGAAGGACCGTGGCCCACGTAGCACTGTTGAACTGTTGCCCGCCACCTGCCTCGCGCACTCGTGCGTAGTCCCAGCCATCGTCAACGCGTATGATGGAAAAGCCAGAGTCACCAGCGCTCCGTCGCACGGAACCCGAGCCGTCGTCACTGCGTTGTGCCTGGACCTTCACCGTTTGGTTTATGGCGGTGGTCTCGATAATGGCAGCACCGTGCATCCAACACTCGGTGTGGCCGGTACTGTTTCGCATGAGACAGCTCGAGCGGCCGTAGTTGCTCTGGGTGCCGTTCACGTCGATGTACCCTTGGGTCTCATTGTACTGCGTACCGGTGACGATCTCGGTACCGATGTTGTAGAGCACGAGGTAGTGGCCAGCTTCCGAAAGGGTGACGGTGGTGCGTCCACCATCGATAGAAAAGAGCGACGCTTGGCTCACGGTCGTGTCCCATGCTTGGTCCGCAAGTGTCGTGGTGATGGACTCAAGGCCGGTCGCCTCCCGGTAGATGGCGTAGTCACCAGCGACTGCACGTGTCTCTCGAGAGAAGAACACGATGCCGATCGCCACGATGAGTACCATGAGTATAAAAGCAAACACCGTCTTTCGACGTGCATCAGAAGTAAGGGCGACTGTTTGTCCCAGATGACCAAGCATGTTACAGGGTCAGGTCTTCGGGTGTGTCATCATCACCCTCACGCCCCACCTTTAGTTGTGTGGAGCTTGCAGCCTCACGTGGAAGTGCTTCCTGTGTTTCGTCGTCGGGCGTGACCGGGTCAACCGGGAGTGGTCGCGGGCGTGTACCCAGCTCCATCATCTCCCCTGTGTCGAGGTCGTACCCGATGGTCTCCACGTCGCCATTGTCATGCTTGCTGTCGAACAAAAGGACGAACCGTGGGTTCTCGTACTTCGTGTCCTCGTTCTTTTCAAGGACGGTCTGCTTGCCTGTACGCAGGTCATAGACCAACACCTCCCATGAGTCGCTCTTTTCCCGCTGCCACGTTACAAGCCCATCGTATGCCTGTGGGAACATGTCGTGTATCGCATTGTCGGTAATACGTTCTATTTCGAACTCGGCACCGTTATTGTCGACGTCGGTCATCATGATCTCCCAGTTCGTCTCGATCCACTCCTGCCATACCACCAGGTCTCCTTCTATGTCCGGATTGCTCGAGTTCTGGCGTGATGTCGTGATCTGTCGTGTCGTGTTCGTCATAATATCATGCACCATGATCTGCAGGCGGTCATTGAGCATCGCTTGCCACACGACGCGCATCTGCTCTTCCTCGAAGACCGGTGCGAAATCATCGTACGCGTTGTTCGTGATACGCTTCACCTCAACACCGTCGAAGTAAAATATCTCCCGGTCGCCTTCACGATCCTTCTCCGCATAGACACGAGGGTCGCCTGTTGCGAGACGGTCGGCGTCGGTCGATACACAGTAAAACTCTCCGTCAGCAACCACGGTACAGTCGCCTTCGCCGAACACGTATTTGCTGCTCGGGTCCTGTGCGACAGTTCGTACCTCTCCCTCGGTCGCTGCGGCAATGGCCGGATCGCTCGTTGTTGCAAGCGGTCCCTCGTCGGTACTTGAAGCGCGCTCGGCGTCTGTAGCCGTCTGGTCGGACGTTGTGGCCACATCACCTACCGCGTCAACGTCAGTGTCACCGGTAGGTGACGTGTCCGCTGCATCGTCAGGATTGCTCGATTCGTCTTCATCATCGTTACTGTTGCTCGACGAACCACCTCCGCCACCACCCGAGCTCGTGCTACCACCGGTGTCTGCATCGTGTGCTACTTCCTCGGTCTCAGTCGTTTCACTCAACTCGTCACCTTTCGTGTCGGACTCGTCTGTAGCATCGCTCGTCTCCTCTTGTGTTGTTGTCTCTGACGATTCCGTTGTATCCGTAGCATCTCCCTGCTCCTCTTGGACAGACTCTGATCTGTCCGTTGCAACCGTATCATCCGAGACGTCAGTCTTGCTAGCTTGCTGTCCCTCTGTGTCAGCCGTGGGCTCCTCTGATGTGACAGGTGTCTCTTCGTCTACGATGGTTTCTTCAACAGGTGCACTCTCCTCATTCACTGTCCCCTCTTCGCCCATGGTCTCTTCTGACACATCTTCAGCTGGTACCGATTCTGTCGGCTCCTCGGATGCTTCAGTCTCTTGCGTCGGTAGTGTTTGCTCCACAACTTTTTCAACCACTTCTGTCTCAGTACCTGTCTCCTCTACTGACTCTTCTATCTCTGCACCAAGCGCAACGTAGACAGGTTGAAAGAGAATGAGCCATACGAGCGTTCGTGTCACCATGCGCCCTACCGTGCTGTCAATACCAAAACGCACCAGAAGATCGCTCTCCCTACTATGAGTGATTTGAGTCTTGCGGACCATGTACGCTGGTGCACGAGGTGGTGGTCCCGTAAGGCCACGTGCAATCGGGGGTGGTTGGCGGGGAGGCGAGCCGCGGGCACTAACAAAATACGCCTGTTTTGAGCTATATTTAAGAGTTTGGGGTGCCGCGTCAGACCTCGGTCGGAGTACGACCGTGTGCGCAGACCGGGGGCTGGCTCTCGGTGACCTTTGCATGGTGTAGCGAAAAAACCTGCGTTCACAGGGGGCTGTTTTTTCCTATATATTGTAGCATCGTCAGTCAAGGCAGGTGCTGTAGATTGTCCACAATTGTTTTCCCCATAGTTGTGCCCTGCTTTTCAACAGGTTTTTCTACAGTTTGTACACATGGCAGCAAAAGCGCTCGTACGAGCTGTAGTGTGCAATGGCGCCATTTGCGTCGAGTTACTCTAGCTTGGCAGTGGGCGCCCGTTCCTTAGCCTTTGCACACTACACTCGCATGTTCGCAGCACGATAGCGCGCGCTGTCTGTAGCCTGCGTGAGTTCATTGAGCAAAGGCTATGGTGCACTTGGTCTCTGCGGTGCAGATACGTGGCACACGAATGGGGCCTTTGCACAATGAAGCTCACAAAGGCGAAATGGACTTAGCACACCGCCCCTCTGTTCTTCGCAAGATAGTTCTGGTGGTAGTCTTCTGCGCGCCAGAACGTTGCCGCCGGTGACAACTCTGTTACGATGGTGCGTTCGAGCGCTTCCTGGCGCGTCGCGAAAGCAGCTTCAGCAAGCTTCTTTTGCTCGTCGGTGTGATAAAAAACAGCGCTGCGGTAGTTGTCGCCGATGTCGAGACCTTGTCCATCTTTTTGTGTCGGGTCGTGTATTTCAAAAAATGTGTTGAGGAGATCTTGGTAGCGCACTTGCTGTGGGTTGAATGTCACTTCGACTGCCTCAGCGTGTCCTGTGGTGTGACTACACACGTCTTCGTACGTCGGACTTTCCTTATGTCCACCGGTGTACCCGACCACCACATCGAGTACTCCCGGTACCGCGCGAAACGCCGCCTCCACACCCCAGAAACATCCAGCAGCAAACGTTGCTCTATCTTGTGTGTTTATTTCTTCCATTCGCACATTATAACATCTGAGCAATCGCTGGCGGATGAAGAAAGATATCCACACGTTAGATTAGAATTATGTGGTTTAAGTTACATAATTAGTACATTACTATAATTTTAGTAATTTTGGACGACGGGGCTGTGACGCATATGTACGCGTCTCAACTAGCCGCTGTGCGGCCGGCATCGACGAGTGCCACATTAGTTCTTTTTAAAATTTTTGTATGATGACACAACATGCGTCGTCCGATTCTCGTTTCCGGAGAGTCGTGACGCTCGGTAGTGCCGTCGCGGTTTGTATCGCGTATCTGGCGTACGTAATTCCCAGTTATGCGAGTGACGCTGCGACAGAGCTGTGGACCGAGCAGTTCGGTAGTGTGGTTGGTATTGTTGATTTTGACTATGCGACCGCAGTTGATAGTAATGGGAGCGCCTATGTGGTAGGTGCCGTGGACGGCGCCCTTCCCGGCTTTACAAACCTTGGTGCTCGAGATGGATTTATTCGTAAGTATTCGTCTACGGGTGTCGTTTTGTGGACGCACCAGTTTGGTACCAACGACGAAGATGAGGCGGTATCGGTAGCCATAAACGGTAGCGACGTATACGTGACCGGCCTTACCCGCGGCACGTTTTCTGGCGAAACATCTGCAGGGGGCATCGATTTCTTTGTCGCCAAATACACTGACACCGGCACGCACCTCTGGACAAAACAGTACGGTACGCTTGAAACTGATGAAGCAAATGCCGTGACGTATTATGAAGATGGTGGAACGCCACACATCTACGTTGCGGGCACTACGCGTGGTGCGTTTGCAAGCACAACGCAAATTGGAGCTGGTGATAGCTTTCTGATGAAGCTCACCGCTTCTGGCAGTACAGTGTGGACACAACAGTTTGGATCAACCGACACGGAAGAAAGTAGTGCCATTGCAGTAAATGAACATGGTGTATTCGTGGCGGGCTACACTGCCGGACAGATTGGCCCTGATCCCGCTCCCGGTAATACGGACGGTTACCTCGCTGCATACGATCACACGGGTACTTCACTCTGGACACGGCAGTTTGGTACGATTGAGATCGATGAAACCTTCAGTGTCGCTGTGGCATCCACAAGCGTGTACGTCACAGGCAATACCTATGGTGTATTTGCGAACGAGACTGCATTGGGCAGCTCCGATGGCTTCCTTTTGAAGTACACGGTTGACGGTACGCACGTATGGAACGAACAGTTTGGTACCGCTCAAGCAGACCATTCGCTTGCTGTTGGTGCTGTTGACACTTCCGACCCATCAAGCGATCTGATGCTCGCGGGCTACACAGCGGGGACATTGTCTGGCGAGACACAGACGGGACCTATCGATGTCACGGTGCAACTCTACGCTGCAGACGGAACGCACACCTGGAGCGAGCAGTACGGTACGAGCGACGCCGACTACGCGACCGGTCTTTCCACCGAATCGGCCTACGCTTATGTCGTAGGACTGACTGACGGTGCATTTCCGGGCCATACAAATTCGGGTGGTTTCGATGCGTTTGTAACACGCCTCGCCTATGGTGACGACTTCGATCAGGACGGCATAAAGAATGACATCGACAACCTTCCTGTTCTCTATTCGGACGGATTCGATGACGGGGTCACGTACGGTGCGCTCCTTACGCGCGGTGATCAGATCGTCACCGTCGAGGACAGCAGCATACCATCGAGCGGTGTACGCATGAGCGCAGATGCTGCAGGTGGTAGTGCTACTGCTACGGCAGAGACGTGTTCAAACGACGCCCAGTATACACTGAGCGCTGGTGACTCACTTACGGTCACGTGCGGTTCTGTACTCATCACCGTACATGCTGGACCGGTCGAGGTGCAGTTCAATGCTGACGACGGGAGTGTACTCACCTCCTCACTCGAAGCCGGTACCACACTCACCTTCCTCCCTGATGTAAAGATTGTTGCTACCGACGAGAACAATCCTACGACAGTCACGGTGTACGAAGATGGAACCGCGTACACCATTGAACCAGGAGACACGGAAGGATTTGGTGGAGATGTTGATGCTCCTACCACGTCGAACACTACTGCATCACCAAATCCCGTGCCACTCAACACGACGTTCTTGTTGAGCGCTATCGTAGATGATACGTCTACGGGCGGGACCGACATACGTGCTGCGTACTACAGTGTGGACGGTATGGGCACGACCTCGATGCAGACAAATGATGGTGCCTTTGACACACCACTCGAGTATGTGGAAGCAGCTGTCCCTGGCTATGCCGAAGCTGGGGTACACAGTGTCTGTGTATGGGGTGAAGACGCTCGGTACAATGAAGGTGCAGCGGACTGTATTCTCATAGCGGTCTACGATCCGAGCAACGGCTACGTAACCGGCGGCGGACGTGTGCAGTCACCGCTCGGTGCATACGTTGCAGACACCTCCCTTGAAGGAAACGCCGTCTTTGCCTTCACGTCTCGCTACCGCAATGGTGCGCAGACACCATCAGGCCATACGCAA
>CAMYLP010000020.1:16382-28771 GCA_947259245.1 uncultured Patescibacteria group bacterium
CACATGGGCTTCCGCAGTAGTGATTACGAATGGCTCGTGGTGGCAGGTGCTCGTGCACAGTACAAGGGTACTGGTACGATCAATGGCTCAGGCAACTACGGCTTTCTCCTTACGGGTATTGACGGTGCTATGCCTGGCGGAGGTGGTGACGACAAGTTCCGCATTAAAATCTGGGACAAGGATAACAATGATGCCATTGTCTATGACAACAACATGGGCGAGTCTGACACAGGGGATCCAAGCACGGTCATAACTGCTGGTAACATCATCATTCACCACTAGCACACAAACAGTTTATTATTCACAACAAAAACTACCGGCAGAGCCGGTAGTTTTTGTATGGGTTATGCTGGTCTAGTTGCCCCAGGCATTGTTGATGCCATCTCCTACTCCTAGCCCTCGGTGCATGTGTCCTTGGCCTCCATGACGGCCTTCGCCATCACCACATCCAAAGCCTAGTCCGAGCTCCTCACGATACTCCTGTGCCGCTTCGAGGTCGCCCTCCTCACGTGCTTCGTGCATCGCTACGAACGTGTCGAAGTTGTCTTCAGTCACTACCTCCGTGATGCGACCGCGATCTTCCATGAGCTCTGCCCAGGCCTCGTAGTCACCTGCCTCCATGACCTCCTCAAGCGCCTCGTGTCGCTCCTCGCGCTCCTCATGACGTTCTGCCATCGCCTCAAAGCGCCCCTCGGTCATCGCTGATGCACGTGGGTGGTCCCCTGTGAGCTCAACGAATGCTTCATAGTCACCTGCTTCAAGTGCCGTGTGCACCGCTTCGCGCTGCTCTGGATCATCATTGCCGCGACCTTCCAACATGCCACCATGTGCTGACGTGCTAGCGGCCACCGCAAATCCTGCTCCAAGAAGTGCTGCTACTGCGGCATATCCAAGCGTGCGTGCGTCCAGTGTATTACTCTTCATGATAAGGTACGTTACTTTGTAATAATTTCCGATCGGTCTACCTTCTCTTACGCGCCTCGCAAGACTTTTCTTTCAAAGATAGAGCCGTGACTGCTATCTGGATCACATGCACGTGGCCCCACCGTGTCTCCTCAGAGGGCATCTAGGTCATACTGCAACCACGCTCGGTATAAAAAAGAGCGTCCCTGGGGACGCTCTAGAAGTACTTATGGCCGCACGAGTCGTACAGACGTACTTGCGATACCTATGGTCAGTGTGAGACCTGCTGGTAACTGCAAAGCATCGCTCGGCACACCATCGGAGAATACAACGCCTCTTTCAGGCATGTCTGACGTGATGCGAAGTGGCTCATCGGGAGTGATGCTACCGTAGACGATTGATGCATCCGTCGAGGGACTTGGGAAAGGCTCACGTACTGCAAAGGTAAGTCTTTCTTCATCCCACGATGGTTCGTCAGGAAGCATCGTTCGACCTCTGCACCCTGCTCGTACCGCCGCACGAACAGAGCTCATCCATCCAGACGCACCCATGCCGGTTGATACGAGTACACCGCTCGATGACTGCTTTTCAGATTGCCCGTCATGTGAAATCACATATCGTGCTGACACCTGATCGCGTCGACCGACGAGGAAATCGTTGACCGCAAGCAGTCGATCTCCTTCCTCGGTCTTTGCTTCAGCAAGCGTCACCGAGTCAAACTGCGCTGTGTCATTGAGTACGCTCTCGATGGCACGGCCTGTATCATGTGGTGCAATTCGCATTGCTACGCCATTGATGTTGGCCGGATCTGGATTGAGCGCTACTACTGGCTGCCCCGTGAGATACTTGGCAACATTTACGAACAATCCATCTGGGCCTGTCACGATCACGAGGTCTTGCGGCCTAAAGTGAAACTGCTGTATGTTTTTCTGCGAAACAATCGTATGTGCAACATCCTTGGGCAGTTCACTTTCTGCCATTGCTGTCGCACGGACATACCGATCGTGCTGCTCCTGGTACCTTCGGATATCTTCACCGCGAGACTGTAGCAGGAAAGATACATTACCGTACGTACCGTATCGAACGAGCAGCTCCTCGAACGGCGTCTGCTTGGTGATCAGTACGATGCGAGTAATGTTCATACGTCCTCCTTTGCCGCACCCTTGATTGCGGCCATGAGACCAGGATCAATGGAAACGCTCCGTAAGCCGCGGTCGGCAGCCTTCATGAGCGCATGAGCCAAAAGCGCACTTGCATCCATGTCAGCAAACGGCTTGAGTTGCTCGACCATGGCATCGGCGTCTGCCTTCGCCCGGGCGAGCACGTTCTCACCTTCTTGCTGAATACGCTCTGCTTCATCCTTGACCAGCTCCAGAGTGGTTTCCTCCTCGTACTTGCGTACCTCACGATCCTTCTCAGCTGCACGCAAACGACGATCGGCAACCGCATCATCCATGGCAGCGAGGAGTGCTTCGCGCTCAGTGGCACCGAGTGCTTCTGAAAGGTCTTCGTCTTCCGGTTCGGCAAACTGCACTGAGATCGACTGAACCTTGATGGCATGCTGCTTCAAGTGCTTCATCAGTTCAGAGTCTTCGGCCGCGAGTTCACGATCGAGGGCTGAACTAATATTAGCGAGATTGCTGCTGATGTCTGCAACAGTCATACCGGCGAGCTGTGCACGAATGGGTGCACGGACAGCAATGCGTACCTGGTCTTCCACTTGCGCGGTCGGATCATTGCGGTAGATACCGTTATCCGGATACACAGAGAAGTCGAAGTATTCGAGCATCGCTTCGGTGTTCACTACCACCATTTCGCCAGAGACTCGGATACGTTGTCCATCCTGTGAACGTTCAACGACACTCCAGTTCACTATCTTGACGCCAAGCGGCACTACAACGACCGAAGTACCTAGTAGCAGAAAACCAGCAAGTCCTCTCCCGGAGGATTTCTCACGACCTGCTCGTGAAAACACGACAAAGTCGTTTGGACCCGCATAGGTAAAGTAGCTAAATGGTATCAATTTCATGATGCATCTCCTTTAGTGTGTAAAAGTACAATTGCCTACCCTGATGGAGTAGGACCCCTTACTCATAGTGTAGTAATGACACTTACTATGGGCAAAAAATATATGGATCTCGTAGCTGTCTACTTGATCCATATCTCAGTGTCTATGTGCCACTATATACTCTTCATTCTTAGTGTCAAGTGTACACTTACTAGCACATGTTTCTTTGGTGTCCGTCAAATCTACAGGATATCGATGGTCTCCACACCTTTGCGAGAGAAGTGGTAGAGCTCTGCCGGGCGGCTGGCGCCCTGGGTGCGCTTTCGCCCGGTCTCGGTAAGTACGTCGAGTGCTAGGATCTTCTTGCGGAAGTTACGCTTGTCGAGCTCACGACCAAGGATGTCTTCGTATGCCTGCTGCAGATCAGTGAGGGTAAATGTTCTGGGGAGGAGGTGACGAATTATGGTGGTGTAGCCCACACGTGCACGAAGTCGCTCCAGTGCTACATTTAAAACTTCTGAGTGATCATACGCGAGCTGTGGTAGTGAGCGGACCGGGTACCATACGCTGCCCTCCCCTGCCTCGGAGTCGGGTGCTACCAGGCCAAGGTGAGCTACGGATACTACCCGACCGCGCGGATCACGCTTCACACCGCTAAAGGTGTAGAGCTGTTCTATGTATGCATTGGTGACACCCGCTTTGTCACGTAGGTGTCGTACCGCAGCTTGCTCGGCTGTTTCCTTCGGATCAATGAGACCACCAGGCAAACCTATCTTGCCTTTGAACTGCGGGATCACCACGGGTATAAGGAGTACCTCAAGCTGTCGGTCGCGTAAGCGCAGGAGCACTGTGTCGGTGGCAAGTACCGCGAAACGAAGTTTTGGTTTTGATGCTGTCATGGTATGTAAGTGTATAGTACACACTACATATGCAGGATGTCAACGTATACTCCCTTTTTGGCCTTGCAACATGTGTGCACCACGAGGCTCACCCTAGCGCTTCCTGATGCTCCTCGCGCTCACTGCGGGTGCTAGTGCTTTTGCATGTTACTTGTTTACAAACTACTAGTTACGATCGGTCTATCTGATGCTACTCATTATGCCTCGTGTTTCTTTCATACCATGATACCGGTAATGCGAAGTGGATTTGGTTGACTGAATTTTCGCGTGCAATGAGTACTCCCAAGAGTGTCATGATGACCGCCCGCTCCCCCCGGTCGAACGTTCATATGCGCATTATCTTACGTGTGTGGCACATGAGCTGCCGATATATGCCCGCACGCTTTGTCGTAAATAGCGAACCAGTCTAACAAGCTGAGATTGACATACTATGTATTTTATGTTAATATAATCCAGATTGCATGATCTTTACATTCTTTCAACCTGATCTTGAGGAGGACTACTATGTTCGAAGATTATGGCTTAATTCAGATGCTGCAGTCGCAGGTACTGAACTTGATCGGTACCGCTGTGGTACTGCTCGTCATCTACTTCATAGCTCGATGGCTGGTCGGTAAGACGGAGGATGAAGCATCACGTCGTTTGTTCAAGAAATGGGTGCCAGGAATACTGGTAGCCATTTTCTTCATAACGGCCGTTGGCTTTATGATGTCTGCCGGCTCGATTGCGATGAAAGACATTCCCCGGACTGGCTTTGATCGCGGGGAAGTTCTCGAAGACGCCAACAAATAGGGAGGCACGAATGAAAACATTACTTGCACGTATCGTTAGCGTCATTGTGGTGGGCATCATGACATTAGGTCTGTTTGGGTGCGACCGAAAATATGAAACTGTTGCTCCAAACGAGCTCGCCATGATCCTCACGCCTACCGGTTTTCAGAATGATGTATTGAAACCCGGTTCGTACGACATTGGAAAACAGCTGTCAAGTGGAAAAGGCAACAAGATGTACCTCATAGACGCCGGCGGTTTTTCCATCAAAGAGGAGTTTGTGGGTCAGACAGCAAGCGAGGATAAAGAGGACCATCGCTGCTCCATGCAGGGTGCGCAACCACTGACGCTTGATGTGCGGCTCTTTCTGGCGATTCCTGATGTCGAGGCGGATGATGGACACAAACATCTCGCCCGACTCATGTCATTGACGGCAGCAGAGAGTGTCGAAGGCCGGAAGCGCGTGTTCCGTATCAACCCAGAAAAGGTCTACAAACAACAGGCACAACAGGAGGTACGAGGAAAACTGAGACAACTGTGTGCAACCTTCGAAAATTTCGAGGCTGCTGAAAAGTCGTTTTCTGATGTCAACGAAAGCGGTATGACGGCACGCATCGAAAGAATCGTGCATGAGGTACTAGCAGCACACAATGTCCCATTGACTCTGATCTCGGCACAGCCGTCGAACATGAAGCCTGACCAGACTGTGATCGACGCCAACGCGGCCATCATTGCTTCAGAGGCACGAGTAGACGCAGTGGAGAAAGTCGTTGAGTACCTTGGTGACGACCCAACCGGTCATCGCTGGGAAGTGTATCGGCTGCAGACAATCCAGGAAATTGCAAAAACGGCAGACGGCGCTGGCAACAGTACCATCTTGCTCGACCTGAAGAGCGGCGCAAATATCCTTCCAGTAACCAGTCGTTGAAAGAACGGTCCCGTACGCACGGGACGCACAAGACCCTGTGAGCAATCACAGGGTCTTTCTTCTCGCAACATTCTACATATCAATACACCAGAGCAGTTGCGCAAGAATGTCGTCCCACTTCCACATTGAGCGTAACGATATCGCACTGCGTCAGCATAGACACGAAATCTTGCCAGCGCTACCGTCTCTTACCACCACTCATCATATGTATACCGCGGGGTACGGGACGGTGCTGCCGCATCCCTCCCCCGCGACCTCTGAAGGGCGCTACCTCCTCTGCGGTAAAGAGTTCTTCGTCTGTCGTAGTGCCTATGACGCGCACATGCATTCCTTCACGTAGTTCTCCTTGTTGGAGCACTCTGGTCTGCTGTGTCGTATGCACGGTGAGCTCTTCGCCTGCAACGGTGCGTATCGTGACCTTACCCCCTTCTACCTCTTCGATCACTCCGGCTACCACGCCACTCTCAGGGCGTTGCCAGTGCATTGGGTGAAAACCGGTAAGTGGTTTATACAGTGGCATCTCGCTGATGAGGTACCGGTCGATCGACGCACCAACACCTGCCGCATGGACACCGTAGCCAATAGCGACACTCAAACCAAGCGCAAATCCCACAAGCCAAGCGGTGTGCCACCTGTATCCGTGACGTGTCTCGTGCAGTGCATGTACTGTATAGAAAATGCCAACGCCAAGAAGCAGGAGCCACACGACAGGTACTATGCTGAAGAGCGTGTCGAGCGAGCTACGCTCGATCTGCCGCTCTATGAACCGTGATGCATCTGCAATATAGATCGTGAGTGCTGTTGCAACACTACCAAGTACCAGCGAGATGGTGGCAATGAGCCACACCACCCACTCTCGCAGCATAAAGTGCCACGCGGGCTTCGGAGCAATGCCCTTCTCTTCTATCGTTCCGAGCACACGCTCGCTCATCGATGTTTCTGTCTTATGCTCCATGGTGTGTTTGATAAATGCTCATAAAGTTCTTCTTTGCTCTATGTAAAAGCGTGGCGACCGTGCCGCCCGGTACCTGCAAAATGTCGCCTATGTCTTCATATGTCCTCCCTTCAAGAAATCGCAGGACGAGCACCGCACGATACTTTTCAGGGAGCACTGCCAAAACGCGAATCACCGTGTCCTTCACGTACGTACGTTCCTCTTCCTCGGTCGCTTCAGCAAGGCTCGTCACGAAAGTCTGAAACTCATCTTCGCCGAGCTCCACCGTCTCCGGTCGGGCCTTTTTCTTGCGTAGCCACGACACTGCCTCGTTGTGGGCTATGCGGTATATCCATGAGCTGAATGACAGGTTTGCGTCGAAACCACGAGCATTCACGTACGCCTTCAAAAACACTTCCTGCAATACGTCGTCTGCTTCCTCGCCGAGTCCCGGCATCAAGCGTCGCAAGTAGCGACGGAGTTTGTCTTCGTACCGCTGTATGAGGCACCCGAACACCTCGCGTTCTTCAGGCACACGCGCCATCAACTCTTCGTCTGTTTGTCCTTCGCACGTGGTCACGGTCGTATGTTTATACGCACTGCTATGCCGAAATCTTTCATCGTGGTTTGTAATGGATGGTTACGGTGTCACCGAGTACCACACCACATGTCTTTCGCACCCGAGCATTGAGTGCAATGAAATACGAGCCGTCACCCATCGGCAGGAGTGACGTGTTCCAGGAGTAGTCGCCTATCGTCGCTTGTATCAGGATGAATCCCCATGAGCGACCTTTCCTCAGACCGCCTTTCTGCTCCCGCGGCACCCGCACAAAGTGCCACCCTCCCTTCTCGGGAAAGCGATCGATCGTGCCAGCGATGGTATTCGAGATCTTCGTCATTTTTCCCCGTACCTTAGCCACTTCTTCCTCTCACGTTCAGGGTGCCGCTCTATGGAATAGCGCAGCATGGTGCGTGGCATCGTGGCGGCATGTTGCTTGAGGAACCTGTCGAGGACTTTCCTATCTTTCTTACCTACCTCGCGCAAAACCCATCCGGTCGCTTTGTGCATGAGATCATGCGTGTCGTTGAGGAGTACTGTGGCTATCTCGATGGGTAGTGTGAACCGTTCTGCGTCAACAAATGCAAACGTAGAAACAATCCCAGTACGCCGTTCCCAGAGGTCCTTGCTTTTAGCCAAAGAGACGAGTTTTTGCTGTCCACCGTACCGTTCGTAGTGTGCACCCAAGATCCGTGGAGCACTGACATCCACGAGGTCCCAATTGTTCACTTGTCCGATGTGTTTGAGATAGAAGCGTACAATGCCATTTTGCTCCTTCCGTGAACCGCAACGGTACTGCTCAGTCAGGATTACGAGCGCGGTCATGCGGTGCTCATGCTTTTTGCTGTACAGGAGCTGCTCGAGCTCCTCACGAGGGAGGTCGCGGAACTCCTTTGCCACCTTGCGCATATCGGGCATGGTGATGCCAATAAACTCGTCACCCTCACCGTACTCGCCCTTGCCGGTTTTAAAGTACCACGCATTCGCCTTCGCGCGTTCCGGTGACGCTAGGTCAGACAAAGCGCGCATGACTGCGCGCTTTGTTGGATTGGTCTTACTTTCTGAGGAGGTCACGGATCTCCGTCAGCAGTTCTTGGTCTACGGTAGGTTTTGGCTCTTCGGCCGGTTCTTCCTCTGCCTGCTTCTGCATCTTGTTCATCGCCTTGATGACGCTGAATATTGCAAGTGCAATGATAAGGAAAGTGATGATGCTGTTAATAAAGATACCGTAGTTCACGGTAACAGCAGCAACATCGCCTGATGCCTCTTTCAATGTCCATGCGAGCTCCGCGAAATCAACACCACCTATGGCCACACCAACGACGGGCATGATAATGTCGTCAACGAGCGACTTAACAATAACACCAAACGCGCCGCCAATAACGACCGCGACCGCAAGGTCAACGACGTTCCCCTTCATTGCGAAGGCCTTAAATTCTTCCAAGAATGATTTCATATGTATATATGATTATTAAGTTATGTACATGTTTATACCATAGCTTTTTGGACAAATCGAGGTACACTGCCGATATGGTACCCATGATCGTTCTTGCTGCAGTCGCTATCATGCTTGCCTCACTCGCTGGTGCGGTGTTTGCGTGGCGCACCCTTGGTGAGTGGCTCAGCACTCGCCTTCGATACCTTATCGCACTTGCAGCAGGCGTGTTCGTAATAGTGATATACAACCTCCTAGCTGAGATGCTTCATGAGGGCGTCTCATCCTTGGTCGTTGGTGCGTTCATACTTGGCGCTGTACTGCTCGAGCTTGTCACGCGGCTCCTGCCAAAAGATGGACACCACCACCATGGGCTGCACCCGGAACACCCGCACCATGCTATCGACGCACGGCGTATGCTGCTCGGAGACGCCGTCCACAACATACATGACGGCATCACGCTGGTACCCGCTTTTTTGGTGTCGCCAGTGGTCGGTTTTGGCACCGCGGCGGGTATATTTCTCCATGAAATAGTCCAGGAGATTTCTGAGTTCTTTGTGCTCCGCGAAGCGGGGTACTCACCGAAGAAGGCGCTGACGTGGAACTTCATCGTGTCTGCTACCATCCTTCTCGGCGTCGGTCTCTCGGTGACGCTTGTTTCGGTAGAGGGGCTTGGTCTTGCCCTCATCGCATTTTCGGCTGGTGGCTTCTCCTATATTCTCGTGCGCGACCTCTTGCCCAGCATCGTCGGCCACGCACGGGCGGAGCAACGTCCGCTTTCGTACGCGGTGACATTCGTGGTAGGGCTCGTGCTCATGGCAAGTGTATCCTTCCTAGTACCGCACGAATTTGAGCCAGATGAGGAGTACCTCCTACCGGAAGGATTTGGCATAGCAGCTCACATGCAATAGTGTATGGAAAGGTGCGTGTACAGCTGCGCGATGAAGACGCGCATGCTCTTTTTGTTGACTAAACAGGAGCGTCCTATATAGTGCCTGTAGTAAAAAACAGACATCGGAGGTGCATATGACAACGAAAACTGCTGAGATTGCGGTTTTTGCAACCTTATCGCTGCTGATTGCCTTCGTGCTTTCACTGGTCACATGCTTCCTGCTTGAGCTAATAGCACCGGCGTACGTTGAGTATTGGTGGATGGTTCTTGCATTTATGTTGTTTGATTGTGCGAGCATACCAGCTGTTTTCAGCAATGCCTATCTTGATGGCCATTTTTCTACTTCATTCCGGCTCGTGGGCTTCCTGACTGCAGTACTAGGTGCTATCCTTTTCGTACATAGCATCAATGCTCACTCAACAGTTGAAATATTGTTCGCTTCAGCAATGGCCGTGTATGCGTTGCAGCCAAGTCTAAAAAAAGCCTCAGGGTAACCTGGGGCTTTCCCTTTTGTGCGGTTGTAGTGTGGCATCAAACAGCTACCGCTTCTTGCTTTGCGTACGTAGATAGTGAACAAGACCAGAATGATGCTGCTCATATATGTATCGATACGAAAGTACTCCCGCCACGTAACCTCCAATAATTCCTATCACCATCAGTAGTAGCGAGAGAATGTGGTGCAGGAGATACCACGTCTCCCACGAAAACCCCAATCCGTATGTGTCAAAATCTGAGACAAGGAGCGCGATCACACCAAGTTCGACCACCCCATGAATGATAGTCGTAACCAGCACGCCCAACAGCGTTGCACATGCTACATAGAGTACGCCTTTGAGCCTACTTCTTAAGGAGTTTGAACGCATGGTTCCATTCCCCACGTAGAAAACCCGGAATACACCAGAGAACGGTCATGGGTTCAATAGCGCGCGCTGCCTTGATCGTACCCATGTCCTCCACCTCCCACCCGAACGATACGAGGAGTCTCGCCACCTCTGTACGTGCATCTTCGCTATTTCCACAAATGGGCATTGTTGGTACTGCTGGAAAATCAGGGTCGATCATGAAACGGTGACCGACGGTATTCCACGCTTTCACAACACGCGCGTCAGGCGCTGCCGCCTGTACACGTTCGCCGAGCGAGTCATTGACGGCAGTAAAGAGCTTCAGGACTCCATCCTCGGGTTCTT
Organism: uncultured Patescibacteria group bacterium; assembly: GCA_947259245.1. GTDB lineage: Bacteria > Patescibacteriota > Minisyncoccia > Phycocordibacterales > UBA12088 > UBA12088. The sequence goes on from CAMYLP010000020.1 coordinate 26,899, forward strand.
CGTCAGATATAGGGTTGGTGACATCGATCACTGTTTTGCCCGCAAGCTCTAACGCGAGCTCTCCCGCGACACCTTCGGCAGCGCTTCCCTTCACCGCAAGTATGATCAGCTCGCCCCATGCTGCAACCTCACGAAATGTGCCTGCTGCAACGTCTTGCTCCAGTACGATGTCGAGTTCTGCGGCACGCGTGCCATCCCGGCTTCCCACCATCACATCATAGTTGTCGAGCATGAAGCCACGTGCGAGCGACTGTCCAACCTCTCCAGAACCGATAATGCCTATATTTTTCATATGTCCCCTTACGTTACCGCTCGACGTCGTTTCGTGCAACGTGGTAAGCACAGTAGTCACATTCGGGTGACGCCTCGGGTATCGCGCCTCCTTCGAGCAGCTCTTTTGCATTCATGAGCGCACCTTCTACCCAATCATCCTTACCCTCATGTGGGATCAACGTTACATCAAATTCTAAACGCGCATCGAATGCTTCCCTGTCGAGCACTCCATTGCAGTACACGAAGTAACCGGTATCAGAGACCGTGTACCCCTTCTGTCTGAGAAGCCACTGGTAGATTTCCATTTGCCGCTTGTAGCCACCGTGCCAATCTTTGTCGAGCGCTTCTATCTTTTCTGCTTTTGCCGTCGACTTGTAGTCGACAACCACGTACTCGCCAGCACCATTCACCCAGAGGTCATCAATGGCACCGAACACGAGAAAGTTTGTGGGCTTGTGTGTGTGTTGCACGCCGGTAAAGTTATGCCGCCACGCATCGAGGTCTTCATGCGCAACCGGTGTGCAGTCAACACCGTAGTGCTCAAGCAGCGGGTGCTTCGTACCCGCTGCGCGGTGTGCATCAAACTCCTTTTTCAAGAGCGTATCGACGGCAGAGTTCAGGTTGAACGGAAATCCTGGAGGTCTTCCTACGCCAAGCTTTCGGTCTATATAAAAACAGCGCGCACACTCGAGGGAAAGTTCCAACTTGCTGCGTGAAAGTTTGAATGGGGTCTTGCTACCCGATTCGTACACCCCGCGTGTCCGATGCGCATTGTAGTACTTGGACATACTTAGTCGTCTGTGAGTATTTTTACGTCGTGCGGTAGGCCATCGCTGATGATATCAAGGTCATACGTTGCGTACTCCGTACCCCTTAGATCAAGTATTTTCAAATTGTTGAGGTTTGCCAGTTCATGTGGTAAGCCGGTGATCGGATTGTTCGAAAGGTCGAGCACTTCGAGCTTTGAGAGCTGCCCTATCTCGGCGGGAACACCGGTGAAATCGTTATCTGAGAGGTGAAGGATTATCAGTTCTTGAAAATGCCGAACCTCGGCTGGAAGTGCACCCGACAGGTTGTTGTACGACAAATCGAGCTTTTGAACATCAGTACGCTCGAAGAACTCCGGAGGCACCTCTCTGAGCCCCTGGCGGCTGAAGTCAAGCGTCACCACCGTGCGTGCAGGGGCAGTTTCCGTTACGACCTCCTCATACAGCACCACCGGTGTTGGCAGCTGTGTGTCAATCATGGTCTTTGAAGGGAGTACATCGTAAAACATGAATACAGTCACCAAAAGACCAATGAGTGTTAGGTAGAGCACATGTGTCCGCATGCACCCATTCTACGCCCGTTTACCACCTTGTGCGAGCAACAAAAACGCGCCCGAAGGCGCGTTATGTTCGTACTGTTCACGAGGCAAGTACAGGAAACTGAGTCGTACTCCATGCACGCAAGTCTCCGTACGTCTTGACGCTTGTCGGAACGGTGATGCGCAGATTGCACCGTCGACAGTACAGTGCCTGATGTGTCGGCGATATCTGCCCAAGGTCAAGAAAGCCATCGCAGTACTTATGTACACCTGGTGTCGAACCAAGTTTGTCCT
>CAMYLP010000021.1 GCA_947259245.1 uncultured Patescibacteria group bacterium
TTTGTATCGAGCTGTTGGTGATCATGGGAACGCCATACGGCGATTTCATGAAGTCACCGACGTCCTGCGTAATGGTGGCTAGCCCCAGATAGTACTTTCGACCGCGCTTTGCCACACTGTAGAGGAAGCTTGCTGTGTCCTCACTTTTCATCATCCACCATGCCTCATCCACCACCATTAGCCGCTTCTTCAGGGTACGACGTACCGCCGTCCAGATGTAGTTCGTGACGATATACATAGCCGCGGGTTTGAGCTCCTCTTCCATGTCACGGACCGAGAAGACAACGAATTTTTGATCGACATCGACGTTCGTCGGCTTGTTTATGAAGCCGGACCACGTGCCTGCTGTGTACTTGCTCAACCGCCGCACGAGCGAGTCGCTCCCCTCCATACCACCTAACACTAATTCGAAGTCAGAGAGCAGCGGCGGCGTGAGATTCGTGAAGTCTGTATTTCCGGTGATGTCTTTGAGTGCATACGTCTCCGTGATCGCCCGGTCTATTATCGCGTCCTCTTCCGGTGTGAGACCGCCAAGCATGATACGGAATAGACCGATCAGTGTAATGATGTTCTGGCGCAGTATCGTGCTCGGCTGCTCATCCTCACGCACCGGTGGCAGGTCAAATGGGTTTATGTGGTGTCCCGAGGAGAGCGATATATTGAAGTAGCGTCCTCCCGTGGCACTTGCCATGTACTCGTACTCCCGTTCCGGGTCTATCACAATGACGTCCGTATCGAACATGAGCGAGCGAAGCACCTCAAGCTTGGTCGTGTAGGATTTACCCGCTCCAGATTTTGCGAACAGAACAGAATTGTAGTTTTCCATGGAGTACCGGTCGAAGAGCACAAGACTGTTGTTGTGCATGTTTACCCCATAGAGAACCCCCTGCTCAGAGGTGAGATCAAAGGAGATGAACGGAAAGATCGAGGAGAGCGGCGCACTGTTGAGCTTGTTGTGCACCATGAGCTCGTCCGTCGCGAGAGGAAGTATGCTGCGGTACGCTTGGTCTTGCTGGAACAGTGCCGGCTTTACGTACACCATTTGTGATTCCAGCAATGTCTTCATCTCACTCTCAACCTTGTCCAACTCCTCCTTGTTCTTCGCATAGATGGATATGTACACTCCCACTTCGAAGAGCCGTTCTTCTGCCTGCTGCAGACTGTCTCGCAGGACTTCGAGGTTTTCATACGCTGCGTCGAGCATAGGGTCTCGTACCATACCGCGGGCCTCCCGTTCGTGGATCTGGCTCTGTACCTCAGCAACCTTCTTTTGGAACTTCTTCAGCATCGGTGCGGTTTCGATGGGGTGAACAAAGATGGACACATCGAACACATGGTCGAGGTTTACGACTGGTGAGAACCAGTTGTCGGTGAGATAGCGTGGGTACGATATGAGGTAGAACATACGCGCAACCTGCTCGCCAAGGTTCAACTCCTTTGGTGTAATCTGGAGGGCAGACGGTGCCAAGACATCCTTTAGTTTTAGCGTCGATGCCTGAAAGATCTCGTCTGGCAGGATTGCCTCAGGATCTATTCGCTCGATACCCCCCGACTTCTTTATGAATGAAAATAGGCCCATACTATGATTCAAGGTTAGCCATCTCCGATACGGGCAGCGGTCGATCCAGCTCGCCAATATTGAACAGACGGTAAAAAAGTTCGATAACCTCCTCGGTACCCAACTGTCCCGCACGCACACCTAAGCCAGCGAGACCGCCCACGACGACCATTATCCGCTGTTCGATCTGCGACCGGTACTCTTTGAATAATTCTGGTGAAAGGTGAACATCACCCTGTTTCTGTGAGGAAAGCATGGCAGCAATGCCCCCCACTCCCTGTTTTTGAACATTCAGCACAGGTGTGTAGGGCACAATGATGTAGAAGCTCTTCGTCATAATGCTTGAGTTTTCAACAAAGCGGGAAATGAAGTCTATGTACTCGCGAACCTGTATCTTCATCAACTCGGTCTGCTGCTCGCCATACCTGTCCTCGAGGAGACGGAGGTACGGGCGAATGTCCAACTCGCGTGACTGTATGGAAATCTGTACCGAAAAATCCAGCGAGTTGAGGAAGTTCTGAAATTGCCGTAGGATCGCCGCTTGCTCCTCGTTCGACTTTAGTACCATGTTGACGGATGAACACATGAGTATGGCCCGTATTGAACCATCACGGAGTATCAGTATGCCATCACGCACCTGTTCGATCGGTACGAAGTCCTGACTCGGCTGTGCCTGAGCTGCGGTGTTATTTTTTACCATATCATTTCGTGTATTCATCGGAGTCAAGACTCCACGCTAACTCTCGTAATTTACTCTGCGTTACCTTTGGTGTTACCGGTAAGGTCCTCCGCTCTATCTTTTCTAACGGCTGTGTCTGGACATGTTTCGTCGGCGTCTTTCTCCATAGGTAGAGCTTCTTCGTTGTAACGTACGTGAACGCAGCGTAGATTATCGACACGAACGGACGGTTGTTCACCTTCACGAATGCGAGTAAGAACGCCACGAACAGCACCGGTCCCCCGATCAGTACCGCTATGAAGAAGCCGAATATGCGCCAGAGAACAAACGCCGCCCCAAGCGAACCGACAATATATATTGCCTGTTTCAGGGTCAAGGGTCCCACTATCTTGTCTTCAACATCGATGAACTGGGGTACGGAGAATCTCATAGACTATTGTGAACGTGGTAATGAACGGTAGGGGTCGGATGATGAGGTGGATGCGGTCGCATTCCCGCCTGTGGCTTTTTTCTGCGCAAGCGCGGTGAGTATCGCAGTGCGCACTGGTTTGAACAGCTTGGACTCAACGTCGAGGAACAGTGCCTCAAGCACTGCGGACTCGAGTCCAGCGTCACGGGTCACGTTTACCTTGAAGTCATTCGTTGTGCCGAGCCCCACCAGCACGGTGGATACCTGCTGCGCTAAGAGCTGCGCCTGCTGCGGGCGCAGTCCATGCTTCTTTACGATGGACAAGAAATCGTCGCCAAGGGTCTCCCCGGTCACAACCACACGCACAGACTCCGGCAGTTGTGAGAGACGCTCGTATTTTTTCGGTACGCTGTCTATGCACATGGTGAGCATTTGCGCATCGACGCCGCCCACCTCAGCGCCATCCAGATAGATGGTGAGTGGAGCGAAGAGCTTCTTGTCGAGTGCCTCAAAGAGCTCTTTGCCCTGAACAGACGTCATCACGGGGTGGTCGGTAAGTGCATTCTGCAGAGCCGCCCTGTTCTGAAGGCCGATGAGGTAGAAGAGCACCTCAAGCATCACCGAAGCACGAGCTTCTTCGTCCAACCCGAACTTTTCGATGGAGGTGCTAATGGCCTCCTTGTACACGCCATGCAGTATCACTTTGCGAACTGGATCTGCCAGATTCTGCCACTGCTCCTGTATGATTTTGTCTGTTTCATTGTCTACAAGCATAGTGTTTGTGTTAATTCTTCTTCTCAACAGAATCACCGCCTTCCTTGGTGGACTCCTCGCCTAGGGTAGTTTTGGAACTCCCTGCTGTGGACGCGCCCCCCTCCATTTGAGGGTAATTTTCCTTCAGGAACTTCTCAAAATCCGCCAATTTCTTCTTGTTTCCCGTCGGAGTACGAAGATTCATGGCGGCCTCCCGCTTCCACGCCGGGGTAGGCATAAAGCCAAGGTTCCGTTTTGTCGACTGGTAGTTGGTGTACTGGTCTGAACGTGCCTGCCCGCGTGCCTTTTGTGTATCCACAAATGCTTTGTCTACCTGCTGTGAGTCACGCGCGTGTAGCGTTGCAACTGCATCCTTTGCAGTTTGGACACGGCGCTTCAGCTCGTCGTTGGCCTCGCCGACAGCGTCTGCCTGCACAAACTCTCTGCTTGCCTCGTGGAGCTCGACCAAGCTGCCGCGCTCACTTTCCAATGCCCGTATCTGATCACCGACCGCTTTCATCTTTTGCTTATCTTGTTCCGTAAGCTCCTTCGCATCCTTCTGAGCGAGTGCTGCCTGTTCTTCCTTCAGGGGCTTGAGCTTGTCATCGTATTCTCCCACGTTCTCATCCACAAGACCGTAGTCACCCTTGATCTGGTTGGAAACCTGATCCAGCTTATTCATTTTATCCTGTCGCTCTTCCTTGGTCAGTGCGCGCGTAGAACCATCATCGTTCCGTACTATGCCGCCGTTCAATTCAGTGCGTAGGCGTTCATGCGTCTTGACATTTGTCTGGAAGTTTTCGAGTCTGTACGACTCCCTGGTTCTTTCGTCGAGCTTGTCTTGCAGGTTCCGTTTGGCGATCGGGTCTTTGGTTGCATCCATTTGCTGTTTGAGGGCATCAAGTATCTGTTTAGTATTCTCTTGATTTGTCGCCGCAACTTTCACAGGATCGAACTTCTCGATCTTGTTATACCTTTCATCCTTGTTATCAATATCATGTATTGCTGTGTCACGCGCCCTAGCCTCCTCGCTCGTTGGTGTGGTTCGTCCAGCCCACTTCTTCTCTTCAGCGATCTTCTTCGCATACGCTTTCTTATCTTCAGTAAATCCTCCCTTTTGCGGTCCCCCGAGCCAGGCGCGACCGGTCTTTCCTGTTACAGCGCGAGCGTCAAAGCTTGCGCCGGAGGTCTTGGTGGCGACGTTGCGGGTCGCGCGCGCTGCGTTGCGTGCGACGAACGCCCCGACGCTCTTTTTCTCATTCGCGACCGCCTTCTTTAAGCCCTCACTTTCAGCCATCCTATCCGCAACTCGACCAACAGTACGGCGGCCCGCCCATCCTGCTGCACCTACTGCTCCTCCGGCGAAGAATGCCGTGGAACCACGCGCCATCGTTCGGCCCGTACTCATGACAGCTCCTGCACCACGTGCGCCGAGTGAACGCGCGATGGAAAGGGATGCGATGAGGAATCCTGCAGCAACGACAAAGAGGAGTAAGATGTCCATGCCTCCTAAACTACCACCATCTAACGTTGTAACCTCGTCAGCAACATCACTGAAGTTTTGTCCTACGGCAAAGCTCTCATTGAATCGCTCGATGATTATGTACGACAGATACAGCATCAACATAAGTGCCGGCGCTATCAACGCCTGATTTAGGAGCATGTGCCACCACTTACTCCCGGCACTAGAGACCTTAGTTATCCACGCCACGAGGCCCAGTGGCGACATGATGATAAGAAAGACGAGTATCACGAACCTGCCGATGAGCAAAAATGCAGCACCCGCTAGAACGAAGGCCATGATCAGAAAGAATATACCACCCAACAATCCCATGAAAAACAAACCCCACTGCTGCGTACTTTCAGGAGCAGCTTCGGGTGTTATCGAAAGGAATGTAGCAAGCTTCAACTGTTCGACAAATGCACCAGCTATGCCGTGGTCGATGCACGCGCCCAGAGTAGACGTTGCCGGGTTGAGACACTCTGCCATGGCGGCCTCTTGAGTGGTGTCGGTATATCCTGCAGCGAGCAAACCGACATATATCGTCGTTGCTGTATAGTTGGCAATGTCAACAACAAAGTACGCCAGCGTGATGCTGAAGTTCACGAATACAGCAGCGAGGACCACTTTCCAGAGCAGCTGCTTGTACCCATAGTTTGAAATACCCACAATTGTGGCAATACCTATGAATATCGCCAAGAATACGAGAAACACATTCACTATATCGCGTATGACGGTCCACGCCTCCTGGACTATGGATACGTCACCACCCTGACTGGCACCCGCGTTTACATATTGCGAAAATCCCACAACAAGGTCAGCAACGGCAAAGTTAAGGAGTACGCCCACCCAAATAGCGAACATCCCACACATTTTCATGAAGAGGTACATAAAGTATGCAAGACACCCGACAATGCCATCTGTGAAGCCCTCGGCCTGGCATCCAAAGCTTTTCGAATCAAGCTCCATGTTGGTCGCATCGAGAACCCTTGTCATGTCCGGTGCTGCCGCCTGCGCAGTGTTAATCGTCGGTACCATGAGCACGCTTCCTACCATCGTTGCGAGAAGGAAGAAGGCAACTAGCGATGCCAGGAACTTGCGATGATAGTTTTTAGTAAACATATGGGTGTGGGTAGTGATAATGGTTGATAATTTTTTGTGCATGTGGTTTATGTACAGATACTACTCAGGCATCTCTATCGCTACGCCTGTATGGGCGGTGGGGGCGGAAGAGGCGTCGGAACCTGCAGAGGCCACGCACCTGTCGTCCCCCCACCCGTTGTTCCGCCACCCGTTGTCCCCCCTCCTGTCGTACCACCTCCCGTTGTCCCCCCTGACGTTGTGGTCACGGATATCTGGGTGCTGTATGCGCCACACGAGGCAGCCGGGTACGTTTGTCCGTTCGAAAGCACGGAAGGACTTGCACTGGAGCTAGACGTTGTACACGAACCGTCCTCCTCACTCACGTACACGCAAGAGTTGGTCGTGCGCACACCATTGACCACCACAGACACCCCTGAGTATGACCATCCTTCCCGGGTCAGCCACTCTTCACAGGTCTCAGAGGTGAGCCCAGAACCGCTGATGGTCGCCCAAAAGTCCGTCGTTCCTCCCGTTGTCCCGTCACCCGTTTCCCCGGTGTCCGGAATGGTGATCTCCTCAAACTCTGCCTCCTGCGCGGCTATGGCTTCCTCCCAACTAAAGGTCGTGCCACCGTTACCGACACCGAGGAGCCCCTGCTCCGTATCAGAGAGTATTTCATGCACCAGGGCAGCCAAGAGCGCGGTGACGATCTCGGACACCTCGTCTGCAACCTCAAGCTGTGCCAGCATGCCGCCCGACCAGTCCTCTATCTGGTCCACCACGTACTGACCCGGCGTGCAGGCACCGTCATTGTTGCCATCGCCGTCGGTATCGCAGCGCATCGAGAAGAAGCCGTCACCGAAGCCAAGCAACTGGCTCTCTGCTGCCATCGCACCCCCGACACGCGCCGCGGCCTCAGACTGAAGCGCGTAGTAGCTGCCGAGAGGGTTGTTGCGATCGTCGAACATGCCGAGGAGCGCGGGGAGACCACCGGAGTCCGCCAAGTTTCCCTCCTCCACGAGTATCTCGAAACTTCCCCCTGAACCCGCAAATATCTCATCGTGTCTGCAGCTGGAGCTCCCACCCTCCGCATACTTTGGGAAATTGTAGTCGTAGAACACGGCAAGCTGCAGGTCTGCCCGGAACGGACTACAAATGAATTCGGCTATGCCGCTCTCGAACAAGAGCTGATTCAGCGCTGTGAAACCCACCTCACGGAAGAAGTCTGTCGGGTCGGTGAGGAAGACGGGAGCTCCCTCAAAGCCACCCTGTATCCACGCAAGTATCTGCTCGGTGAGCATTGTTATGATCACGTTCTTCAGGAGCCACAGCAGCGGGTCAATGATGCACTCCTTGGTGGTGAGTGATGCGTCAGCCCCGGCAGTTATCGTTGTTTGTGCAGAGATGTTGGCAAGGTTGGCGACAACTGACGTGTTGGTCTCATTGACCGGTACGGCCAGCAGTGCCGAGGCAAAACCACCCGCAACGGCAACAGCAGTTCCAGCCGCAGGTCCTATGACGCCAAGGAGACTCGCAACAGCACACGCCGCCGTACTGATGTCGAACGCCTCCGCTTGCCGCGGCGGTGCGATGCTCATGGAGAGCGCGGGCAGTATGAATCCCGCGAGCAACACAAGTGCTACAGTTCGTTTCAGGTTGTGGATGAAAGTGTGCATGTGGTTTATGTCGTGGGCACTATAGGTTTTCCGTTGCGCGGGTGATGTACTCGCCATACGCAGCAAATGTGTGGCGTACCAGGCTCTCGTACTGCATCAACAACTGCAGCGTGACCGCCGCTTGGACCGGGTCAGCTTGCAGATTGGCAGTGCCGTGGAGCGCGAACGAGTACTTCAGAAGTGAATCAATGAGTGCCCCATGCATCGCTCGTGCATCTTCAGGTACCGCAACGAGCGCAAGGTCTTGCGCGTGCGACCGGTACAGCTCCACCGCTCCGTTCAGTTGATCTACCGCGTCATTGCGGTCACCCTGTGTAAGCTGCATCAGCAGCTGGTGCTCGTTCGGTGCTTGCGCCGCCAACGATTCAAATATTTCTTTCGTGTGGAGGGTATAGGCACGTACAGCATCAGCAGTCACCGGAACCGTAGTGAGCGTGCGATGATCAAAGGAGGGTATCTCGATCGTCGAGAGACTTGCCTGTAGTGCATTTTGTACAAGCTCGTTCTGTTCCTGTTCCGTGAGCTCCGTCTTTTCAGTCAGCGTATACATGTACGAACCAAAAAGCTCGCGTGCAGCAACACGTGTCGCCGAGTTCGGCATCTCTAGCACATCACCGTCCACAACAACTTCGCCTTCCGGCTCGGAGCCGCTTACGGTGCCCCCCACACCTGCCGAGTATGCACCTTCAGCAATACTCGATGCATCGTTCGGGTCTGACCCCACAAAGATCTCTTCCCAGTCAGGCATGCCATCACCGTCGGTGTCCTCCTCGTCGAGGTATGCACGTTCGAGGTCGGACGGCACGAGTGCGGTATCGAGTACCGCGGTACGCTGGTTTGCCGCACCCCTCTCGCCGTAGAACGAGTACGAGACAGCGACGACAAACATAAGCACGATGAGTGCTGCAGCAACTGACACAGGGCTAGAAACCAAGCCCCCAAGACGCGGTCTCCTCATGCTTACTAGTATACGTCGTCCTTTATCGAAATATAGGACATAGCTGCAGAAACTGTGGATTAGTCAGACGTTACCTACCCTTTTTCGTACACGGTGATAAAGGTCAGTCGGTGGACATACGTCTTTTTGACGCACGCACGAGGTACGCTCTGTCCTCTACTGATCGCATCACAGCGTGTACGTTCGAGTAGCGCGAGACAAGCTCACTCGCAAATATCGTTTCGTTCGACGCGTGTACGACGGCATCTACATGTCCCCGTTCAGGTTGTACGTAGTACACTTCGCTGCACAGCATTGGACGGACAGTGTATTGGCCCACCTGCAGCAGTTGTCCGTACGCGCCAGCTCGGTACGCGCTCGGGCGTGTAGAAAGCAACGGAACAGCACGTTCACCGAACGGAAGCAAGAGGTGCTTGTCGTAGCGTCCCAAAAGCTCCCCGTTTCTGTAGACAATGAGTGAATTGTAGCGCTCCCTGATAGACGTGGCTGAGTGGACGCCAACGAGGAACGTTGTACTTGTATGTTTCCGCGTCAATGAGAGAAATGAGTCGTATGCTTGTGTGACCGCACCGCCTTCGTGGTATCGAAACGGAACGCCGGTACCTCTCTCAAGCACGTATGCACTAAGCGTATTTTCAGGAAGCACTAGTACACCATCCCCACTCCGCACAGACGTATCGATGTACTCGAGCATACCCACATATGTGGTGAGATCACTGCCTTGTTGCGTCGTGTATGGTAGGTTGACTCCATAGATGTCAGGTTGTGGTCCGGATGGAGAGGTAAGTGTTGTGAGCAGTGCCCCACCGAGCACAAGTGCCGCGACGTACAGGGACAAAGTGCCGGCGGTACGCAGGACAGACCGCCCTAGTAGGTACAAGTGGCTCAACCAAGCTATAAAAGCACTGATCGACAACGCAAGCGCGCTGACGAGGTACACTGTTCCGATACTTGCCCATGCAGCGAGGGGTTCGAAAAACGTCTGTGTATAACCCAAATGACCCCACGTGATGCCTCCCAGTACGGCAGCCCGTAGCCCCTCCATGACGATCCATAGTAGAGACGCAACAACAATAAAACCCGCTGTCGACCGCTCGATAACAACAGTAACCACACTGAATATTGCGAACAGAAGGCCACCGAACACCAGAATTGCACCCACGACGATACCAGACCACATTAGCTGCGGATAGTATGACGAAATTATCGGCATTTCTATCCACGACCAGTGCTCCAGTGTGAACAATGGTGATAATAACGCGATTCCGTAGGCACAACCCACGAGGAATCCCGTACGTGCGGCTGCGGCAACCTGTTGGTGTCGTATGAGCATCAGCAAAAAGGGACTCAGTCCAACGAGCGCGAAGGCGGCAAAGGTTGTATGGAATGAAACTAGACCGGTTAGAAAGGCACACAGGGAGGCAATTGTTGTAGCGTATACACCGGTAACAGAGTGAGACTGGCAGACACGAGCACCCAGCTCCACACTCGATGACGTACACTTATGCACACGATCAGCATGTTGCATGTAGCTAGTATACGCTACTCTAGGTATATCCATGAGTAAATCTCTAAGCTCGTTTGTGCTACCGGCTGTACTCGCTGTAGTTGCAGGTGGACTGATAGGGTACTACGGTACGTCGCAGACACATCCGGTGGTAGGCGCAGAGTATTGCCACACCATAACAGACGCAGACGCAGATATTCCCGCACGGTACGGCTCCCCATTTAATTTTTACGGCATGATTCCGCTACTGTCCGTATCGGTGCTCTGCTCCGAGCACGCCTCGGGTGATGGCGGCACGGCGACCGTTCGCGTCGGTACGGGCAGTCCGTATGAGTATATCTACCAGTACGGATTTGAGCGCGTCGACGGCGCGTGGAAGCGCATCACCCTTGCCGGCGAAGACGCCGTGGGTCCGTGGTTCCGCGGTGACGCGGTCGCAACCGTTCTGCGAGACGGGGATGGGCTGCGCCAGACCAACCGCATCATCGTTTACACATGCAACAAGGTAGCGTTCAAGTGGAAGTGCGGATGCCGTGACAGTACGTGTGCAACACCGTACTGGCAGGTGCAGGATTTTGAGTTCGCGGAGGAGCCCTCGATAGAACCGCTCGAAGACAGCGACGAGAGTGACATGCATTACATCTCCAGCCAGTCAACATACACAGGCGTCGTGGGCACGGAGGTGCACTTGAAAGGTGTCGGCTTTTCGCGCAGCAGCAACGATGTGTACTTTGAGGAACAGCGTATTGCGAGCGACATACCTTCACCGGATGGGAAGTCCCTTACGTTTGAGGTGCCTGAAGGGATTGAAAGCGGCATCACCCATGTCTACGTGGATACGGATGATGGAGAGAAGATACAAGGGTTCCGTTTTTGGGTCACTACGCCCGGCGTACCTGCTCCTGAGGTGTATAGCGTCAGCCCGCGTGAAGGATCGTATGGAACGGAAGTGACGTTACGAGGCAAGCATTTCTCCCCCTCTAACAATCACGTGTTGATGGGTGTAGACTCCCTCGACGGCATCGTCTCACCCGACGGCACGACCTTAACGTTCCGTATCGAACCGGGAAAGGATGCTGTCGGTGACAAGGCATCACGGGGCATACCGGGTGCCGACGGTGTGATGCCACTCTACTTGATAGTTTCTACCGAAGGCGGATACACCGCTGAACCGGTCGTCTTTAACCTGGTCCCGTAGACAGTATGGAAACGTTACTGAGCAGATTTCGACTCGCGGTACTCATAGTACTCTTTGCAGGAGCGGTCTTTGCCGGGGCGGGTATTGGATGGTACCAAAAAGAGGCGGGGGCCATACCGCTCATTGGCGGCCGGAGCTCGATCATGTGGTTCTGCAATGACGGCAGTTTTGTGATAGACGTAGTGGGTCCGCGTCCGGGCTTGTTCCTGATAACGTGGCACACACGCATCTACCTGTACGGACAGTTCATGGGCTCATGGGTGCTTGGTGATGGCACGCCCGGTGGTATCTGTTGTGTCGGCAAGGTCTGCCATCCGGTCACGGGGACTGCGTTGTTGACCGGGACATCGGTGTAGCTGCCGCATGTTTCGCGAGGCACAACCAAGAGGCAATGCCGACATCTTCCGCTCGTGCATCTTTCTGGACAGCACATGCGTCGAACGCAGCATCGTCCACATAGGGGGCAACAAGCTTGCCCACCTGCTTTCTCTTTGATCCAAATCCTGCGCGAATGAGTGCAAAAAAGTGCGACTCAACGGCATGTGATGCGAAGTTATCCCGCGATATATTGTCGATCGCAAGCACGGCTGAATCCACCTTCGGTGCGGGCGTAAAGCTACCACGACGTATCGTACGTATATACCGCGGTGTGCCGTATGCCTTGACCGAAAGTGAGAGAAGTGACTCTTTGCCATCAGCCGCGACCACACGTTCAGCTACTTCTTTTTGCACCAAGAGCACCATATGTGCCGGCTGGCGTGGTGCACTCAAAAACTGTCGCAAGATGGTGCCGGTGATGTAGTATGGGATATTTGCAATGAGAGTGTAACCGTCAGCAAGGCACCCCTCCTTCTCCGGTATAAAATCGCGGACATCTTGCTCTCGCAGCACCAGCGCCCCGGAGGTTAGTTCCGATACGAACGTGTGACCTAGCTCCCGTACCAGATCGGGATCTTTTTCCAACGCGACTACCCTAGCAGCACGGGCAAGGAGAACTCGTGTGAGAATGCCGCGACCGGGACCGATCTCTAGGACCGTCTCATGTTTGCTCACGGGCAGGGCGTCGGCTACCGCCTCGGCGAGCTCCGGACGTGTGAGAAAGTGTTGTCCCAGTGGTGCGTGTTTCATTGCTAATCAAGGTACACTACTTTACCGGGCTCAGATACTGTATCTGACACTTCTAGGTGGCTGTCGTCGATATCCAGTAAAAACTCCGAGGGTACACGAGGACTACGCTGGCCGAAAACCGTACGCACTTGTGCATATGAGAGGTGCACGCGCTCTTTTGCGCGGGTGAGGGCTACATAGAAAAGGCGCCGCTCTTCTTCATCGTCTTTGCGTTCATCCTCGAAGAGCGTCTCGTGTGGGAACAGACCATCCTCAAGCCCGACTATGAACACGTCTTGGAATTCAAGCCCCTTAGCAGCATGAATGGTCATCAGCGTTACGCCCGCCGTCTGCCGTTCGGTACGGGCATCTATCTCATCCTGATCAGTCGCAAGTGCTGCATCCTCAATGAGTCGCAGGAGTCCGTCAGGTGCGGGGTACTCATCGTATCGGTGTGCGGCGAGTGAAACGAGCTCCTTTGCGTTCATGAGACGTTCTTGATCCTCTTCGTTCTTTCCACTCAGGCTCTTGCCGATACCGGAGCGCTCTAACGTGTACGAAAGCACCTCGCTTGCTGTGTGCGTACCTGCACGTTCCTCAATGTCGTTTAGAATCTGAAAGAATTCATCCACCCGCTCCCGCGCCCTTCCCGCGAGTGACTCTCGCCCGTTCGCGAACAGCTTTTCTACCGTGATCTTGCCAATACCGCGCAGCGGCGTATTAACGACACGTCGTATGTCGGACAGGGACTGTTTGTTCAACGCGGCCCGCGCATATGAGAGCATGTCTCTCACCTCCTTCCTGTCGAAGAAACGGGTTCCCAGCACACGGTACGGGATGCCTGCGGCCAGAAACGCTTCCTCTAGTACGCGCGATTGAAAATTTGCCCGGTACAGTACAGCTATCTCTGATGGTGGTGTTTGAGCATCGAGCAGCGTGCGTACCTCATCCACAATTTGATCGGCCTCATCCCGCTCATCGTACCCGACAATGAGCCGTAGCTTGTCTCCCTCATCGTTCATTGTGAACAAGGTCTTCTCCTTGCGGCGTACGTTCTTTTTAATGATGTCGTTGCTCACTGCAACTATCCGTTGTGTTGAGCGATAATTTTGCTCAAGGCGGAGAACGATGGCTTCGGGGAACGACTTCTCGAACTCGAGAATGTTTTCTATTGTCGAACCGCGCCAGCTGTATACATTTTGGTCGAGGTCACCGACGCAAAATATATTACCCCTACTTCCTGTAAGCAGCCGGACGATCTCGTACTGTACCTTATTGGTGTCCTGATACTCATCAACGTGTATGTAGTGGTACCGTTCTTGCACACGTTTCCGTACGGCTGCGTTCGTGTCCAGCAGCCGCCAGAGTTCGAGCAGCAGATCGTCAAAGTCGAGCGCACCCTCACCGCGCAGCGCTTTCTGGTAGTGTTCCCACACGTCTGCGACAAGCTCCGGGAAGTATGCATGGCCAACTGTGTCGCGGTATGCTTGCAGTGTTTTCGCATCCCCCTTTGCACGGGATATGGTGCTCAGTATGGCGCGCGGTGCAAACTGCTTATCATCTACGGCGACCTCCTTCATGGCACGCTTGATCGACCGTATCGAGTCGGCACGATCCAGTATGGTGAAGTGCTCCGGGACGCGCGCCTCGGAGGCGAACTCACGTAGCAACTGCACACATAATGAATGAAATGTTGACACAGTAGTATGCTGTCCGGCGCGGTCTTCACCGTGTCGTGTGAGCAATTCCCGTACACGTTCTCGCATTTCGCGCGCGGCCTTGTTCGTAAACGTAATGGCAAGAATACGACCACCCGGTACACCCTTCTTGACAAGGTGTACTACACGATGTGCAATCGTCTTCGTCTTTCCTGCACCGGCGCCCGCAAGCACCAAAATAGGTCCATCTGTGGTAGTGACTGCTTTTTTTTGCGCAGCGTTAAGCCCTTTTGTGTGCTCCATGGCTATGTATCATACCACAGCGGACACATGACGCGTTGTGCCACACATACACTGTGCATAACAAGTTGACGTTCTCCCCACCCCGTTTATCATGCGGGTAATGCCAGACACGCAGTATGGATGTAGCCGGGCTTCGCGGTCCGGGGTGGTACGGTAGTGTGACACAAACCGCATATAAGAAATTCACTCGACCAAGATCCCGATAGTAGGATGAATCGTCCAAACACTATCCGGGTGACAGAGCGGAAGCGCAAACATGGTTTGCACCCCAGCGTTGCCACGTGCATCGCCATGCTGACGGTTGCCATACTGTACACACAAGTACCAACGGTCCGGGCATCGTTTCTGTCCCTTTTTAACGCGCATGAGCAGACAGAGGTACAGACGACCTCAAGGTCGGACAGCGTTAACTCACAGACGATCGCACTGTTGCAAGCTGTCAGAAACATAGACCCAACACCAAGTCTTGGCGGTGGTGAGGTGAAAACACAGGACGGCGTTGCGCTAGTTGCTGAAGCAACTCCATTTACGACCGGACCGGAGGACCAGCAGGCACCTGCCGCTCCCGACCAGATATCGTTGTATCTCGTGCAGGAGGGTGACACGCTATCCCAGGTTGCCGAGATGTTCGATGTTTCAGTGAATACGATAGTATGGGCAAACGAGCTCTCGTCCGGCAAAGATATACACCCGGGTGAGACACTTCTCATTCTCCCCATAAACGGCGTACAGCACACGGTAGAAAAGGGCGACACCATTGCGAGTATTGCTGAGGACTACGGTGGTGATGAGGCGGAGATCCTCGTATACAATGGCCTTGCGGAAGGCACGCTGACCGTTGGCACGGTAGTCACCATCCCCGGCGGTGAGATAGAAGAGCCTGATGCGCCCGTATACAGCGGCTCCATCGCCGTAGCGCCAACACGTTCGGTCTCGGGGTACTTCGTGCACCCGCTTCCCGGTACGGTCAGAACTCAAGGTATACACGGATACAATGGTGTCGACTTTGGTGCAGGTGTCGGTACACCGATACGCGCTGCCGCAAACGGACGTGTCATCGTGTCACGCGTAGGTGGTTGGAATGGTGGCTACGGTACATACATTGTCATTGATCATCCGAACGGCACACAGACACTCTACGCGCACAATAGCAAGAACGTCGTATGGCAAGGACAGAACGTGGTTGCGGGGCAGGTCATCGGCTACGTGGGTAGCAGCGGTCGGTCGACCGGACCGCACCTCCACTTCGAGGTACGCGGAGCTGCAAATCCATTCTAAACAAACGACGGCACACACCGTCGTTTTTAGTTGCGCACTAGACCACATGCACATCCTTGTGTTTTTTGGATTTCTTGTGCTCCTACACCGCGACTACATGCGCAGACGCAATGACAGACAGGAGCTGCAAAGGATACACAGTAAGAAGCACGACCCGTTCCTTCTCAGCGCACTGGAGCTTACGAGAGCAGAACGTGTACTGCTTGGCACTCGTGCACCTGACCCAAACGAGATCATCATGCATGTTCGCTTTCGGGTCAGTGAGAACGCGAACAATTATGAGAGCCGACAAGTCGTGAATGATACTCTTTTTCGAACCTGGGAGGTTCACGCAAATGGAAAGATGGTGCCGGCCACGACAACCTACCACAACGAAGAAGAGTTCGTGCTCGACGAGGATTTCTACATGGATGCGGTGCATTACTTCTCGTTGCCACCCGATCAACGAGAATGTTCATTCTCGCCTCCGCACATGCACGTGCTGGACAGGGTCGTTCGCCTTGTGTGGCACAAGGGCAACTGGTACCTGAATGGTCTTGATGATGGGTATCGCCTAGCGGTACAGCAGCTCAGGCTGGCACAAACAAAGGCCTGGATACAGAGCGTTTTCGAAAAGGCTCAATAACTAACTCCGTCAGAAAATGCACAAAGCCCCCCACAGAGGGGGCTTTTTCACTCAAACAAGTCCTTGGGTCGATAGGTTAAAGCCTCCAAGATGTGCTGCTCGTGCACGTCATCGCTCGCGTCGAGGTCAGCGATGGTGCGCGCTAGTTTTATGGTGCGGTGATGACCGCGGGGAGAGAGTTTGTGGACCGTGGCTGCACGCGTGAGCATTGTCTCGGCCTCAGGTGTTATGTGTGCACGTGTATCGAGGTCCCGAATACTCATGTCGGCATTCGTTTTCAGTTCGTTTCCAAAACGAGTTTTTTGCAGTGCTCGCGCTGTTGCGACGTGTTCACGAATGCGTGTGCTTTCCTCGGGAGTAGCTGTTGAACGCGTTCTCAGCTCCTCGTGCGCGACATGCGGTACCTCGATCCACATGTCGATGCGGTCCACCACGGGACCCGATATCTTTTTCTTCAACCGCTCCCTGTCAAGTTCACTGACGGTTCCCTCTCCACGCTCACGATTTGGATTCATGGCGGCAACAAGCATGAAGTTTGCGGGAAAGGTCACCGACCCACGAGCGCGTGATACCGAAACCACACGGTCTTCAAGTGGTTCGCGCAGCGCGTCGATGACGCGTCGCTCGTACTCAGGCAGCTCGTCAAGGAAAAGTACGCCACGATGAGCTAGTGTTGCTTCGCCAGGCTTGGGTATGGTGCCTCCCCCCACAATCGCCACATGTGATGCGCTGTGGTGCGGAGAACGAAAGGGAGGAGATGAGACAATAGTACCCTTCAGTGCACCTGCGACCGAATGTATCGCCGTTGTCTCAAGTGCCTCCTCAGTCGTTAGTTGTGGGAGTATGCCGCGAAGGGCACGCGCGAGAAGTGTCTTACCTGTCCCCGGCGGGCCGTACAACACGATGTTGTGGCGACCTGCAGCAGCGATAACCAGCCCCCGTTTTGCGGTCTCCTGTCCACGGACGTCTCCAAAGTCGGTGACATTTTCCGGTGTATCTGGTTTTAGTGGTGTTTGCTTCTGTATCGGAAGTGATGTCTGCGCACCGTGCTCTCCTTCGTGAAAATGTTCGACCACCTCACGGACAGTTTGAGCGGAAAGCACCGTGATGTCTGGTATGAGCGCGGCCTCTTCAGCGTTTGCGCGTGGCACAACGATAGTATGAAAACCTTGCTCGTGGGCGAACTTTGCTAACGGCAGCACGCCACGCACCGGACGAAGCTCCCCTCTTAGTGAAAGCTCCCCCAAGAATAAAATTCCCTCAGGACAAAAGGACACCTGTTCGGAAGCCAACAGATACGCAAGCGCTATGGGTAGATCGAAGCGCGGACCATCCTTTCGCACATCGGCTGGTGCAAGTGAAACAAGCACTCGCTTGTTGGTGTGTTTTGGTGAATCGAAACGAGCATTCTTCAACGCCACAGCAACACGCTCCCGACTTTCATCGAGTGCCTTGTCTGCAAGACCTACGATAGAAAATGAATGCAGACCCTTGGAGAGGTCTGCTTCTATGGTTACCTTTTCTGCGTTTAGGTATACAGGTTGTGCACTATAAACACGGGCAGCTCCCATTGTACTGTGGCAAGTTATTACAAAGCATTTTTCTCGGCTGCGCCAATGTGCTCCTTACACGTCCGCGCCGCCGGATTTGCGTCCAGACGATCCTCCCCTATTTGCTTACCACACTTCTCGCACACACCAAACGTTCCTTCATCGAGCTTTCTCAGTGCGTGTGCAACAAGGCGGAATCGAGCATCAAGCTCATCAAGCACAATAGAGTCGATATGTATTTCCTCAGTACGGTCGGCAGCTTCATTCTGATCCGCCTCCATGATATCCATGTCGGGCTTTTTCAGCACCCACACCTCGGGGTTCTGAGGGTCTTGCTGCGCAAGACGTTCAAGTTCCGTACGTAGTGTGTCACGTTCCTCTCCGAGTCGTTTTGTATAGTATGAGAGCTCTTTCATGGTGTAAGTGTACGATTAGGTACCCCGTAACGCAAGCGGGTAACGATCAGTCAGTACGAGCACGTATTTCGCGGAGCGTCTCTGCATGCGTAGTGATGACCACAGTGGACCTGTCGGGCATCGTCCAGAGGAGGAGGTAGTCGCCGTTCTTGTCATGAATGCCGCGTGACGCCATGTTTGCCACCGACACATCACGAAACACAATACCCTCTCCATCATCGGGCGCTCGCGCAGCTGTCACTGCAAGTGTGTCGGTACTCGTTGCTGTACTCGAAGCTGTCGCTGCGACCAACTGCGGCGTGGGCTCTGCGTCAGGATCATACTCTTTGATCGGTACATACTCATCAGCACGACCGAACAGTGGTTCCAGATCTTCAAGCAAGGTAGCTTCCCACTCAAACATTCCCGCAAGTGCATTGTCGTACGAGGAGGTCTTGAGAATGAGAAACACCTCCGCATTGTCCAACTGGTGTACCCCCAACATGTACGTGTCGTCGACATTTCGAGATAGAGATGTCGGCGCACTCGTTCCAAGCACCGCGAAGAGCTCTTCACTGGTAACGACAGAAGTTGTCTCTACCCCAAGCTCTGCAAGCGATTTTTTCACCAACTGTATCTCCACGATCGAATTTCTACGCTCCTCTAGACCATCAGCTAGGCGTCGCAGGTCGCTGCGCAGTGCTGTACCCTCCACTCCGGTTACCTCATGCTGCACGCCCTGCTCGGTCGCCATCAGTGTATTGTCGCCCACGTAGGGCTGCGGCTCTGAACGGAGAAGGTACCAACTGAAAGCGATGAGACCGACTGCAGCTACAGCAAGAACTGTACTTGCGATGATGCGGTTGCGAATACCACGCTGCGATGTAACCACCTTGCGCTGTGCGACCTTTGGCTCCGGCGCACTCCTTCTCTTCTCTTCAGCGCTTATCATGTTTACCATGCTCACTTTCCCCTTTGTGACCGCACGTTCTACATCACCCCGATACGTGCGTAGCATGGGCAATGATGTATACACTTTCGGTAGCTTCGGATTTTGGTCCTGTGAAACAGTGGGCTCTTCCGGAGCAGCAATATCTTCAAGTTCGTCCGCTACGCCCGCTATAGCTCGCGCGTGTTCTGTCGTCGGTTCGGGACCAGCTGTAGGTAAGGAAAAAGTCTCGTGAGTTGCGTTGTTGTTCATCAAACCATGTACCTCTTTTAGTGTTTCCACGTCCTTCCTACTCAGTTCCTTGGCCGCAGGCGCTGCCTTTTGTTGTGACATCTCCTCGGTGCTCGGCGTTTCGATACTTGTTTGCAGAACGCGGTCACGAAGTGACGCAAGGCTCGTTCCGGTGTTAGGCGTGACGGGCTTTCTCTTTGGGACAGCCGGATGCTCCTTTTCAATATTGGTATCCGGGATTGGCACAAACGCTTGGAGAGAACTATCACCGACTGTTTCTCGAGTGTTGTCTGTGCCGGGAGTGGCTGTGTGGGACTGTGGCACGGTTGACTCAGGTGCACTCGGCATCGCCGTGGGCCCCCGCAAATCGAGTGGATCGTCACCTTCATCGGACACGACCTGGGTAGGAAGTTGGTCGTGTTGTGTGTGCGTGTCTTCACTCGGTTGCACAAACGTGTCAGTGGCCCCAGGGCTCGACGGAGCGACGGAGCGTGGCATATTGCTCGACGCCGCATCACCCTTAGCTCGTACTCCATCCACGGTTCCTGTTGGCGCATGTAGGGGTGCGCGTAGCTTCTGATCGAACGTGTCGTTTCCGAATGTTCGCGAAGGAGCTGTCGGTGTATTGTTCGTCGGTACAGGCGGAAACGAGGTCTTCAGAGACGATGATGGTCCCACGTCAGTATCTTTAGTGATATCGTTCGTCACACTGACAGGAGCGTCAGCCGGCTCCACCGCGCCCTGCGTCGGACGCACGCCTTCTTCGCTCACAGTACCGGGCTGCCCACGACCGGTATTCGGGACAACTTCCTCGCGCGGTTTTGAAATGTCAGCTCTGTTTTTTGAAACTTGCTGTGTGCCTCCATCGGGAGTGTCATCCTGTACGCCAAAGGCATTGAGCATTTTAGTCAGCATGCCGCTCGAAGTGAGCCGTTCAGCGGACTGCACCTGTGGGTCTGGTGTTTCGGACCTCGTCGCCTCCTGCTTCTGTAGAGCAGGATCAATGGGGACGGCCCCGATACTGTCTCGTGTCATCGGGGGAACTTCCACCGTAGGTGCAGGTTTGGTACTGGGGTGAGGTGAAACCGGTGTGTCGGTCGTGCTTGCGACCGAGAGATCATTTTCGGGAGAGGGTGTTTGTGGCGGTGGCTTCGTCGGTGCCGGGGTCGTGGGTGGTGGTGTCAGATCTGGTGCGACGTCAGTGTCACCAGGCACTGCACTCGGCACCTTCTCCGTTGGTGCTACGAACTCCGATTCACCCGTGTCTCGCAACGCGCTCTTAATGTGACGCATTGCCTCAGGACCACGTAGTTTTTCTGCAACAGGCAGCGGTTGCTTAGCGTGCGACGTTTCTTCCGGCGCGATGCCGCCCACCTCCCACATATCAGGCAGATCACTGGACGGACCTAGGACTTCGGAAGATGCAGCATTTTTTGACGGTTCAAACAGCGGCTTCAGACCAAAGGACCGCGGTTCTTCCGTCTGTTGCTGGGGAGAGCTGGTCTCCAATGCATCAGTACTGGTTGAGGTTGGCTCGGTGTTCGTTGAAGCCTCCGGAGTGGGAGGGTGTACCGTTGGTTTCGTCATAAAACGTCGCGGCTGCGGTTGCACGGCAGTGGGAGCATCGTGGTTTGCCGCCGTGCTCGGCGCGCTGCTCTGAATGCGAGCTGCGGTTTCTTTGTGAACGGGAGGTGGTTCACTTACGGCAGGGGTCGTGACGGGCTTCGCTTGGTCTGTATTTTTTGTGACAGGGAGAGCCGGTATTGCGAGTGTAGGTGCGGGTGCGACCGGCGCTTGCTGGGTGGCTGTTTGCTGTGCCTGAGCTGTCTGTGCGCCCGTGCCCTGTTGTGGCTGTTGTGGCTGGCTATTTTGCTGTTGAACGGGCGTATCCCAAGGCGTGACAACGTCCTGGTTGTTGTCAACCTGGTCCTCTTCTCCTGAATGCATATCACTGAGTCGCAAAACAGGCACGCGATAAGAACGCGGATCAGTATCCATGTTGTCTATTGTACTATGGGTGTACCGTCGAGTGCCACCTCAACATATCGCCACACGGACGGCACATTTCCACATGCATCGTACTTGAAGATGAAGGAAGTGTGCTCCACTCACCAACTACGACGCAGATTTTGCACCTTCCGCCTTCAAACCCTTGCGCTCTGCAAACTCCGGATCAGCGCGTTTTATGGACAGGTTTATACGTCCACGATCATCTATTTCCTTTACCGCAACTTTTACGCGCTCACCCTCAGCAAGTGCATCGCGGATGCGCTCGATGCGAAATGGTGCTATCTCGGAGATGTGAACCATTCCTTCTGCGTTTGGCCCAATTTTCACAAAAGCCCCAAAATCTAGTATCTTGGTAACCTCACCCTCGCACATCTCGCCCGGTACGTACTCTTTGACAAGCCCTTCTATGAGCGCGAGCGCAGCTTCAGCGCTGCCATTCTTTCCTGTGATGAAGATGGAACCGTCATCCTCGATGGTGATGTCCTCAACGCCGGTGTCATCTTTGATTCCGTTTATCGTCTTACCGCCACCCCCGATAACGAGACCGATCTGGTCCACCTTTACCTTCATTGTAAGTATTTTTGGTGCAAGCGGCGAGATCTGCTTCCGCGGGGTGGCTATTTCGGCCTCAATCACATCAAGAATGTGCTCTCGCGCAGCTTTTGCGCCAGCAAGCGCCTCGACGAGGATCGGTACGGCAACACCATCTAACTTTATGTCCATCTGTATGGCGGTGACGCCCTCGCGCGTTCCGGCGACCTTAAAGTCCATGTGACCGTGGTGATCCTCGGGCCCTTGAATGTCTGTGAGCACCTTATGTTTTCCACCCTCGGCCATGAGACCCATCGCGATGCCGGCAACAGGACGTTTGATGGGAACTCCACCATCCATGAGAGCGACGGTGCTTGCACACGTTGCCGCTTGGCTTGTGCTGCCATTACTCGCCATGCACTCTGACACGAGCCGCATAGTGTACGGGAACTCGTCTTTGTTTGGGAGTACCGGTTCGAGCGCCTTTTCGGCAAGCGCACCATGTCCGATCGCGCGCCTGTTCATGCCACCCATACGCCCGGTTTCCCCTGTAGAGTATGGTGGGAAATTGTAGTGGTGCATGAAACGTTTTTGTGTGTCTGTGTGCTCTATCGTGTCGACGATCTGTGTGTCATCGGGCCCTCCGAGCGTAAGCGCGGTAAATACGTGCGTGCCGCCACGGTAGAAGATGCCGGAGCCATGGAGCATTTCGCTCACGCCACCCGCCTGAGCGAAGAGCGGGCGTACCTCGTCGAGTGCGCGACCATCGGTGCGTTTGTCCGAAGAGATAGCACCATGCTGCATACACGCATCAAGCTTTTCGTCGTAGAGCTCGAGTGCGCGCTTTGTGTCCGCCTCAGGCAGCTTTTCCTCCAGTGCAGCCTTCCACTCATTTTGTAGTGCATTGATAGCTTTGTAGCCCGGCTCACCGGAGAAGACGGCATCCTCTAGTTTCGGGGTCACCACTTCTTCGAAGAGAGCTTCTATGTCTGGGATGGGCTCTGGTGTAGCTATGTCTTGTTTTTCTTTCCCCATCTCCCTAATGATCTTCTTCTGCCACGCCTCGAGCTCCTCGTGTATCTTCACCGCCGCCTCGAACGCGTCGCCAAGCTCTTCCTCTTTCGCCTCATGTGCACCGACCTCTACCATGTTCATAGTACTGTCCTTACCGCAAGCGAACAGATCGTAATGATACTCATCGTGCGCTCGATCTTCGTAGGTTGGGTTGACAATCATCTCACCCGACTTCGTCTTGCCTATGCGTACCGCAGAGACCGGACCATTCCACGGTATGTCGGAGACACCGAGCGCAAGCGATGCCGCGATAACACCCATAACGTCCGGGTCGTCTTGGTCGATAGCGAGGATGGTGATCACAACCTGAATCTCGTTCCGAAGATTGTGATCGAAGAGGGGTCGTATCGTGCGATCTACCACACGTCCTGAGAGCACCGCCTCTTCACTGGGACGCCCCTCTCTACGCATGAAGCGTGACCCTAATATTTGGCCGGCAGCATAGTACTTTTCCTCATAGTCGACCATGAGGGGAAAATAATCGATATCATTACGCTCCTTCGTACTCATGCAAGCCGTGGCAAGCACAGTCGTTTTACCGTACCGCAGGAGCACTGAGCCATTGGCTTGCTCAGCAAGGTCGCTAAACTCGGCGGTCATTTCCTTACCGCCAACGGTTGTCGAAAAGGTCTTTTTTACCATTATGTTATATGGCTCAGGCTCAGATATAAGACCTGAACAGACTACGTAGCGATTCAGCTCTCTATCCGCTCCCGAGCGATTACTAGTATGTGTGGACTATAGCAGAGTGCGGCTCGGTGAGCAAAATCGGTTCGTGCTGTTGTACGATGACAAAGAGTCAGGAACAGCAAAAAGCCGGGTTCGACCCGGCTTTTCTTTATGCGAGGCGCTTTACACTTCCCCATCCACCAGAAGATCCACTAGTTTGTTGCTCATCACCCTTCTCTTTACTAGGCGTGACACGTCCACCTCTACTGCGCCCATACTGGCCACCGATAGTGTAGCGTTTTGGGTTCTCATCCATATCGACGAAGTCATCAACAACCTCACGGAGTTTCCCTGAGCTCGAACGACCGAACGAAATGACCTCAACCTGACAACCACCGGCTGTTTTCAGATGTTCGACTGCGGGGACAAAGTCGCCATCGCCGGTTGCGAGTACCACAGCATCAAGCTTTGGAGCCATTTTAATGGCATCGATCGCCATGCCCACGTCCCAGTCCGCCTTTTTTGCGCCCCCATAGAATATTTGGAGGTCCTTCGTTTTTGTTTCAATACCAATCTTTGCTAGTGCCTCAAAGAAACCCTGCTCTTCACCGCTCTCAGTATTTACCACGTACGCTATCGCGCGTACCAGACTGCGGTCTGCAACCGCATCCTTCAAGACATTGTTAAAATTCACCTTTGCACGATAAAGATTTTTCGCGCTATGATAGAGGTTTTGCGTGTCGATGAAAACAGCCACACGCTGTGATCTATGCTTGATAACTGCCATAAAACATTAGTTAGTGTACCAGTGTATCTGGTACGTTGTATAAAAATCGTGCTACGTACTGTAGCACCACACCTACGGAGTAGTATACACCGAGAGTATCGAGTCGTAGATACTATTTCTTGAGATCGAGTTTCTTCAAGAGCGCATTGTATGCACGCTTGTTCTTCTTCTCAAGATACTTGAGGTGCGCACGACGGTCCGCCACCATGCCGAGAAGTCCGCGACGTGAGTGTATGTCTTTCGGATTCTTCTTCAGATGCTTTGCAAGCTCGTTTATCTGACGAGTCAAGAGACCAACCTGCACCTCAGGTGAGCCCGTGTCTCCCTCGCGACGAGCTGTATCCTTGATAACGTTCTGCTTCTTCTTTTTCGTAAGCATAGGCGATATTCTAGCACAAAATCGCCTGTTTGCAAGCTTTCCGCGGCATGCTTTGGATACTGCGCAGTGCACACTTTCCACGAAAACAATATTGTGCGACACTTATTATGCTATACTGCTCGAGTGTCTCGTTGAATGAAATACAAGGACAAGTCGACGCTGGTGCGACATATTCGATACATGACTCACAGTGGCGTGTGAACAGATATGGCAAAATCTGATTTAGAAATACATAAACAAGAATTCCTCGAGTATATTGAGATAGAACGGGGTCGTTCGGTGAAGACGGTTGAGAATTATGACCGGTACCTCAGCCGTTTTTTGGCCCACACAAAGGTCAGAAATGCGCAGGATATAAGTGAATCAATGGTACGCGAGTATCGTTTATGGCTCAACAGACAGGATGCCCGCCCTGGTCAACGGGGTACCCACGGTGAATCATTAAAGAAGAAAACCCAGAATTACTACCTCATTGCACTACGTGCGTTTCTCAAGTACTTGCGCAAGAGAGGCATTACTTCCCTTGAACCGGAGCGTATAGAGCTCGCAAAGGTCGGTGATCGGTCCCTTGATCTCATTGCAGACGCTGAGCTGACCCGTCTCCTCGGTGCCCCGGAGGGCAATGACCTGAAAGCACTTCGTGACAGAGCGCTGTTGCGCATGCTGTTCTCCACAGGTCTGCGTGTTTCTGAACTCTGTGCGCTCAACAACGACATCGATCTCTCACGGGACGAGCTGTCCGTACGTGGTAAGGGCGATAAGGTGCGGGTGGTATTTCTCTCTCCCGAGGCGAAGGATGCTGTGAAGCAATACCTTGCCGCCAGACAGGATATGGATGAAGCACTTTTCGTCAACAATGGAAAGCGCTCGAATGATGATGGTGGTAATCGCCTTACACCCCGTAGCGTACAAAGAATTATTAAATATTATGCAACAAAAGCGGGCATAACTCGCAAGGTAACACCACACACGCTGCGCCACTCGTTCGCAACAGACCTTCTTGGGAGTGGTGCTGACCTTCGTTCAGTGCAGGCACTTCTCGGTCATGCAAATATCGGCACAACTCAAATATATACGCACGTGACAGATGCACACTTGCGCGAAGTACATAAAAAGTACCACGGGAAGAAACGAAGATAGCGTGCTATAGTGCCAGCATGCGAATCGTCTCATGGAATGTAAACGGACTTCGTGCTGTCGATAGGAAAGAAATGCTCGATCCTATGTTTACAGCACTCCGTCCGGATATGTTGCTACTGCAGGAAACAAAAGCTCGTCCGGAGCAACTGCCCGAGCACCTACGTCGCATGTCTTCCTACAACTCATACTTCGACAGTGCAAAGACCAAAGCTGGGTACAGTGGTACCGCACTGTACACAAAACGTACTCCCATAGAGGTCACGTACGGTATGGGTGATGTGGACTATGACCAAGAAGGAAGAATCGTGACGGCGTTATTTGATAACTTAACTGTGTCAAATATATACTTCCCGAACGGCGGTGGCGGGCCAGAGCGTTTGGCATACAAACTTGAGTTTTACGAGAGATTTCTCGAATATATAGGAAAAATGCGTGCAAACAATCCGGTTATTTGGGGTGGTGATATAAATACTGCACATGAGGAAATCGACCTTGCCAGACCGAAGGAAAATCAAGAAAACACAGGCTTTCTGCCTGAAGAACGGGCTTGGTTGGATGAGGTGGTCGCTGCGGGCTGGGTAGACACGTTTCGTCACTTTTACCCTGAAAAAACAAACGAATACACGTACTGGGACATGAAGACGAGGGCACGCGACCGAAATGTTGGATGGCGCATTGACTATCTATTTGCCTCACCAGATATTACTCACATGCTATCACGGGCAGCCATACATCAAGATGTTATGGGCTCAGACCATTGTCCGATTTCCCTCGACGTACACAACCTATAACTTTGCAGCTATCTATCAGCCCTCGTGCGGTGGCACGACATTCTATAAATACACCGCACGTACCGTAAAAAGTGGCTGTCCGTTATAAAGGACACTTATCCACAGTATCCCCAAAAGTGTCCTTTACATGTCCTTAATAAGAATTATACTTCTTATCAGACCAGCGTGATGGTGATTCCAAAGAAAAAGGTGGTGCGTTCTCCGCACGAAACATCGCTCTGAGAGCGCACCACCTTTCTCCGCGGAACAATGTTCTTTGGAGCATACTTGTTCTTTCCAGAGGAAATGCGAAGTAACAAAATGTACGGAGTTTAGGTGTAGATGTTCCTACTCATACAAAATACATTGCATAAAGCGACACTCTACAAAAAACGACAAGCAAAGTAGTGAAACGCCAACCTCTACACAACTAAATAGAAGCAGCCCTCCCAGCACCAAAGCCGCCAGCCGCGAAAATACGGGAACTCCACCCCACAATTCGCCCTTTGACAGGTCGCAGCGAGCGCTTAACAAAGCCATTCTACAGCCCCATTGCCTTGTTTGAGCGTCCTCCACGACCTGCCACAGGAACAGCAGGCGGCTTTTTTATACACATCGGTACACGTGAAACGACCCTGCAAACGCAGGGTCGTCAATTGTCTACAGTCAGTGATCTTCAGTCAAATTCTCATATTCATCTGCATCGACAAAATCCCATTCAGGTAGCGATTTATGAAGCCGCTCTCGAATTAATTCGATCGGCGCCCAGAGACTGATTCTGTTCTGTACATCATCAACAACTATCGATATGAACCGGTGGTCCTCTGCTGACATAGCGGCACATAGTTGTCTGGCTGAGTCTGCAATATCGAACTGTAGTTCGGGTGGGAATGCATAAAAATGATTCTTACTCATAAAGCATCTCCCGCTCATCTGGATTGATTTATACCATATACGTTACGGACGTCCAATGTGTGCAGGAAAACAAAAGGCAGTGTCGCACAAAACTTGCCTCCTAACGCACATGGTGCTTTTTCCGCAAATCCTCAACGATCTTTGCATCTTCGCCCTCACTACGAGATTTACCCTGTTTGCCCAAGGCTGCAAGCTCGTCGTCAGACAGATTATGCAGCTCAACAGCACGCTTTTCTAGGTACTCGACAGTATTGCGCTTTGGCTCGTCCAGTACATCCTCAAGCAGCGCGTGCAGTATGTACCCTACCCGTGGACCCGGTGTTTCACGTGTAACTTCCATGATGCGGGCACCGTCAATCGACAACATGGCAACAGAGATAGGGTCGCGCAGTGCTTCCTCGACCATACTGGCGTACTTTCTAAACCTAAACGGCTGTTCCTTTGGCTTGCCGCTACCAATCCTGTCACAGCGGCGTACATTCAAGAGGTCCCATATATTATCTTGCCCGACATTCGACACCATTCTTCGCACAGCAGCAAGCGTTATTTTATCAGGATCACTAAAGAACATGTGCCAACGCACCATTTTGACGACTTTTTCGACAATATGTTTTGGGTACTTCAAGTTCTCAAGGGCTTTACGTGTTACACGTGAACCCACTACCTCATGCCCGTAAAATGTCCAATCTCCCGTCTTGTCAGATTTTCTGCGACATTCTGGCTTTGATATGTCATGAAAAAGTGCGGCCAGGCGGACCTCTAGCGGCCAGTCTTTGTCAGCAGCATGTTGCAGTGCACGCAATAAGTGTTCCATCACAGGAAAGCTATGTGCTTGGTTTTGCTCGATATCCTCCCCACGCAATAGGTCGGGGAGCACATGAGGCAGCAATCCCGTATGTTTCATGTGTAACAGAGCCTCCATGGGGCGAGGTGACATAATCGTCCGCGTGAGCTCGTCACGTATGCGTTCTTTGCTTATCTTTCCCAACAAAACAGCATTGTGTGCAAGCGCAACAAACGTTTCCTGCTCGACACCGAAACCAAGCTCCGCGCCTAGGCGTATTGCACGGAGCATCCGTAAGGCATCTTCTTGAAAACGTTCGTTCGGATTCCCCACTGCACGCAGCAATCGAGCCTCGATATCTTCTTGTCCTTTATAGGGATCCACCACATGTCCTTTATGAGTATCGAGCGCTATTGCGTTTACCGTAAAGTCACGACGTGCGAGGTCTTCCTCAAGCGACACGCCGAACTCAACATCATCCGGTCGTCTGCCGTCGCTGTAGGTACCCTCCTTTCTGTACGGTGTCACCTCTATCACTTTCAAAGTTTTGTCGTCCACATCCTCGTTCACGACACCTACGGTACCGTACTCGTTGGTGTAGAATGTTTCCTCAAACAGCTCTTGTATCTGGTCAGGATGTGCATTTGTTGTGACATCCCAGTCTTTTGGTGTTTTCCCAAGAAGCAGGTCACGCACACATCCACCAACAAGATATGCTTCAAATCCGCCTTTCTCTAGTGCTGATGTTACACGTGTAACCTCTCGGGGTATTTTGTATGAATCGGGTGACATAGCGCAATACTATCGCAATTTGTTGCTTTTTCCTATACAATTCCTGTTACTTGCGCCCGTGGTGAAATGGATATCACAACGGTCTTCGGAACCGTTATTCTGGGTTCGAATCCTGGCGGGCGCACCAAGGTACACGAAAAGCTGGTCCTATGACCGGCTTTTCGTGTAGCAAGTGAACTGCTTCACTTGCGTGCCTTGGCGCGAGGCGGAGGCATGTGCCGCAGGCACGGCCGAGCCGGGGTCGAGAGTACTTAGCATTTCTGGAGCTTTTGCGAACAGAAATGGTTAGCAACTCGTGACCACAGACCGCAGTACGTTGAGGGAAGAGGAATCCTGCCCGGCGCACAAACCCGCATAACGGTCAACACCTTGACAATATCCTATTTATGGTGTACTGTGCATACTAAGACTTAACTACATGGAGGGCTGGAAATGTTCTTTTTTTGGATGATTATGTATGGAGCGGTCCCCGCTCTCTTGTTACCAGGAATCTTCGGACTCTTCGGAAAAGAAGCAGAGGAAGCAGCGGAATTCTTTTCCTTAGTTGTAGTAGTCGCACTAATTGTTGTTGGTGGAGGAGCATTTATTTATTTCCACTTCAATCAATGACCCCAACGAAGCCTTGACTTCAGTTGGGGTTTTCGTTTTTACACTAAACATATGGTTCGAACCCTCTCCAGCTCGGCGCACTACAAGAAACACTTCCAGCTTTTGCTGGGCTTGTTTCTTGTCTCGTGGTACCGCAGCGGTATGAGAAGCTTCTGCTGAGCGCACAGCGCGAAGTAAATTCTGCTCGACGCAAGCCATTGAACACGTGAGTAATGACGTATTGTCATACAAGTTTTGGCACATTGATGATGAGGGTATAGTAATGACAGATTTTGCACATATCGACCTAACCGTAGCCTCTACCAGGGGAGACAGTATTCACAACGCGGGGTTTCATATTCAGGGTGAGAATAACCTTTCTGAACTCAGAGAGATTGTCGGACGACACGACTCCAACATTCAATTGAGAGTTGAGGATGCACGAATGTGGACACTTGATAAATCAGTGAAATGGGTGTGGATTAGACTAAACGATAATACACCAGGGGCACTTCTCAGGGAGCTTTCCCAAGCCGTAAAAGACAACTGGTTGTATCCAGCACCAAATGAGTACCCTTGAAATACTACCCGATAGAGCGTTCGCTCTGTCGGTGCGTTGCTGTTTCTGAGAAACTGCAACAGTCGAGCCGGGTTCGAGAGTGCTTGGGATTTGAGGAACATAGTGCGAACAATCCTTAGGAACTCGTGACCACGAGGCTTTGAACACTTAGGACAAGCTATCCTGCGTTGCAACAACCTTCATTTGCAGTATGTGTGCCTTTAGGGCATGCTGGCACAAGGAATTCACCACACATGATATGGAGGGAGGGCTGTTATGTTGTTATCCAAACGGAATGTACAGTGGCTCATAGAACACACGTATCTCGACGATGATGGTATCGTGCGATGTGATAGGACGCATGAGCCAATCTCTATGGCACACGTGAGAAGGTCTCTTTGGTTCCCGCACATGATAGGTGGCATGGGTGAAGTACGAACCGTGACAGATCTTGCATGTCTAGAGTGCAATCCTTATGCACAGCCACCTCGTGACGGCTCAGGGATATACGAGAACGAGATTGTCAACGTACCTGAGTTATGTGATCTTTCTGACTAGAATACAAAAAAGGCCCCATTTCTGGGGCCTTTTATAGATTTTTCCTACTCCA
>CAMYLP010000022.1 GCA_947259245.1 uncultured Patescibacteria group bacterium
TGCCGGTGGGCGTTGCGCTCAACCTTGTTGAGTATGGCGCGCTGGGGATGCTCGTCGCTCGTATGCTGGGGTACACCTTCACGGAGTATGTGCACACCATCTCGGACGCGCACCTCTACGAGACCCAGATACCCTCTGTGAAAGAGCTCCTGGAGCGGGAGCCGCGCCCATTCCCGACTGTCATGCTCGACGAGTCCATCGCGAATCCGTTCGATGCACGACGAGAGCATTTCACGCTCACCGACTACGAACCACATGACCACATGGTCATCCCGACACCGGTATGAGGAGCAAAGAGCATGAGTGATGAACACGTGAACCTGGCACATGCCAGAACGCACCAGCAAGCTAAGGTCATGGAGCGCATCATCCGTGACGGGAGGTGCCCTTTTTGTAGGGAGAACTTCCTTGAGTATCACACTAAGGAGATACTCTTTGAAACTGACCATTGGCTCGTGACGCCGAACTTCGAACCATACAAGGGCTCAAAGCTGCACCTCATTTTGGTGCCGCGTGAGCACTGCACCAGTCCGGAAGAGCTGACGCCTGTAGCATGGGCCGACCTTCAGGACGTCGTCAAGCGGGTACGAGCAGGGTATGAGACTCCCGGTGGCTCGTTGTGGATGCGTTTTGGAGATACCGAGTATACTGGTGCTTCCGTCAGGCATTTGCACGCGCAACTCATCGTGGGTGCTTCACGCAAAGAGGGCGGCGAGATGATACTCACCGCCCTGGGGTACAAAGATCCTAAACAGCGTCCTGCACAAGAATGATCTCGATCTGCTTGTCCTTCAACTCGCCCTCGGCATCTTGCCGCGAGTAGCCACTTCGGTAGTACACTTTCGCCACGCCCGCTTCCACCAGGAGGCGGGCGCAGTTTATGCACGGAAACGTTGTGACGTACATACTTGCACCATGAAGACTCGTCTCACTACCAGCTGCCTGCCCTACGATAGTTGCCTCAGCATGTCCTGAGGGCGATATGTCTGGTCGCTCACCCGCGTCAAAATTGTCACGTGGATTCCCAACCGCGTACACCGTATGCTCGGATGGATAGTGTTTGTTGTGTGCAGTGAAGAGAACCTCTCCATCGCGCACCGCAACGGCGCCGATCTGACGCCACCAATCACCGCTCTGTACCGCTTCCTCGCCTGCAGCCTGCATAAACTCCTTGTCTGCCTCGTCGCTGGAGACGATTCTGTCTGGTGACACCTGTTGTTCTGCCTCGGTGATAGGTTTGTCCCACCGCAAGAACTTATTGACCTTCGTCACCTTGCAGTGCGGGAAATAACGAGCGGCAAGCACGTCACTGATCTCATCGACCGGCATCACAATAGGTGCGTGCTCACTATCAATTTTTTCTGCGTACTCGGGGGTGAGTATGTGTACCGCATCGAAAAGCTGCAGACCCACTATCGCATGTCGCGTGTCCCCAATCGGCATTTGCCGTAAGTCTCTATGCAAGCGTGGTAGCTCTTCCTCCACCATATCTGGTCCAACCAAATACAGGACGCCGCCATACTTCCGAAAAAGTGCCAGGTACCCCTCGTGAAGCACCGGTACATACATTACAAGTGTGCTATTCATGCCCTATCTCCTTACGTGTGATTGTTCCGGATGTGTTCTAATGACTCTTGTACCACAAGTGGTATACGTTTGTGAAGCTCCTTTGCGAGTGTGTCTGCGCCGTCGATGGTGAGGTGGCGAATGCGCGCGGTGGTGCTGGTAGTTGCCTGCGGGGGGAGCGTCACTATCTGCTCGACATGTTCCTCGTAGACGGCAACATCCTCGGGTGGGAAGTCCTTGGTAGACGCAGAGGTGATGAGTACGTGCGGGCGGACGATGCGTATGAGCTCCCCTTTCTCTGTGCCGACGTCGCGCTGGGTGAGGATAGAGACGTGGCGCAAGTGCGCAAGCATGTTCAGACGCTCCTGAAACGGCACGACGGGCCGTGTGGGGCCCTTGCGTACGCGCGTAAACTCGTCGGTGTCGACACCGACAATAAGCACGTCGCCGTGTGAGAGTGCTTTCTCCAAGTACTTTGCATGCCCCTCGTGCAGGAGGTCATAGACACCTTGTGTGAGTACCACGCGCAAGCCCCGCTCTTTGAGCTCCTCGGCCACTTCGCACAGCTCGCTATAGTCAGGAATGAATCTATCATCGATGTGCGAATGACGACTCAATATCTTTTCGATGTCGACATTGTGCCGTGCCTTGCTTTCGATGTCACTCATAGCGCTTTGTACAAACAGTATACTCCCGTGCATTGTGGCCACCAAGTATAGGTCATGGTCTCGTGTATAATCACCAATATGTATGATACAAAGGTAAGTCTCATAGCAGCGCTCTCCGAGCAAACGCGGGCCATCGGCAAGGACAACAAGCTCTTGTGGCACCTCGAGGGTGACCTCCGACGCTTTAAGGAGCTCACGATGGGGCACCCTATCATCATGGGGAGCACGACGTACGAGAGTATCGGCAAGCCACTGCCTGGCCGCACGAACATAGTGCTCACGCAAGACAAAGACTACGCACCGGAGGGTGTGACGGTATGTTACTCGGTAGAAGAGGCACTGGGTACGGCACGGGCTCAGAACGAGGAAGAGGTGTTTGTGATAGGCGGCGGCATGGTCTACACGCAGACCATACAGCACGCGGACAAACTGTACCTCACACTTGTTGATGATGCAGCGGACGGTGACACCTTTTTCCCTGACTACCAGTCGCTTGGATTTGAGGAAGTTGCATCGGAGCAACATAACGAACATTCTCCTCCGTTCCGATATGCACTACTCGAGCGTGCACACTAACATTGGTCCAAGTTCGTACGTAATAATCATAGAGTAAAGCATGCTGCGTTGGTGCAGTTGTGTATTTTTACAACACATATTACCGTTTGACGCAAGTGCAGGGTTGGAATATAACACAGCTAATCTTGCTCCTTTGCTATGAGCGCCGAGAAGGGCGCGCAACCCGGCAGCTTCTAAGAAGCTGGTTTCCCTTTATGGGTATGCACGCCCTTCTCAGCCCTCATCCATACTTTTTTATGGCCACGCACATCGTCTACCCCTGCGATGCTCTTGACGTTTGTTACACAGTATATCACTTTCACATGCCAACTCGGGAAAAAGACCCGAGGCTATTGACGTATCCGCTGGTAGGTATATTATGCACTGCACAGGGAAACCAGCGACATCGCAACACGATGGCGCACTACCTACACAACCCAACAAACCTTGTCATTCGCACAAGCGAAATCCGTAACTCGCGGGCTATATAAGCCGCGGGCTTTTTGTTTGTCAGCTCCTTACATATAGAACTCTATCGATCGTGCAGTACACACGAGGTCGGCCTGGGAAACCAGCCCTCGCGTGGACTATACGGTCCACACTGGTCGATACCGCAATGAAGCGGACCACGACCGGGATTCGTCCGTATGCCCTTAAGGGACGGAGGAGTCCCGACGTGCATTATTAACAACAAACTACAACTACCATGGTTAGTACAAACACAGTACTTGGGAAGGCAGCGGCACTTGCTATGCTCCCTTCTCTTACACTTGGCCTCTTTGCAACACCTGCATTGGCGGACGAAGTTCGCCCAATGCCGATAATGCCTATGGGCGGTGTAACCACAATTGTTGATGTTGACAACCTGAATGAAGCTGCGGTCGTAAACGAGCTCGCTGTTATCTCAAACACCGGAAAGAATTCCGTTGTTGGTGGAGACGGTGGAGACGGTGGCGACAGTGGTGACAACGACGGCGACGCTGGCGACGGCGGCGACGGCGGTCGGGGTGGCGATGGCGGCGACGCAGCAGCTGAGGCTAACGGCGACGACGAGGGGTACAACAGTGCTTACTCGGAGGGCGGTGATGGCGCAGCAGCAGGTGACGGCGCAGCAGGCGGCGACACTGGCAGCACCGGAAACGGTGGTGACGGTGGCGAAGGTGGCGAAGGTGGTCTTATTGAGACCGGCGACGCTATCGCTTCTGTAGCTATCTCAAACGAGGTCAACAGCAACGACACCGAAGTTGTTGTCGAGGAAGACTGCGGTTGCGAGCAGTACAATGAGTACTACGAGTCCGCAGACAACTACTACGAGTCCTGGAGGAAGTCAGTCGAGGACGACTACCGCATCAGCGATAATCGTCGCGGCTACCAAGAGGAGTCACAGTACGAGGAAAAGGAGGAAGCAGAGTCCGGTGAGAACCACTGGGAGATCTACGTCAAGACCTTCGTTCCTGTCATGACACTCGTAGATGTCGACAACCTCAACAGCGCAGCCGTCGTGAACGGCGGCATGATCGCAGCAAACACCGGCGGCAACTACGCCGAGGGTGGCGAGGGCGCTGACGGTGGTGATAGTGGCGACGCTGACGGTGACGCTGGAGACGGCGGCGACGGCAAGCGTGGCGGCAATGGTGGCGATGCCTGGGCAGAAGCCGGTGATGATGACAAGCGTGATGGCCGTCCTGGCCGCCGCGGTCACCACCACGGTGATGACTGGACAGAGAACCATGCTTCAGCTATCGCTGGTGACGGTGCAGAGGGCGGCGATGGTGCCGAAGGCGGTGACACTGGTCATACCGGTGACGCTGGCGACGGTGCTGACGGTGCTACAGGTGGCGTGATCGTAACAGGTCAGGCAGATACACTTGCAGCTATCGTAAACGTCGTGAATCGCAACGTTACACGCATCTCACGCTAAGTGAGACTTTGACCCGTAAATCCGGGTTGTGCTGGGAGGGGCAGACTACACTCGTGTAGCCTCCCCCCCTCCCCTAAGGTTTGAAGGAAACTTGAAACCTTATGGAGGGATAACCTACGAAAGGTATGAAAATCCTGTTCATTGCAATAGTACTTGCACTCACAGTGCTCTACGCAGGAGGCACACACACCACATACGCCAAAAGCTCGGTCATAAACACCATCGAGATCGAGAACAATACAGGCGGCAATGTGGTGAAGGGCGGACGTGTCATAGAAGGCACGGAAGAGTCGTCGGTGTCTATCACTACCGTTATCGACGGTGAGGTGGTGGTAGACATTCACGAAACGTCATCGGGTGAACCTCTTGTCATAGAGCGTACCGTGAAAGCGAGTACCACAGATGCTGTCAGCACAACCATCGTAGAGCTCTACACGGGCGAAAGCGAGGTCAGTACCGACGCATCCACTATTAGGAGGACACTAGCAGACGAATATGTCGCTACGTCCGAGGTTAACACGAGCGATGTGGAAGACTTTGAAATCGAGCGTTCAGAAGGGCGAACCCGGCTGTTCGCAGGCATTTTTGAAGCATTCACACGCACATTAGCATATGTATTATCAAATATCTTCACATTTGAGCGCACATCGTAAGGCGTTCTTCGCACTGCTCGTCGCAGTGCTCATAGGAGGGCTCTCCTTCTCTGGCGCAGACATTCTGTTTGCACAGACTGAGGAGCCCGCTCCTGAACCTGTTGTCGAGGAACCGGCACCAGAAGAACCAGCTCCCGAGGAGGAGCCTGTGGTGCAAGCCACAGAAGATCCGGCACCCGAAGAAGGTGCCACAGAAGGGTCAACAGAGGACCCAACACCGACCGAGCCCACAGAGGGCGAGGAGGGTACCGAGGGTGACACGGGTACTGAGGGTACCGAGGGCGAGCCCGGCACAGAGGGTGACACGAGCACCGAGGACCCGGCACCAGAAGAGCCCACAGAGGGCACCGACGGCGAGGCGGGCGATTCTACCGACCCTGCAACAACCGAGGATGGTACCGAGGGTGACGCTGCCGA
This sequence comes from uncultured Patescibacteria group bacterium, assembly GCA_947259245.1. GTDB lineage: Bacteria > Patescibacteriota > Minisyncoccia > Phycocordibacterales > UBA12088 > UBA12088. Next base: position 5,781 of record CAMYLP010000022.1, read on the forward strand.
CGGCTCTACCGACGAGGACCCAACCCCTGTTGAGGGTGACGCTGAGGTCACTACAGGTGACGCCGAGGGTGACGTCGAGGCGGGTACCCAGGAGAACACTAACGACACAACGACCGACGTACCCGAGGACAGCGAAACGAACGTCACAAATGACAACACTGGTTCAGCAGACAACGACGCTTCTGTTGATGTCACAAGCGGCAGCAACACTGCAGCAGCGACCAACAACGCAACGGTAGACACGGGTGACGCTATAGCAAGCGCAAACGTCGTCAATGTGGTGAACACCAACATCTTCAACTCAGAGGGCCTCATGTACTTCCTGAACGTCCTTATGGGCAACGTCAGCACTGACTTCCGCAACATCTTTTCTGTCCTTACGGGCGACGAGCCTATTCCAGACGGTGGCTGTACGCTTGAGGACTGTGGCGAAGGCAACACAACCCTGAACATCGAGAACAACGACGACGGCACTGTCGACAATGACGTCGCTGTTGGCGCAGCTTCAGGTGACAACGCCGCCTACGCTGGTGCAGGCAACGCAGTCGTGAGCACCGGTAACGCATACGCAAGTGCAAACGTCGTAAACGTGGTAAACACCAACATTACGAACTCGAACTACCTGCTGCTCTCCGTAAACAGCTTTGACTCACAGAGCGGCGACATTATCTTCCCGGGTGCAGACTGGTTCTACGACCTTTTGGCACAGAGCGCGAGCGTGCCAGCAGGCAGCAACACTACCTTCATCAACAACAACGACGCCGAGGTGAACACCACCGGCAGCGTCGAGGCAGGGACAGGTGACAACGAGGCAGCAAGCGGTGCGGGCGCCGTGGTGAGCACGGGTGACGCAACAGCAGCAGCTACGGTCGTAAACAAGGTGAACACCAACATCTTTGGCGACTCGCTCTCCTTCCTGTTCCGCATACACGGCTCCTGGGCCGGAGACATCTTTGGTCTGCCGGAAGGCATGAGCTGGCGCGAGACAGATGGCGGTGTCGAGATATTCTTTGAAGGCGACACCGTGACTGCGGCGGCAGGCAGCACCGACAACCTTGCGGTTGCCAACAACAATACTGCGGTTGTAAACAACAACGTCAATGTCTTTGCACTCACCGGTGGCAACTACGCCAAGTCCGAGGAGGGCTCAGCGATGGTGAGCACTGGGGATGCAGTAGCAGCAGCCAACGTGGTAAACGTCGTGAACACCAACGTCCTCGGACGCAACTGGGTGCTCGCCATCTTCAACATCTTTGGTGACTGGGACGGCAACATCGCCTTTGGCCAGCCTGACCTGTGGGTCGGTGCACGTGCCATGGGGCCTTCACAGCTTCGTGGCGGCATGTGCTTCGAGTACGAGGTGACCGTTTCCAACCTTGGTGACGCAGATGCGACAAACGTGGTCCTGTCCGGCCTCTACAGCCCGATACAGCAGCGTATCGAGAAGTTCCAACGTGACCTCGACGACCAAATGACGCTCCACATGGGCCGCATCGCGGCAGGTACCGCAGAGACCATCACACTCCCCGCGTGTCTCTCGAACTACGTACCGAGTGGTAAAGAGATAGTAACGGAATTCGAGGTGGACAGTGACGAAAACGACGCGGACGGCAGCAACAACAACGAGGCCATCAGCGTGGTGACCATGCCTGGCGGTGGTGGCGCATTGCGCCTTGGCCCAGCCGAGCTTGAGATAACCAAGACTTCGAGCGACGAGGTCATACGGGCGTCGAGCTCTGTCGAGTACACCATCATCATCGAGAACAAGGGCGACCCGGTGTACCATGCACTCCTCGTCGACACCATCTACGACACTAGCGGCAAGGCAATACACGAGCAGCGCTGGGGACTTGAAACTATCCTTGCAGGCGAGACCATTATCGTCTCGTACGAGGCATTCTTCAACGGCGAGAGTACACCGGGCCTCTATACCAACGAGGCATTCATCTCGGGTGTGGACCGCAACCCAGACTTCGAGACCAACCTCGGCAACCGTGTCGACTCCCCTGTCGCCTCGGTACAGATAGAGGTGACCGAGGGTGAGCTCGCACCAGAAGCGTGTGACCAGCTCTTGTACACGTACATACGAAGGGGCTACGACAACGACGTGAACGAGGTGAGCAAGCTACAGTACTTCCTCAACAGCCATGAGGGTGAAAGTACTCTTGAAATGACCGGTTTCTTCGGCGAGCAGACCGAGGCAGCGGTACATCGCTTCCAGAGCAAGTACGCCAGTGAGGTACTCACCCCGTGGGGTATCGAGAGCTCGACCGGCTACGTCTACTACACCACACAGAAGAAGGTAAATGAGATATGGTGCGGTGACCTCGACTACTCATTCTCAGATGAGCAGCTCGCCGAGATCGCATCCTTCAAAAACCGTGTTCGTGCATACGAGGCGGCGGGTATCGAACTTCCGGAGGAGGATCTGCGACGTGTCGGTCAGGCCCCTGCGGACGTTTCAAACGCACTCGCGGTGGCAGAAACACCGACACTTGACGACGAGGAGCTATCAGGCAGCGACCAGGTGGCAAACGTGACCACGTTGTTCGAGAGCGACACCACAGCAGGATTGTGGGATGCGATCCGCAGTAAGGTTACGGGGCTCTGGGGCTGGCTGAGCATTCAGTAGACATATACGAGTTAGACAGGTAAGAGCGCCTCATCGGCGCTCTTACTGTATGCTTGCCCACTACATAGAAGCTGGTACGCTTCACATATGGCAAAAGGAGAACCCAAGACCAAGAGAACGACAGCAAGTGTGGCTGAGTATTTGAATGGCGTTGCGGACGACGAGCAGCGTCGGGATGCAAAAAAGCTTGTTGCTCTCATGCGAGATATTACGGGGGAACAACCGGTGATGTGGGGTGACAGCATCGTGGGCTTTGGCACGTACCATTACAAGTACGCGTCAGGTCGTGAGGGTGACTGGATGCGAACTGGGTTTGCAGTGCGGAAAGGTACACTTACGCTGTACATCATGCCGGGATATCAAGATTTTGGGAACTTGCTCGATGCACTTGGACCTCACAAGCATGGCAAGTCTTGCCTCTACATAAAACGTCTCAACGACATCGACCTCGCTACACTAAAAAAGGTGATTGTGCGCGGCATGGAGCTCTTGGATCAGGAGTACCCACGCACCTGATTTGATTCGCTGAAACGATTAAGGCGCCATGGACATTCATCCATGGCGCAGTACAATCAGCGCCGTCGTACGAACCAACACACGATTCGTACATGCAGGGGCTGTTTTGCTTTCTGGGTGGTTTCATCCGGCATATCGTCCTCTTCGCATGCAGCACAGCGCTTCTCCCAGCTATCGCGTAGCTCGTCGAGCGACCGTTGCAGATTCTTTTCCTCGTGCTCCGCTCGAACCCAGCATGACATTTGCCGTTCAGACACCCTATCGGGGTACATGACACACCTCCTTTGTCATAGCTTCAAAAGCTTCAAAACTGCCACCAGTAAACCATGTTTTCTATATTTTGCAAGCCCCCTGTGGATAAACCCGCTGCGTTTGGGTGTGTCCCGCCGCTTGAGCGCGTGGCTTGAATATGACCATTTTCTGCTACCATTTCCTATGTGTCCACAGGCTCAGGTACCGCTGCACCGCAACTACCAACACCGTCAACGCTAACCGTTGACCGTTCCCTGAGCGGCATGTCATCCTAGCGTACCTGTGCAAATGCAACGAGGTAGTTCTTGCCATAGTGCTTGGAGCACTTGGGGCATGTGGTGTAAAACCAGTAGAGTTTCTTGACCTCCTTCCCTTCTTTCTGGATCTGCTCCTCCATATCTTTACACCATTTCGGTACCATCTTGTAGGGACCTTCATATACTTTCGTCCTGAACGTGCCTGTCATCGATACCATCTCTGCTCCCGGCACCTCTTTTGTGACCCAGAACAAGTGCTCACTCTTCCATGGTGAGAGGTCGTACGACAGGAGTACAAACTCGTCCGGACTGTTTGCACCGGCATCTTCTATCATCTTCCATGTTTTTGTTATCATACCCGCCATGGTGAGCGGAATGTGTAAAAAGTTACGCGTGGTCGCACGCACAAACAGTTTGTCTTCAAACTCAAATGTCTTGTTGTCCCAAGGTTCCGGCGTAAAAGGTGGGCAGCAGTTCGTCTCGGGAGCTTCTAAGGACATGTGTGGAAGTGTGTTTTTCTCCATGGTGTCGTTGTTATGAATAAACTACTTATGTGCTGCTTAATATTGCAGACTGTCGTGCCCATTCCTCTAGCTTTTCCCTGTCTTCCTGAATCTCCTCTGGCACGAGGTAGTAGCTCATGACGGTCACCTTCTTGTTCTTGTGCCCCGTGTACTCAAAGGGCTTGCTGCCCAGTGCTTCGTACTGCGCTCTGTTGCTATCATCCACCTTGAAGCGCAGTTCATCTGGTGCGGTGATGATGGCAAAAAATGCACCATCGAGGTACAAGCCATATCCTCCAAACATGCTTCTGCTGGCGATGCCCTCTATGTGGCCCAGTACATCATGTACCACGTATTCATGGTAATCCTTCAGCTCCTTTTTCATACTATTTGAGTAGACCGGACAGTCGCTCGTCCAGCTGCGCCTGTATTTGTAGCGCCAGATCTTCGGCGTCTGTTGCCTCGTTGCTGTCTTCAGACTCATCCTCGGGTGGTGGTGAATCATCTGTCGTTTCCTGACCTTGTTCTTCAGATACCACTTCATCGCTACTTGAAGCAGCCTCAGTCGCTACCTCCTCTATCATGCGTTCCTCACTTGATGAGGCGTGCTCGGTGCTTTGTGCATTAGGAACGACGCATGGATCTATGTCGCACGGTGTAGGACAGCCGCAGTCGGTGCAGGTGCAGGTGGAGATCACCGTCGTGCTGCTGGTGTTGATCTCGTTGTATATAAATACGGTGGAAGATGCACCACCTGTCTCTATTGTGGTGCTGCCTGTGCCTTCGTTGTCACCAGTGTTACTGATTACGATGATGTTATTGGTGACCGTAGCGTGGTTGTTGTTTTCTATATCGACATACAGGTCACCACAGGTGTCGCATGGGTCGTCACACTCGTGGCATGTATCACTGTCTATTGTGAAGGTCAGCTCCACTTCCTCCGCATCACTGTAGCCACTCTGTGCGAAGTCCGATGAGCATGAAAGCCACGATTCAAAACGGATGGTCATTGTGCACGAAACGTCATCATCGAATGGTCCAGCGTGTTCGCTCACACTCGCTATAAAGCGCAGGTCACCGTCGGTAAGGTCTGTGGCGGCAAAGTCGTAGAGCTGGCCAGAAAAGACCGTGTTGCTGTGGTGTCGCACATCGAGCTCTATCGAGTTACACAGCTCCAGAGAACCCGAGAGTGCTGTGGTGCTCGCGGTGATGTGCGACTCGAGACCGTCTGCGTCGGAAGAGAGCGTGATGATGGCGTCCTCCATACCACCGCAGGACAGGGTCTCGGCATGCTGGGTGGTGGTGGCGGTGAGGTCGAAGAGGCCGCTTGCCAAGGTCGAGCCGCTCGCCTCCGTGTCGGTAAAGTATGAAAGAGATGACGCAATGCTGGGGACGTACACAGTGGCCGTACCGACGACAAGCAACAAGCTTGCCACACGGAACACTCCGGAGACGATATCGTTCCAGTGCCTCTGTGGGCGCGGTGTGTGAGCTTGTCTGTACGCCTCTGCACGACGTGCCTCTTCCCCAGCCTCCCAACGCAGGCGTGCTATGCGCTCCTGTTCCTTTGTACGAACATTTCGTAGGTCGACGATGTCTGTGCGAGCGTGGTTCATACTACAGTGGTCGTAACACGACGCTGTACCCGTTTATCCCTGCCTGGTGCGTCTGCAGTGTCAGTGGCGCGGCGGGCTGTGCTGTGCGCCTTCGTGGCATACGCTCTCGTGCACGCGCTGGTCGGACACCAGTATCTTCCCTGCGACGCATGCCCTTTACCGCACCAAAGATGGTGAGAAGCTCGTCGAGCACGATGAGTGCTGCCGGTATGACCACCATGAACATGAAACCGTTCTTGCTCCGTGCAAAATCCATAACGAATCCCAGTCGCGGCACCGTCGCCACCACCCCACCAATAACAGAGCTGTGTGGTACGAGCCCATTGTCGGCTTCTTCGTTCGCGTCACCCTTTGTTTGATAGTGCAGACTGCCGCCGACACGCTCTGTGCCGACGATCCGGTGTGTGGTGGGGATGCTCCGCCCGGTGTCGTTGCCAAAGGTAACGACATCCCCTACGGCGTATGTTTCTGCCGGTATGATAGCGACCATGGCGCCTACGGGTATCGCAGGCTGCATAGAGCCAGACTGCACTATCTTCAGCTCCACCATTCCCGGAAGCGGTACCAAGAGGCCCACAATAAGCACTGTCGCGATGAGTACTTCTGCGGCGAGTATACCTAGTGCGTATTGTTTGATGAACCGTACCATATGTGTTTATGTACCGCAGCCAACGCTGAACTCGACGATGTTGCCCGCCCCATTGTTGTTGAAGGTACCCGAGAGCACGATGTTTGCAGTGAGTGTGAAGCCCGCCCCGAGATCGAGGCCGGTGATCTGCCAGTAGTTGCCGGTCGAGGCGCCGATAAGGTCTGGGAAGACATCACCGTTTATCGTGAGACCATTTACGACCACGTCTGCATTTTGCTCTTCCTTCACATAGACCTGCAACACGTTCCAGTCCTCGACGTTGCATGACGCTTGTGAAGCAATGTTGCCAAAGACCACGGGTGGCTCGCTGTTCACCACGCTGGTGAAGGTGTCGCTCGTGGTTGCGTAGATGAGGCTTGCGGTGTTGGTGCCCGGATTCAGCCACAGGAGGTCCTGTGTGCTTGTGCCGAGAATGACCTCGTCTGGTGAGTCTTGTTGTGTCTGATTGCGGAACGATTGGAAGGTGACGCCGAGGTCGGTCGTCGTGGCACGGCTGCTCGTAGCTATGGTCGGCTCGTCAGCTGGTGGTTCACCATTACCTCCGTTGCCGTTTCCAGGATCACTTGGTCCGCACATAAATTCATCATTGTGTCGTGACTGTACGGCAGTAAAGGAGATATCTACTTCGACTGAGTCCGTCTGTACGTGGTTTGCCGGTGTGTCGCACGTACACGAGATACCGCTATCGCGTACATCTGGACCGTTGCCACCCTCTGCCTGTGTGAAACCAAGGTGATCTTGTTCTACCGGCGTGAGTGTGAAGTCGCCGAAACACCATGCGTTTGCTATGTAGTATGTCTGCACACCGCCGATGTTGAGCGGGCCATCAAAGAGCGAGTCAGCTGACGCATCTGCTATAGGCACGACGGTACCGTCGAGCTCTGCGAGTGTTTGCTCTCCGAAGAGGTCGACCTCGTCATCCTCGAGCACGTTG
>CAMYLP010000023.1 GCA_947259245.1 uncultured Patescibacteria group bacterium
TTTTCCCCACTTTTTCACAGCTTTCGCACACCTTATGCACAGTTTTTGGTATGATTGAGCTACCCCTGGTCCGGCCCCGTTTTATACGGATGTATCGGGCCCTCGCTTTGCAAGAAGCACAAAACACTGGTCTTTACGTTTTGTACAGGGGATGTCTGCGCAAGCAGACAACAGTGAAATGCGGCGTCACGCACCGCACCAACACTTACCAAAAAATATGTTCACACCATCACGCGGTCTTGTACTGCATACCTGGTATAGCTATACAGGGTCGGTACTTATTGTTGCACTTCTCGCTTGGGCGGCGGGTGTGCCAGGTTTTCTCATACATATAGAAGCAGCTCAACTCGACACAATTTCCGATACAATCTCAACAAGTAAACCCGGCGTGGTATCCAACCACACCATTGAGTTTACGACCGACAACGGTGTACTTGCCGACGGTTCTACCATCGACGTTGTTTTTCCTTCCGGTTTCGACATGACACTCATCACAGAAGATGATGTCGACATTGAAGACGATGGCGTGGACATGACCACCGCTGCCACCTGTGGCGCCGTGAATGCCGCAGTGAGCACCTCATCTCAAACGGTGACCATTGAGATCTGCAGTGGCGGCGGCGGCACAATTGCATCAAGTAGTGTTGTCACGATCGAGATAGGTGACCATGCGACTGCAGACGGCACCGGCGCAAATCAGGTGCTCAATCATAGCGACGTCGGAGACTACGAGCTTGCTATACAGGGCACAATGACGGACGAGGGATTCACCCGCATCGTCATCATCGACACGGTGGTCGTAACGGGTGCCGTGGACACATACCTTGAGTTTGTAATAACAGGAGTTGATAAAGGTGAGACGGTCAACGCTGATGCAACAGCGACCTTTGCAACCACGACCGCCACCTCTGTACCGTTTGGCACGGTGGCGGCAGGAACACAGTACGTGCTAGCTCAAGACCTTGCTGTCACCACCAACGCTCTGGAGGGATTTACCGTGACCGTTAGTGCCGAAACAGATCTTACCTCAACAAACGGCGCGACAATCGACTCTTTCACAGACGGAACGGGAACATCGACACCGATCGCATGGCAGGGACCATCGGCACAACCCGGCTCACCAGACACATACGGACACTGGGGCCTTACAACGGAAGACATATCGCTGTCTGATGACGATTCATTTGGTGATGCACTGTATGTCGGCGACTTCATCGGGAATCCGCGCGAAGTCATGTACTCCACCTCAAGTTCAGATGGCACGACAGCACACATTGGCAGTACGCGCGTTGGTTATAGCTTACAGACATCGGTCATGCAGGAAGCTGCCACGGACTATCAGACGAACCTCACGTACATCGTGACACCTGTTTTTTAAAGGGAAACCGGGGCTGCCGGACGAGAAAGGGCTTGCATAAAGCCCTTTTTTGTTACATAGTTTTGTTTATGTCAGCAATACTCAGCATCGTTGCGACACCCATAGGCAACCTGGAGGACATCACAAAGCGCGCACAGCGTGTGTTGTACGAGTGCGATGCCGTGCTGTGCGAGGATACCCGCGTGACAAGAAAACTAATGAAACACCTCGGTATTGAAAAGCCCCTCGTTTCGTACCACACGCACTCAGGCGACGCAAAGTACAAAAAGATATTCTCACTACTGGAGGAGGGGAAGCACCTCGTGCTTGTGTCTGATGCAGGAACACCAAGTATCAGTGATCCCGGCGCACAGCTTGTGGAGGCAACGCGCGCAAGATTTCCTACCACCCGCATAGAGGCCGTACCAGGTGCAAGTGCGCTTACTGCCGCTCTTTCCGTTGCGGGTGTACCTGCGAACTCATTCCTCTTCCTCGGCTTTCCACCGCACAAGAAAGGTCGTCAAACATTCTTCTCGTTAGTGAAGGGCTGTGAACGTACCGTAGTGTTGTACGAATCTCCACACCGGATAGTGAAAACACTTACAGCACTTTGCGAACAGTGTGACGCGACCCGTACGGTGGCCGTCTGCCGGGAACTCACAAAAATACATGAGAGCATAGTGCGGGGCACCCCAGAACAAGTTCTTCATTACTACACTGAACAGCATCCGGATGAGGTACGTGGTGAGTTTGTGGTAGTGGTAGGACCGCAACAAAAGACACGGTAGACGTGCTGCCGACGCTTGCTGGGATCATTTCAGTTTTACAGTGTCGCAGTGTACAATAGGGCACATGCGCAAAACAACGTTGCTACTCCTCATTGGTTTCATGGTCTACGTGTCTCCTTTTTTGGGCGTACCGCACCTCTTCCGTGAGCGGATGTTACTCTTACTGGGTGTCTGTGCCATGTTCATAGCTCTGCTGTTTCGGCTGGAAGAACGACGACGAGAAAGAAACATGGCGGATGTATACCATGAGGAGCGCGCCCCGACTAGAGACACGGAGCAGAAGCTAGCTGACATATCAACATATGGGGAAGCGGGGCACCAAAGTTAATATACGTAGTACATTACCATCTACACCCTCCGGCCGGATGGTACTAGCGCTCGGCGGCGTCGCTGCAATCGCAAGCGCGGGTCTATTCTACTGGATCCCCATCGTGAATCAGGTGGTGTATGACCCGCACGAACCACGTTCGAACAAAGAACGTGGCGTGGTCGCTGTGGCGACGGAACGTACATCGACAAGCACGGCGTCCACTACGACTAAACCACAAAGGGTCAGGATACCGGAGTACGTTCCTGTACCGGACTCGGTGAAGGCAATCTACATGACACAGTGTGTCGTCGGAACCCCCTCATTTCGCGCAGACCTTGTCGAACTTATTGAAGAGACCGAGCTCAACGCAGTCGTCATTGACATAAAGGACTACACGGGCAAACTTGCGTTCACTACAGAACACCCAGCGCTCGCAGCATCGGTATCAGACCAGTGTGGTGCATCAGACATGAAAGATTTCATCCAAATGCTGCACGCAAAAGGCATTTACGTTATTGGTCGCATCACGGTTTTTCAAGATCCGTACTACTCGCTCGCACATCCTGAACTGGCCGTACGGTTTGCGACACCGACCGGAGCTGTATGGAAAGATCATAAGGGTCTCTCGTTCATCGACGTTGGAGCCAAACCGTTCTGGGAATATATTGTCACCGTGAGCCGGGAGGCACACGCACTCGGGTTCGATGAACTGAACTACGACTACATCCGCTTCCCGAGCGACGGACCGATGGGCAACATCAGTTTCACGTGGGCAGGAACCATGGAGAAGCAGGTAGCACTTGAGGAGTTCTTTGCATACTTGTCTGAGGAAATACGCAGCACGAGTACGTTGCCGCACGGTGTCAAACCACCCGTCATATCGGCCGACCTCTTCGGTATGGTCACAAGTAACTATGACGACTTGAACATTGGGCAGGTGTTGGAGCGGGCGATGCCCTATTTTGACTACATAGCCCCGATGGTGTATCCGAGCCACTATCCATCAGGGTTCAACGGGTGGATAAATCCAAACAACGTGCCCTACGACCTCATCCACTACGTACTCTCAAGCGCAGTGCGACGTGCAGAAGCCTCGCGCACAACGATACCGCACTTTGGCGGAGAAAAGATCTTCGAGACCGTTGTCGTACCACCTACATCTAGTACGACGGCCACAACTACGAAAGAAATATTCACCGGGTACTACACAAAGGAAGCGTACGATGCCGACATCATACGGCCATGGTTGCAGGACTTCGACTACGGGGGCGACTACGACATCGCTGAAGTTCGTGCCCAGATACAGGCAACGTACGACGCCGGCCTCGATTCTTGGATGTTATGGGCACCCAGTAATCGCTACACACGCGGCGCGCTCAACAGTACGAACCAAGGCACGCTCGCAACCACAACTGTTGACGCGGTAAATAATATATAGTATCGTAACGACCGGTAGCGGGTTGATAACTGCCTTGAATTCAAACGTTTCGGGTGGTACAAACAAGTAAGTACTACGGTCCATTAACCACGAAGAGGAGGCGTGCCATGAGACGAAGACGAACACGTTATTGCTCACGACATGTGGTGGGGAAACCGGAAAGGAGGTGATCTAGCCCTTTCCCGACCGTAGAGTCGGGCCGAATGCGCCCCGCATCCCCCACGCGGTAGCGTAACCGGACGGACTGGCATGTAACACCGGTCCGGGACTATAACTACCCCATAGTACCTCAAACAGATCTTGCTCTTACATCCCGCTGCCAGTGTCTGGTGGCGGATGTTTTTTGACACTATCCACTAACTGATTAAGCACGAGTCCCGTATACTACATATATGACAGAACCGCAGTTCTCTCTAGACCAAAACCTGCAACAGGACGATGAAAACCGCATCACGTACTTTGCGGTGACCGACACGCGCAACAAGCGTACGCCATTTGGTATCAAAAAAGAAGACCGCTCACGCCACGCCTACGTGATAGGAAAGACCGGCATGGGCAAGAGCAACCTGCTTGAGAACATGGCCATTCAGGATATACAGAATGGCGAGGGCATGTGTTTTATTGACCCGCACGGCGAGGCAGCAGAGAAGCTACTCAACTACGTGCCCGAAGATCGGGTAAAGGACGTGCTTTACTTTGCGCCGTTCGACATGCAGTACCCCATATCATTCAACGTGCTCGAGAACGTTGACGCAGACAAGCGTCACTTCGTTGTTGCTGGACTCATGAGCACCTTTGAGAAGATATGGGTGGATGCATGGAGCGCGCGCATGGCCTACATACTACAAAACACCCTCGGAGCGCTCCTTGAATTTCCTGGGGCCACCCTCCTCAGCGTGAACCGCATGTATATCGACAAAGAGTACCGAAAGAACGTTATCGCGCATATCACCGACCCTTCGGTACGCAGCTTCTGGGTGGACGAATATTCGAAGTACACGGATCGATATACGCAAGAGGCAACACCGGCGATACAGAACAAGATCGGGCAGTTTGCCGCAAATGCGCTCGTACGCAACATCATTGGACAGGAGGAAAGCGCATTCGACCTCCGCAAGGTCATGGACGACAAGAAGATATTCATCGTAAACCTCTCCAAGGGTCGCGTGGGTGAGGGGAACGCCAACCTGCTCGGCTCAATGCTCATCACGAAGATATACCTCGCTGCCATGAGCAGAGCAGACGTCACGCCTACCGAGTCGCGAAAACTGCCACCATTCTACCTCTACGTCGACGAATTTCAGAACTTCGCGAACCGGTCGTTCGCAGACATTCTGTCTGAGGCACGCAAGTACAAACTTGCCCTCACCGTAGCGCACCAGTACATCGAGCAGATGGAAGATGAGGTCCGTGCGGCCGTCTTTGGCAACGTGGGTACTATGATGACATTCCGGGTTGGTTCCTATGATGCGGAGGTGTTGGAAAAAGAGTTTGCACCGGTCTTCACGACAGACGACCTCGTCAACCTGGGAAGGTTTCAAATCTACTTGAAGTTGATGATCGACGGGGTTTCAAGCCAGCCGTTCAGTGGCATCACTCTGCCCGCCATTGAGCCACCCGAAGTGAGCCACAGTGACCGTGTCATTGCGTTCTCACGTGCACAGTTTTCACGTCCACGCGCTGAAGTGGAAAAAGGCATTAGCGCATGGGTTGGTAAGAAGTACGAGGACCCAGATGCTGAGGAAAAGGAGCGGGCTCGCCAAGAGAGACGGGCACTACGCGACGCCGATGTAGCCAAGGAGAAGAAAGGTCCGTTACGACGTGATCGCGGAAGGACACCTACTGCCGCGGATACACAGCGCACGAACCACCCACCCCACCGTGCACAGGACCGGACGAAAGCACCACGTAAGGGAAGGGACGACGTGCACAACACGCACGCGAATCGCGATAAAGAGCGCGGTGGAGAACACATCAAGCGGAGGGAACCTTCGTCTGACGTGCTTCCTCAGGATCGCCATGATCTACGCGACATGCTGGTGCAAATCACCGCTGAAGGACGTGGAGCAGCTGACAGTAGCAGGACGAAACAGGAACAAAAAACACAAAAGGCAGCAACCCCCACCGTTATGAAAACTCGTGCGCCAGAACGTGATGATGGCAAGGGCGTTACCCAGGAGGATAAACATGAGTTGCGCAGCTTGCTCTCGTCACTTACCGAGCAGGCTCCGGTCAAAACACATCAAGCTCAATCTGGTGACGTCGCCAAGGCACGAGCTCAAAAGAGTGCGTCAGCGCCGCCCAAGTCAAAGAATACTCCCAAGAAACAGGGCGGGGCGGACGCAAAGGCGCATGCTGAAGTACCTGCCGAGGAGCTTAAGAGCATGCTCCACGTTGATAAACCTAACCTAAGCTAAACAATGCAACGAGTTGTACTCGCAGCGCTCATTGCTGCAGTGGTTCCTTCTGTTACCAGTGCTTCCATCCTCATCAGTGAAGTTGCATGGATGGGCTCCGAGGATAACGCCAACGCTGAATGGATAGAGCTCTACAATAACGGTGAGGAGCACAGTCTAGACGGATGGAGCTTGTCGGCAATCGATGGCTCACCGCACATCGAGCTCGAAGGTACCGTACAAGCAGGGGGGTATGTACTACTTGAACGCACCAGTGACGATACCGTACCTGGAGAAGCCGCACTCGTCATCTACACAGGGTCGCTTGCTAACGCAGGTGAGGAACTTGTCTTGAAGGACGACACTGGTACGGTCGTCGACCGTGTCGAAGGAAGCGAGGAGTGGGAGATCGGTGGTAACAACGACACTAAGGAGACACTGCAGCGAAGTGGCGATCCACCGATCGGTGGGTTCATAACCGCACCACCAACGCCGGGTAAGGGCGGCGGCGTAGCGACAGTAGATGACGACACAGAGTCAAATGTCTCCTACACCACAGGCAACATTCTATCCGGATCAAAGGACGACGACGAGGCACTCGAGCGCCTCGAGCCAGCACTCACCATTGTGGTGCCTGCTGAGCGTACGGTGCTCGTGGGTGTTCCTCTGACGTATGGTGCTGAGACCTACCAAGAGCGTGGGAAGCCGGTGTCCGTCACGAACATGACATGGAACTTTGGCGATGGCACAGAAGTGCAGGGTTTGCGTGCTGAGCACACCTATCGATATCCGGGCACGTACGTTATGACGGTGGAAGCAAAGCGGAAGAATTTTATCAGAGACGTCAGCGACACGGCGAGTATGGTAGTGAAGGTGGTCGAGCCGAACATTGAGATAACTGCCGCAACCGCAGCGTACATAGAAATACAGAACACGAGCGATGCAGCACTCGACCTCTCACACCATGTATTGCGGATCGGTACGCGCGAGTTTGAGCTGCCGCAACACACCGCTATCGTCGCGGGCGGCACGGTACGGTTTCCGTCCGAAACAACAGGGCTTACACGAGCCGGGAGTGACGTCGTCGCACTCTTGCATCCCGGGGGTGCGCTCGCGGTGCTCCATATACCCACGCGCGCATCAGAGCGCGTTGCGTACACTGCACCAGTGGCACCACCGGTAGAGTCTGCAGCGAAAGCGGACAACCCCATGGTCTCATTGGAGGCTGTACCACAGGCAAGGTCATTTGCGGTTATGGGAAACGCAGTAGCTCCGGTCGGAGCAACGCCCATCGGTGCAAACGCACTCGACACAGCCAGTGAGGTGGCGTATCAAGAGAGCGACCTGTGGTGGTGGCTCTTGGCGCTCGGTGCTGCCATTATGATCGTGCTAGTGACCATTGTGCTCCTGCGGCGTGAGCAGCCAGAGTACATTGATGGATTTGAGATAGAGAGCGACGAGTAGCGAGGCTTTTGATATAGTGTTGCCATGGCTAGTCAGAATACAATACTCGTCACCGGTGGCGCAGGCTTTGTGGGGAGTCACCTCATACGGGCGCTTGTGGCGGACACGAACAACGCGGTCATCTCACTCGACAACTACTTTGCCGGCAGTAAGGACAATCATGTCGAAGGTGCAGACTACCGTGAAGGGCATACGAAGGATGTCGCCAAGCACGTACCTGAAGCGGTGGATATCATCTATCATCTCGGTGAGTACTCGCGCGTTGCCCCGAGCCTCGAGGAACCGCAAGTGGTGTGGGACCTCAACATGAACGGTACGCACGGCGTGATGGAGTACTGGCGCAAACATAAACCAAAACTCATTTACGCTGGGTCCTCTACCAAATTTGCAGAAGATCGTGACGATGGAGTTGCCGGACAAAATCGCGCTCCATACTCATGGACAAAAGCAGCGAATACTGACCTGATTCACAACTACGGACGCTGGTATGACCTGCAATATTCCATTGCGTACTTCTACAATGTCTACGGTCCCGGTGAGCGGTCAGGGCAGTTCGATGGTGCGTACGGCACCGTCATTGAGATATTCAAACAATGCTACCTGAAAGGGAAACCGGCCACCATCAATGGCGACGGCACCCAGACCCGAGCATTCACGCATGTCGACGATACGGTAAACGCACTCCTTCTTATCGCTGAGAAGGGCGAGCGAGACGAGTATGGCATCAGTGCACGCGAGGTTCATGCACTCAATGAGGTTGCAGACATGTTCGGCATCGAAAAAGAGCATGGTCCAGCGACGACGTCGACGCGAAGCTCTTGTGCATGCGACACCTCGAAACTTGCAGCATTGGGGTGGAAACAACATCATACTTTGGCTGACTACATTCACGCTATACGAAACAATGCCTAAACGAGTACTGATATTCTCTCTCGCCTATTACCCGAGCCATGTGTCCGGCGCAGAGGCAGCGGTGCGAGAAATCACTGACAGAATTGAGTCAGATGATATTGAGTTTGAGATGGTGACCTTGTGGTTTGACAAGGCGCAGCCCCAGGAGGAGAAGATAGGGAACGTGCTGGTGCACAGAATCGGATTGGGTTCATTGTACATCTCCAAGATCCTGTTCGTACCAATGGCAGCACTACAAGCGCGCCGGCTCCATAAAGAGAAACCATTTCATGGGCTTTGGGCCATGATGACCTACTCGCTCTTTCCGCTCGTGCTCGCCCGTTGGCTTGGTGTTCGCGCACCCTATGCCATAACGCTTCAGGACGGCGACCCATACGAGAAGGTCTTTGAACGCTGGTTCATACGGCCGGTCACGCCGCTGCTTGACGCCGGCTTTCGAGACGCAACGGTCGTGCAAGCGATATCAAACTACCTAGCTACATGGCCAAAGCAGCGCGGCTCACAGGTTCCTTTCGAGCTCATCCACAACGGAGGTAACCCACGCGATTTCATAGAGGACCTTTTTTCACAACAGGACATCACACAGGCGCGCACGGAGATAGGCGTGACAGAGGACGACATCCTCATTGGCAACACCGCACGCCTTGTCTACCAAAAAGGATGGGAGGATACGATACAGGCATTGATGCAGCTGCCGGCGCATGTGAAGCTGCTCGTGGTGGGTGGTGGTCCGGATGAAAGAGCATACAAGGATCTTGTGGCGGGGCTTGCGCTTGAAGACCGTGTGATATTCATAGGGCAGGTAGACAGGAGCGAGGTCACCAAGTACAGGCGCATGCTGGACGTCTTTGTGATGCCAAGCCGCTCAGAAGGACTTGGGAATGTCGGACTGTCTGCTATGGCAAGCCGCACGCCTGTCGTAGCCACACAGGAGGGTGGTCTCGCTGAGTATGTGTTCGATGCAACACGCAATCCGGACAAATCGACCACAGCATGGGCTGTCGACAAGGATTCACCGGAGCAGATAGCTTCTGCGGTACAGGACATCATCGACCATCCGGAGAAAGTGGCGACGGTCACCGACTCAGCACACAGTATGGTCACCCGGCACTATCAGTGGGACTCGGTTGCCAAGGACATGCGTAAAAAGGTATTTGCGCAGCTATTTCGTGAATAATATGACAGAGGTAACTCTCATTGAACGCGCTGCACGCATAGCAACAGAGGCACACAAGAAGCAGGTACGTAAAAGCGACGGCTCACCGTACATCGTGCACCCCTTTATGTGCGCGATGTTGCTCCAGAAGCACGGCTTTAGTGACACAGTGATCGCAGCTGCACTGGTACACGATGTGCTTGAAGATACCGTGGTGTCGGAAGAGACACTGCACGAGGCGGTGGGTGATGAGGTGGTCGCTATCGTACACACAGTGTCCGAAGATAAAGCGCTTCGCTGGGAGGAGCGCAAGCAAGCGTACGCTGACTCAGTCGCAGCAGGAGGGGAGGCTTCACTTGCAGTTTCATGTGCGGACAAGACACACAACCTGCACAGCATGCTCACCGGCTTCACCGAGCAGGGCCCGACATTTTGGGATCACTTCAACCGCGGACGGGACGACCAACTCTGGTTCATCGACCTCATGCTGAACACATATAAAACGAACCTCATACATCCGCTCGTCGACGAGTACGCGTCTCTAGTGTCCCGATTCAAATCGGTCGTCTAGTGAAGGTCTTTTTGCCGATTCTTTTCGGCATCGTCGCGAAGTGAATCGCGTTTTTCTCGGTATTGTGCAATGACACGTGCGTGTACGGGCTTGGCATCAAGTTGAGCCTGAAGGACTGCCGTCCAGAAGTCCACGCGTGCACTTGAGAGGGAAACCAGGTCGCCCTCTGCGCTGTCCATGATGCTGGCATGCATCCGTATAAGCTCACCAAGCCGGTACATGCGCATGAGGCGCAGGACATCGCTTTCTTCTGCGTGTCGGTTGTCACGCACGAAGGCAGTGATCGCAGTCTCAAGCTCGGGGTTGTACAGTGCCATGAAGTTGGAGAAGCGCGCCCACCCTTCGTACTTGTTACCAAAGCGTATCGCACTGTGGTCGAGAAGGTAGATGTCATTGTTGCGGATGCGGAAGTTGTGCGGGACGAAGTCCCAGTGTGTCAGGAAGCCGCAGTAGCGGCCAATGAGTTCCTTCTCACGTATGAGAATCGCACCTGCCCGGGCCAGTGCGTCCTGTGTGGCCGTGTACTCCGGCAACAGTTCTGACACCTCTTTGCGATGCGTGTTCGCGAGCATGACGTAGTCCTCGGCAGAAAGTAGCTCAAACACTTTTTCGATCGATTTTACATGACTGTACGCAGTAGCGTGAGAACCCTCTTGTGCTTCAAAAGCACGAAGTGCGATGAAGAACTGCTCGGTAAGCGGCCTGTCCAAGAAGGGTTTATCTTGGGCGATATACTCGGAAACCATGAAAGTGTGGGCACCGTTTCGGCCAAAAATCAATATCGAGGGCGTGAGGAACGTGCGATACGCGAATTGAATCTTATGTAAGAGCTCACGACGGTTTCGTTCTTCTTCGAGCTTCTTCGTTTCCTCAGGGTCGTCTGTTATCTTGACTACCACCTTCACGTTGTCTTCCCTGCGTTTTCCAAAGAGCACAAGCTTTGGACCCGAGAGCACGTAGCGCTCGCCCTCTATGTGTGGCTGCACTGCGTCAAGGAGAATGCCTGCATCCGCAAGCATAGGCGTGATTGTCGTTAGCTGTTTCTCACAGTACTCTTTCCAACTGTCAGGTGTGAACGTGGTCATGATTATTGTTCAGGTTCTGTAGGTGTGGTGTATTCCATCAGCGCAGTGATATGTGTTTCCCAACTGTA
>CAMYLP010000024.1 GCA_947259245.1 uncultured Patescibacteria group bacterium
GACAAATCCGCGCGCTTCGGCGTGCCCGCCCCGTACCAGTTTGTCGCGGAGCGACGCCATATTCTTTCTTCTTTTTCCCGCCGCGCTCGGTCGCGTAGCGACCTTACGGAACGAGAAGTATCTTTTTGTGACCCTACCGGGAATCGAACCCGGGTTTTCGCCGTGAGAGGGCGACGTCCTAGCCGCTAGACGATAGGGCCAACTATTCAACTGTGGTGCTCAGCTCGTCTACCTACCCTCTCACGGGAATCGTGAGAGTGGAGAGACGCATGCGTCCCTCCCTAGCCGCTAGACGATAGGGCGGTCCATGAGTCCAGATTCTACTACATTAAACACTCAAAGTGAAGACCTACCACTTCGCTACAAGTGTTTGTATAAGCTCTTCCGTCCGCTCCCAACCAAGACACGGGTCGGTTATGGAAAGTCCCCCGCGATCAACCGTCTCGCTCGTACATGAGCTGAGCGACTGAGCGCCATCCTTCAAGTAGCTCTCCACGAGGAATCCTTTCACGAGCCCCGCACCATCGTGCTTTTTGCGCGCCTCTAAGACATCGTTCACAATGTTCATTTGTCTGCTGTGGTCTTTCTTTCCTCGTACTATCGTGTTGTCGTGACTTGCGTCTATGAGCACAGTCGGGTTCTGTATCTTTGCCTCCTCGAACTTGTTTCGTACCTTCTCGAGCGCGACAGTGTCGCAGTTAGGTCCGTCACTGCCACCTCGTAGTACCAGGTGTGCGTACGGATTGCCCTCCGTCTCAACCTGAAATCCAGAGTTGAAGTAGGTATGTGCGGACTGAGCGGAGATGACGCTGTTGAAAGCAATATCAATATCGCCACTTGTCGGATTTTTCATACCGACAGCGAAGTCAAGTCCCGAAGCAAACACGCGGTGCTCCTGATCTTCTGCACTCCGCGCACCGATGGCGGCCCACGAGAGGAGGTCGCCCAGCCATGCCGCCTTGTGTGTGAAGAGAAGTTCGTCCGCTATCGGGAGCCCGCGCTCAAGTACGGAGAGCATCATTGTTCTCGCATAGTATGCACCTGCCTTGATATCCGGCCTCGAGAAAGGATCCGGCTGCACAACGACACCTGCCCACCCTCTGGTCGTGCGAGGTTTTTGTGTGTAAACGCGCATCACTACAAATACTTTGTCGGATACAGAAGCTGCGACGGGTGCCAGTTTTTCAGCATAGGTAAGTACCGCCTCACTCGGCCAAGCGCTGCAGGGGCCCACTATCAAGAGTGCCCTGTCATCACGCCCACGTAGGATATCCTGTATCGCCTTCCGGTGAGACGTGACAAGCGCCTTCAGCTCAGCGGAAAGTGGTAGTGTCTCACGTATGTTCGCTAGCTCGGGTACAGCTATGTTCCTCGTAATACCCATACTAGCGTTCCTTCCATTCAGTGTTCTGACGAACGAGGACAGCAGGCGCGGACGCCGGTTCACGAAGCAGCTGTTCCACCAGCCGTTCCATTCGCACGGATTGGCTTCCCTTTAAGTACACGGTGTCGCCTTCAGCAAGAAGCTTGTTCAGTATCGTAAGGGCCTCGAGCGCCTCTTGAGTCGTTTCTATCCTCTTGCAGCGACCCCCGACACCTCGCGCCTTTTCAGCAGCGTTACGCATGCGCACCCCAACCGCAATAAACACGTCTGCAACATTTGCCAACTGCATACCCGCATCCTCGTGGGCTGCTACGGAGTAATCACCAAGCTCCATCATATCACCAAGAACAGCGACTTTTTTCCCGCGGCACGGTATCTTGTCGAGCGTTTCCAGTCCCGCCTTCAGTGCCACTGGCGACGCGTTATATGTGTCATCAATGATAGTGGTGCCACCCGCACCCTCGAGGATGCGCATGCGTCCGGCCTGTGGCTGATGTCCTGACACATACTCTACCGTTTTCAGAAACGTCTGACCTTCCGACACCGCTACTGTTATCGCTGCAAGTAGTGGGTACAGTGAATGCACACCAAGTGCACCCCTGAACTCTATACGAGCTTCGTCAGTTTGAAACTGCACACTACACGCCATGCCAACGGGGCGTTCGTGCTCTATGAGTATCTCGGGATGTATACCGCGCACGCTCGCACTTTCACCAAAACCATACGAGAGTACACGCTGCCCATCCTGTACCTGTTCCTGCTGCATTTGAGGGTCGTCGGCGTTTACTATAAGCGTGCCCATTGAGCGTAGCGCTTTGCAGAGCTCACGTTTCTCAGTTATCACCGCCTCAGGCGATTCAAAGAACTCTACGTGGACGGGCACCTTGGGGAAGCGTGTATAGACGACAGTGTGCGGGTGTATCCATGACAGGGCCTTCAGGTCGCCCGGACGGTCAGCACCACACTCAAGAACGAGCCACTCGGGATAGTCAGTGTTGAACATGACCATGTGCAGACCTTCTGCGATGTTTTCAAGCCACCCGAGAGGCGAGTTCCAGGCATTTGGTAAGCCAAGTATGGTGAGGGGCACCCCTATTTCACTATTAAAACTTTTTTCACTCTTTCGCACGAAGTACGTAGAAGCAAGGATGGTGTAGATCGCATCCTTGGTTCCTGTCTTACCGACACTGCCGGTCACCGCCACTACCTTCGGTTTGTGCTTAGCAAGAACGGCGCGCGCCTCCCAGGTCAAAATAAGTACGACTATCTTCTTGAACAAGTTTTTCATGGGTATGTTCCCTGTCGGTCTGCGTAGCATTGTGCCACGACTGTGCTACCGGTCTGGAGGAACTTCGTAGTAGTTTATCAGAAAATCTACCAAACCCATAAAGGGATCGGTGAGGGTCTCTGAAGCGTATCGCGCACCCTGCGGCTCGACGTGAAAGAGAAAGATCATGAACTGCGGCTCGTACGCCGGGAAGTACCCGAAGAAACTGTGTAAAAAACGATCATCGTAGTAACCGCGTTCACCCGCCTTGGCTATCTGGGCAGTGCCTGTCTTCGCAGCTATGCTGTAGCGTTCCTTTCGCACATCCCCGCCACGCAGTGCCGTATCGACGACCTCAACGAGCATGCGGGTGATTTCTCGTGACGTTTCCGGCGACAGTGCCGTGGCAATAGGCGTGAGCGCTATTCCCTGTCCGAACGAGGCTGTGGCATATTCGACCTCGCGCGGACTCGTAAGATTGTCTATGAGACCGCGCACTTCAAATGGCAGGTCGATGCCGGTCTCTTCGCCGAAACCGAAGTCACGCATCCGTTGTCCGAGTACCGTTCCTCCCACGCGTTTCGCTACATGTGCCATACCGACGTTCAGGGACTGGTTGAGCACCTCCTGCATGTTTACAACGCCGCGTGCGCGTCCATCGTAGTTGCTGATGGTCGCTGTGTCTAACACCACAGAACCGGTGTCGTTGTACGTACTGTCAGAAGTGACCGCACCTGTATCAAGTCCGATTGCCATTGCTATTGGCTTGATGATAGATCCCATTTCATACACGTTTTCAACGAGCGGATTTCGAAAGGTCCGTGGGTCAGCCGTATCATTGAGATTGTTTGGATCGAAGGAAGGCATGGCTGCAAGCGCATAGACTGCTCCCGTCTTCGGGTCCATGACGATACCGCCGAGCGAGTGCGCGTTCCACATCTCCTGCGCCTCATGGAGTGTTCTTTCAAGTGCTTGCTGCACGGCCGGCTCTATGGTTGTGATGAGATGTCCGGACCGGTCATAGTCGTTGTCATCCTCTTGCTTGCGTACGTTTGCGAACACCTCTGCAAAAAAGTTCACGTATAAGCCGTCACTCTGACGCTCAAGTACCGAGTCACCGTACCCCACAAAGCCGAGTGCGTGCGCACCAAGTGCGCCACCGGGATAGTAGCGCCATTTCTCACGAAACAACTGTACACCCGGTATCGAACGATCCGCTATAGCATCAGCATCGTGCTGTTCAATGTGGCGAGCGACTTCTTCGTAGGGATCATCTTCACGTGTTGCCCTGGACATGAAGCGCCGTTCATCAAGCTGTATGTGCCCACTGAGCGTTTGATACACATCATCAGGGTTCTCTATCTTGGTGGGATTGATTGCGAGAAGATAGCCGGTACGAACACTGGCGGCTGCAATACGCTCGCCGGTACGCAAGGAAAAATATATCAAACCGCGGTCAAAGATGTCCCGCGTACCGCGTACATACTGCTGCTGGGCTTCCGACACGTACGCTTCACCATGAACAATCTGTATAACATACAAGCGTGCTACCAGGAGCACGCCGACGAGCAGTACAAACGCTAACAGAATGCGCACACGTATCACAAAAGACTTTCGCATACGCGCCTATTTGCGGCGACCCAAACGGTCGCTCGCCTCTACAGTAACGTATGCACTCGGCTCAATGGCGACAAGACCGTACTCGCCAGCGATCTCCGGTCGGAGCTCATCGAGGTGTGCAAAATACTGTGCTTCAAGCTCGTTCACCATTGTCTCCTGTTTATTTATCTTTACTATAATTTCCTGCCTGAGGATTACCTGCACGACACTACTTGCAATAAAATACATGTACATAGTAAACACCACTGCCAGTACCGCACACTCGCACCACAGCACAACGTGAGACACTTGTGTGTGCCGTACTGTCGATAGAATGTTTTGTAGTGTTCGTGCCATACTTGTGCAGAGAAGAGGTTTGGAGACTGCTATGCAGCGGTAGATTTCATAAAGCCACGGAGTTTAGCGCTGCGCGCACGTCGGTTGTTCTTACGCTCATCACGCGTCGGGACGGTAGGGTGTTTTGTGAGAATGGTCCCATACCCTTCATGTTGCCAAGCGCGGAACGTGCGTTTGACCACACGGTCTTCCAAGCTGTGGAACGTGATGACCGCCACACGTCCACCAGGTGAGAGGAGGTCATGTGCGTTTGACAATGCGGCCTCCAGAGCTCCGAGCTCATCGTTTACCGCTATGCGTATCGCCTGGAACGTACGCGTTGCCGGGTGGAGTGCTCCCCGTTGTCCAACCGCTTTCTGGACTACGTCCGCGAGTGCCTGTGTACTGTCGATAGGCATGTCTTCCCGCGCTGTGCAGATGGCGCGGGCGATCTTGCGTGAACGTCGCTCTCCACCAAAGCCGTATAAGATGTCCGCGATATGTTCTTCGCTCCATTCGTTCACCACGTGCCACGCGGTCAAGGTACCCTCGGGAGCGCTTTGTGCATACGTCATGATAAGGGGTTCATCCAACTTGAAGCTAAATCCTCTACCCTGTGCTACATCCACCTGATCTGAGGAGAGACCAAGGTCAAGCAGACACTTGTCCACCGCACGCACATCGTGCGTCTCGAGCAACGCACCCACATCCCGAAAGTTGCCCTCAATGTACGTCACACGTGTATCCTCGCCTATCCGCTGCTTTACGCGCGACAGCGCCGCTGCGTCTGCGTCAAGTGCAATGTACCTGCCATCTGTACCAAGGTATCGGATAAGAGCTTCAGCATGACCACCGCCACCTGCGGTGCAATCGACGATAACATCGTCCGGTTGGACCGCTAGTAACTCTATGACCTCATGTAAAAGAACTGGTGTGTGTGTTGTGCGCTCTATATCTTGACTCATGCTATAGGATTCCGATCTCACCCAATTTTTCCGCCACACGGTCTGCCTCCTTTTCGACAGAGGTTCTATACGAATCCCAGAGTTTTTCGTCCCATATTTCACATCGGTCATTTACACCAATGAGGACCGTCTTACTCTTGAGTCGTGCGTGTGTGGCTAGTTCGTGCGGTACCAAGATGCGACCAAGTTGGTCGACGGCAACTTCTGCTGCACCTGCAAACAAGTACCGTCCGAACGCGCGAGCATCAGCCTGCCCTACTGAGAGCTGGTTGAGTTTCTCGACTATGGAGTGCCACTGTTCGTCGTTGAATACAAAGAGGCAGGAGTCGAGTCCGCGCGTGATGACAACTTGTTTTCCAAGTGCGCGCCGAAATTTGACCGGTAGCGCTATCCGCCGTTTGTCATCTATCGTGTGTCGGTATTCTCCGATGAGCATACGGTGGATAAGCAGAACAAAGATTACTGCTAATCTACCACTTCATTCCACTTATCTACACTTTACTCCACTCTGCCCTACATCGACCACTCGCTTATCCACACATTGTACTGGTTTCAACACGGTTCTCTCGCGCTGCGACCTGAATATCTTGCATATGAGGCATTTCAGTCGCATAGTATACCCATGCCCGAGGATACAATGACACAATCAGCGGACGAGCTTATTTCCTACATGTCCAGTCCGAGCGACGAGGATCAGGCGTTAGTGCGTAAGGCGTATGAGTTTGCTTCACGAGCGCACAAGGACCATAAGCGGATGAGTGGTGAGCCATACTTCAACCACCTCTATACAACAGCGCTCTCACTTGCGGAGTTAGACATGGGCGCCCGGACCATCGCTGCGGGCTTGCTGCATGACTCGATAGAGGATGTGGGTGTAACACGCGAGGAACTAGAGTCGGAGTTTGGATCCGAAGTTCTCTTCCTTGTGGACGGTGTCACAAAACTGGGTGAGCTGCGCTATCGTGGAGCTGCTCGACACATTGAAAGTTTGCGCCGCCTCTTCGTCGCTACCAGCCAGGACATACGCGTCCTCATGATCAAGTTGATGGACCGGCGGCACAACATGCAAACCCTGGAGCATGTAAAGCCGGAAAAACGCAAGCGCATTGCTGAGGAGACCCTGTCCATTTATGCGCCACTTGCAGACCGGCTTGGTATGGGACGGGTGAAACGAGAGCTTGAAGACCTCGCCTTTAAGTACGTGTACCCCGAGGAGTACGAGAAGATAGAGCGCATAATGAGCGAGAGTAAACTTGCCAACGAGCCAAAGCTAGAAAAGGTACGTAACAATCTTAAACGAGCACTTGCCGAGCATGGTGTTGCGAACTTTCGTACAGAATCTCGCGTAAAGGGCCTCTTCTCACTTTTCCGCAAACTTGAACGTAAGGGTGGAGATTTGGACAAAATACACGATCTACAGGCGATTCGGGTGGTGCTACAAAACGTGGAGGATTGCTACCGTGGACTAGGTGTCGCGCATACGCTCTGGCATCCACTGCCCGGTAAAATAAAAGATTACATTGCGTTCGAGAAACCAAACGGCTATCGCTCTATCCATACGACGGTCATGACATCGGAAGCCGGACCTGTTGAGATACAGTTTCGGACGGAGTCCATGCACCGAGAGGCACAGTACGGTATCGCCTCGCACATATCATACAAGGAGCAGGGCTCGAATCTAGACCGTGGGAAGCAAAAACGTGAGCGACTTTGGTATCGCCAACTCATACCATCGCTCTTGAACGCGCCGGTCAACTCTGAGAAGGGACAACCCTCTGCGCCTCGGTGGGTCAATGATTTGGCAGACGCGCACAACGTAGAAACGCTCACCGAACGCGAGACCTTCATGCAGGAGATAAAGGAG
Source organism: uncultured Patescibacteria group bacterium (assembly GCA_947259245.1). Taxonomy (GTDB): domain Bacteria; phylum Patescibacteriota; class Minisyncoccia; order Phycocordibacterales; family UBA12088; genus UBA12088. The sequence goes on from CAMYLP010000024.1 coordinate 7,416, forward strand.
GATTTCTTCAGTCATCGGATATTCGTGTTCACGCCTCGCGGTGATGTGATCGACCTCCCGGTGGACTCCACGCCCATTGACTTTGCCTACGCCATACACTCCGAGATAGGCGAGCACACTTCAAGTGCGAAAGTAAATGGCAAACTCGTGCAGCTCAACACGACCTTAAAAAATGGGGATAGGGTGCAGATAGAGACAAAGGATAGCGCGCATCCTACAAAAAAGTGGTGCGATTATGTTCGTACCACTATGGCGCGTAAGCACATACACCAATACCTACAGCGTCAGCAAAATCAGGAGGGTCTAGCAGCCTAGATGCTGAAATTACGTAGTGAGTAGAGGTCTTCCTCTCCATCCTTGTCCTGCTCAAGTGCGTCACGATGCACGGCAGGTACCATCGCCTTGACCTGTTCATCAGCTTGTACGCCAAGTGAGGTAAGGGCGGCTTCCATTATGGATCGACTACCAACCTCGCTTGGTTCGGGCTGCGGGCGCTCGGGTGCCGGCTCGACAGCTGGCTCTCCCTGTCCGGCTTGTGTTTGATCCTCTGCTGTAGATGCTGCCGATGCAGTCGCAGCATCACGCACATGTTGTTTGGGAGCGTCTTCCACAGGTGAGGTTCCGTCAAAGACAGTACTGACACCCTCTTTCCGTTCAACTTCTATAGCATTTAAGAGTGCCTCGAGGTCGCTTGCAGAAAAGTAGCTGATGACGAGTCTTCCGCCCACTTCACGTGGCTCAATCGTCACTCGGGTACCCAGTTTTTCTGTGAGTGAACGTTCTAAATGTAGCACCTCCGGATGTATTCGATTTTTTGCGCTCACACGGTCTTGCGCTGAACGTCGTGCGATGGACTCTGACTCGCGTACCGTCAGCTTCTTGAGCATTATCTCTCGAGCGAGTACCGTTTGTTCGTCGGGTTTATCTCTTAGCATCATGAGCGGACGCGCGTGGCCTTCGGTAATTTTCCCCTCCGCAAGGTACCCGATGATACTTTCAGGCAGTGTCAGCAGTCGAATGCTGTTGCTTACGTACTCGCGACTCTTGCCTACTTTTTTCCCGATCTGTATGTGTGTGAAATGAAACTCGCTATGTAGGCGAATGAATGCCTTTGCGCGGTCGATGGGGTTCAGGTCTTCACGTTGTATGTTTTCGATGATGGCGAGTTCAAGCTTCATCTGGTCGGTCTGCTCTCCGGTTCGTATGATGACAGGTATTTGTGAGAGTCCCGCGATCTTGCTAGCACGCAATCGCCTCTCCCCTGCTATTAGCTCGTACTCAACAGCAATACCCCCGTTCTCGCGAGGTGTTTCATTTTTTGTGACCGTGAGCGGCTGTAACAAACCGTACATGCGAATCGATTCCGCCAATTCTTTGAGCTTGGATTCGTCAAAATCTCTACGTGGCTGGTACGGGTTTGGTTTGATGCGCTCGACCTCAATCCAAAAGATCGAGTCACGATACAGGTCGCTCATTGTACATGATGGTGAAGGTGCGACGGGCAAGATCTGCACCCAAATAATGGCCCGATACATACAGTATACCGTGACATGCCCTCATCACAAAGTACCCAGTACTGTGTATAATCCGACCTCATCGACCTGAGAATACATTGCCGAAAATGGCTAGTACGGTACACTATATCCCATTGCCGGGGTGGTGGAATTGGTATACACGTACGACTCAAAATCGTATGCCGAAAGGCTTGAGGGTTCGAGTCCCTCCTCCGGCACATCATGAACAAGCAAGACGTACAGCTAGATTTGCGCGACACGTACCTCGCAACCATCAAGAACAGTGTGGGGAGCACGATGTTCCGTAATCTGTATGCGAAAGTCAACGGAGAAACGGTGGATGTCATGCGTGATGGCGACCTTTCGTGCGCCTTTTTTGTTTCCTCTATCCTCGCGCTTTCTAAACTGTGTACGTCAGCGCATGCCACGGTCGACACGACTCTCTTGGACATGAAGAAAAGTGGATGGATAGATATCGACGAGCCTCGTGTAGGCTGTGTGATCGTCTGGGAGAACAAGCACTTTGAAGAAAGCAATGAGGCGCATCAACACATCGGTTTCTACATCGGGGACGACAAAGCAGTGAGTAACAGTGACAAGGCGCGCGCTATCGCTGAACATCCCTACCAGTCTCACAACGGGCGTGGTATCAGCCATCTGTTGTGGCACCCACAGCTCGATGCATAATGAACCGCTCATCGCGATAGTTGGTCCTACTGCAAGCGGCAAGACAGGTCTTGCGGTGCGACTCGCACGTGCCCTGCATGGAGAGGTGATATCCGCAGACAGCCGACAGGTGTACAGAAGTCTGGACATCGGAACGGAAAAGATCACAGAGAGGGAGATGTACGGTGTTCCACACCACTGCATCGACATAGCGTCCCCGCGGCGTGCGTTCAGTGTTGAACAGTGGCGTAGACATGCAGAAAAGGCACTGCGGGGTGTCGTACGACGCGGTGCACTGCCCATCGTTGCTGGTGGCACGGGCTTTTATGTTAAGAGTCTTGTATACGGGCACACATTTCCTCAGGTGAAGCCCAACGCAGAGTTACGGCGTCGTCTGCACAAGCAAAGTACGGATGCACTGTATGCCATGCTGCAAGAACGAGACCCGGCCCGCGCGCAAACCATAGAAAAGGATAATCCTCGCAGACTGATACGGGCGCTGGAGATCGCAGACGTGCTCGGCAGCGTTCCCCCTGCGCCGGATGGAAAATCCCCGTACAACGTACGATGGGTCGGCATCAAACCTCCGTTCGAAATACTTGAAGACCGTATCCGGACTCGCCTTCGGAAAGCCCTGAGGCGAGGCCTTGTTGCGGAGACGAAGCGACTACGTGATGAGCTTGGTCTCTCATGGCAGCGCATAGATGAGCTTGGTCTTGAGTACCGTACGGTTGCATCATATATACGCGGAGAGCTGCCCAAGGCAGAACTTGAGGAAAAACTGTTCCGCAGTGTGCGTCAGTATGCAAAGCGGCAAGTGCGGTGGCTTAAACGCAATAACGATATTGTATGGTACGAGAACACTGAGTCTGCATTTGAAGCCCTCGTCTAACTGCAGTGCGTACGACTACATCGCACATCGTCACTCTTCTTCGTCGCGCGCCATGTCCTTCTCAAGTTCACGAAACTCGTTTTCTACAGTCTGTATGCGTTTCTTGAGCTTCTTGACCAACGCCGCGCCCTCCTTTACCCGCTGCAGACCCTCTTCCACATCGAACTCATCCTCTTGTTCGAACCACGACGCTATTTCCTCTAGTGCTTCGAGCTGTGATTGTATGTTGTCTTTTTGTTCTGCCATGATGTATATGCTCGGTGTTACTCATGTGTCAATGTGACTCACGTCTGATAATCGTAGACTCAATAGTACCGTCAGAAAGGCGTGTCTTCAACCCGTCTCCGTCGCGTACGTCTTTCACGCTGCGCACCAGTGTATCTCCCGGACCGTAGACCAGACTGTAGCCCCGTTGTAGGACTCGCTGTGGGTCAGACACCGACAGTATCCGTTCGAGTGAGTCGGTGCGTTCATGTGTAGAACGCAATAGTGCATTCATGCGCTCAACTAAGTTGTTCTGCACCTGCATGCCATGCCGCCGTACGTCGCGCAGCCGTATCGGGATACGCGCCCACGCGTGTCGAAGCGTTGCCTCGTGTGTACGATACCGTCCAAAGATGCGGGCGAGCGCGTGGTGTATACCGCGAACCAGCATGTCAGTATGATGGTGTACATTACGCAGACGTTGGTCACATGCGCGCAGAATACTGTCTGCGAGCTGCGGCATGCGTGTGGTGAGCTGCTCCCAACTTGCGTTTATGACGTGTGCTACCGCTGTCGGGGTGCTGGCACTCCAGTCAGCAACCAGTGTAGCGATAGGTGCGTCGACGTCATGTCCGATGCCAACAAGTACCGGTATGGGAGACGCGTGCAGTGCTCGAACCACCGATTCATTGTTGAAACCCTGTAAGCTCTCGAGAGAGCCGCCTCCGCGTATGAGCACGAGCACCTGCGGCGGCTGCTTTGTGGTGTTGAAGTACTCTATTGCCTGTAGGAGTTCTGAGGCGGAGTCTGCACCTTCAACACCTGAATGCAAGAAGTCAACCCGTATGCCCAGCGGGTGGAGGTTCTTGAGCAGGTCTTGAATGACAACACCGTTCCGGGAACTGATAACACCCACGTGGTCGATGAAGGCGGGCAGCTCGCGCTTCCGTTCAAAGAGTCCTTCTGCCTGTAGTTTCTTGAGCAGCAACTCGTATGCACGACGTAAGGCGCCCTCACCCACGGGCTCAATCTTTGAAACCCAAAAACCAAAGTTGCCGCTCTTTGCAGCTATCTTGCCGTACCCATCAACCTTGAGCGCCATACCTTCCTCAAGGTTCACGCCAAGTCGACGGTACTGGCCGCTGTGGAGTCCACACCGAAGGATAGAGCCGCTTTCCGCGTCCTTGAGAGCAAAGAAGACCCACTGTGGCAGGATCTTGAGGTCTGTCACCTCACCTTCCACCGACACGCGCAGGGGCGTTAAGAGCTCGTTCACCAGCTCAAGGTACTCCTCGACCGTGAGTACTCGTTCATTCATGTTTTCAAGTAGAGGGTGTGGCATTGGCGGGTCCACTCCGACTCGAACGGAGGACGGCGGTTTTGGAGACCGCTGTTTTACCACTAAACTATGGACCCGTGGCTGCTACTATACCACGCAAAAGCGCCACTTAAAATGGCGCTCTGGGGGTTGTGTTGTCAGCGTGTGCTACTTTTTTATTTCCTTATACACCACGTGTTTGCGTAGCGTCGGGTCGTACTTCTTGAGCTCCAGCTTCTTTTCCACGCGCTTCCGGTTCCTGTTGTCGTACCGTAGATGCTTGCTCTCAGTGCTCTTCAATTTTACCAGGTGATCCTGTGACATAGGATACGATAGTAGCTTGATTGAGGAATGCTGTCAAATGTAGCTTAGAGAGCCGGCGGCGTAAAATTGAACGGTGGAGGATTTATTCCGCCGTCACTGGTGGGCGTGGTGTCTGTCGTGGGTGTACTGGGAGTTGAGGGAGTAGTGTCTGTGGTGGGCGTACTCGGGGTTGAGGGGGTGGTGTCTGTCGTGGGCGTACTCGGGGTTGAGGGAGTGGTGTCTGTCGTAGGCGTACTCGGGGTTGAGGGAGTGGTTGGGGCTCCATATACAGAAAAGTGATTTGCGTTTATCCCCGACACAGTGATTACATTGGTGTCAGGCAGACCAGATGCCTGGAACGCAGCTGAGTCCAGAATGGCCTGCCGCTCGGCGTCTGTTTGCACTTCGTACACCGCCCGCAACTCTGAATCCTGCGCCGTATCTATGAAGGAGACGATGTTAGCAGGTGTTGCCTCTGTTCCTGAAGTGAAATTGGCGTCCACACAAGTCCCCTGTTGGTGGCACGGATTAAGGTGTACAACCGTGGGTGGCCATGATTCCGTGACTTGCCAATTAGTACCTGCAGTAGAAAGGTCATCCGACAAATATGAGAGCTGAGTGTTGATTCCGGGAGCAATCTGACACTCACCTAAGGCAGACTCCGCACACCCATTCTCCGCAAGTGATTTATGTGGAATGTTACTTGCAATTGCCTCGCAAGTTGGGCACCAGTCATTAGGAGGCATTGTTGCCACCGGTGGAAAGGCTGTAGTCGAACCCGGTGGGATATTAGCTTGTTCGTCTCCACCCGAGCAGAGAATATCATTCCATGGACCCCATGCGCCTTCCCCTTCAGATTCGTTATACAGCGACTTCATAATGAAGTCGATGAGGAGCCAAGAAGCAAGTATTATCAGTAACCCGATAAGTGTAGAGATAAATATTTTGTGTGCACGTGCTATGCTCGCGGGATTTGCCGGCGAAAAGATGTAGAGCACGCCTGCGTGAACGAACAAGAGCGCTGCTACAATGACTGCGAAGAATACGAAGAAATCTATGATGTTCTTCCCGAGCTGCGTGAGGTCACAGACCGTGCACATGTCCGACACTTCATTTGCGCAGATATCAGATATATGATCGAATGGACCAAATCCTGCGTATGATGTCTCAGGCATCACCAACAGTGGAGAAGTTGCAGCTAAAATTACCAGCACGAGAGATAGGCGCCTCAAGAGGTTCATACGAAAATGGTAGCACCCCTCTGTTTACAGGACAATGCTTTAAGTGTTAATATGTTCGCTACGTCACGTTTTGAAGCACCCCTCTGTTTACAGGACAATGCTTTAAGTGTTAATATGTTCGCTACGTCACGTTTTGAATTGACATGCGTCGGTGGCGGAGTGGTCAATCGCACTTGGCTGTAAACCAAGCGGCTTATGCCTACGCAGGTTCGAATCCTGCCCGGCGCACAAATGGGAATACCCTTGGTTTGCAAGGGTATTTTCTAAAGGCCGGGTTGGAGCTTCGAACCTACTCTACGAGGGTGAACTTTACGCTCTCAGCAACCAAAATTTTGGTATCATCATACCCTTCAGAATGTGTTGTGCAAGTTGCAATTCCCACTACACCTGTCACATTTTCTGATATCCCATGGATATACTCGAGACGTACACAGTCGTTGATTTCAGATGGCTGAGTTAGCTTTGTAACATCTTGTTGGTCAATTGAAACCGACTCAACAATAGTTCTACCATCAGAAAGTTGCGTCACTACGGTATGTAAAGGTGAGTCAATCTTCTTTATCTCAACTCTCGTTGGATCAAGCCCTGCCTCATGTGTGTATATAGTTCTGTCACCAAGAATAATCGAATCAACATTTCTGGTGTAATAAATACCCTCACCCTTTTTCCACTCATCGTCAGCTAATGCATAGGTAATCCACCCCGTCACTTTTTGAAATGTGACCGAAACATTTGAGCCGCTGCCGGCACCATCATCAGATTTCGGCAACGCCCATTCTTGTGACGCTGTATCTACTTCCTTAATTACAACCTTCTCAACCTCAACCACCTTCTCTGGGGCATACGTATACCCAATCCACCCTCCAATGAAAGGCAAAAGTACAAAAAGCACCATGGCTAGATACTTGGAGAGTGGAGTTACTGTTGTCCAAGCACTCACCGCGGAATCTGGTGCAGGGTCGGCTTC
>CAMYLP010000025.1 GCA_947259245.1 uncultured Patescibacteria group bacterium
TTAGCTATACCCACACAGGACTTATGGCAATCACACGTGGTACCGTTTACCTTCCTGTTCCTCGCGTCAGCCGTTATCTACTTCATCGCGGGTCTGTACGATCAGCACACCACGTACTTACGCAGCAAACTGCCCATACTGGTCGCGTACAGTCAAACGGTGACTGTCATCATCGCGGCCCTGTTCTTCTTTCTGATACCATACTTTGGCATTACACCGAAGACCAACCTACTGATATTCCTCATAATAAGCTCCTCACTCATCGTCTTTTGGCGCTTGGTGCTGACACGGTATATTGGCGTACGGCGCAGAGCTCGGGCATTGATACTCGGCCAGGGCGAAGAAGTACGCCAGCTTATACGCGAGTTGAACGCGAGTCCCCGGTATGGGCTCAACGTGAAGCACCAGTTTGCTCCAGAAGACGTGGACGTGTCCGAAGAGCTGCAAGAGCAAATACTTGAATTTATCACGCAGGAGAAGATCACAACCATTATTGTGGACACGCGTGACCCCCGCGTCGCAAATATTACGCCGGTGTTTTACAATCTCCTCTTCTTACACCCAAACCTTGTCATACTAGATGCTCTGCAGCTATACGAAAGCATTTTCCGCCGCATACCGATTTCAATGCTTGAACATACGTGGTTCATTGAACACATTACACGCCAACCGCAATTACTGTACAACGTATACCACCGCGCATTCGATATAATAGCCTCGCTGGTGCTCGGTGTCGCTACACTTTTACTGCTACCACTTGTAGCGTTAGCCATTAAGCTCGATGACGGGGGACCACTCTTTTCTTTCCAGCGTAGGGTAGGAAAGGATAATCAGCCGCTTGACCTTGTGAAATTCCGAACAATGACAGTTGCAAACGATGGTGGCAAGTGGAGCAGCCAGAACCAAGTAACACGAGTTGGCGTTATACTGCGTCAGAGCCGTGTCGACGAGCTCCCACAGCTCTGGAACGTGCTCTTGGGCGGATATTCACTCATAGGTCCCCGTCCTGAGTTTGCAGATGCGGTTGCGCAGTACGCAAATGAAATACCATACTACAATGCACGACACCTCATCACACCTGGTCTCTCAGGGTGGGCTCAGCTCAACCATCACGAACATCCGCACCATGGCGTCGACTTCGACGAGACGAGGAATAAACTGTCGTATGACTTGTACTATCTCAAGAACCGCAGTCTTTTCTTGGATCTTGAGATAGGGCTAAAGACGATCAAGACTTTGTTATCAGCAGCAGGTAAATAGGACCAGAATAGCCACTGTTTTCCTAGTTCAATCACACTCTAATTGCATGATGGAGAGCACAGCCTGCGTGCAGCTGGTGCTGCAAACCACAGTGCTTGTTGTTGCCTCCGGTTTATCCCAACGTTCTTACCGTCTAAAAAAAGCGTGACAAACAGCACAACACGGTATACACTCCTTACAACATATATATGAACAAAAGTAAAGTCATTGTAACTGGGGGCGCAGGTTTCATTGGTTCCAACCTAGTGGAAGCGCTTCTAGCCCGCGGGCACGAGGTGTTTGTGGTTGACAACTACAACGCTGGAAAAGACGAAAAGCGTATATTTGAGGATGCGACCTACGTTGTTGACGACATTCGAAACTATACATTGATGGCAGATCTTTTTAGAAACACTGACGTCGTTTTTCATCTTGCGGCGCTACCGCGCGTGCAGGACTCGATCGACGATCCAGTGGAGACACATGACGTAAACGTTAACGGTACACTTTCCGTTCTACAAGCCGCAACCGCAAACAACGTGCGACGCGTGATATTAGCATCATCTGCCGCAGTGTATGGTGACCAGGTGTCGGTACCGCTACATGAAGAGCTGTCGTCGCTACCAAAAAGTCCTTACGGTCTGCACAAGTACATCGGTGAGCGCACCTTGCAGCTTTTTAGCGAACTCTATGGTATAGAGACGACGTCGTTACGGTTCTTTAATGTATATGGACCACGATTCGATCCAGAGGGACCATACGCTCTGGTTGTAGGGCGCTTCCTGAAATTGAAGGCAGAAGGGAAGCCACTGACCATTGCTGGTGACGGTACGAATACTCGAGACTACGTTCATATAGATGATATCATAGCCGGGCTCGTTCGAGCTGCAGACAGCCCTAATGTGGGTAAAGGTGAAGTGATCAATCTTGGGAGTGGTATTGAGACCTCGGTGAACGAACTTGCACAACACATTGGAGGAGAAACTATACGAATAGAGGCACGTATAGAGCCCGCGCGGTGCATCGCAGATAGTACGCGTGCTCGGGAGCTTCTTGGATGGAAGCCACAGGTGATGTTGGAGGAGGGTATAGCAGAGCTCTTGAATATGGAGGGACTTGCCTAACGGGATATTACGGCACAAAAGCAGGCATTTTGTGATACACTAAGCCGCATGATAGTTGACGGGAACCGTATTGCCACCACGTTGCAGCGAGCGTTGGAGCCGCGCTTACGTGCACTGGTGCGTAAGCCAAAGCTTGCAGTTGTCGTTGTCCATGAGACGCCCCAAATGAAGATATTTGTGGCGCTCAAGCAACAGTTCGGTGCAGCACTGCGCATACCGGTGGATGTTGTTCGCATGTCTCCCGTGAAGCAAAGCGAGGAGGAACTGCTGCGGCTGATACTGCACACTACAAAAAACTACGACGGGGTCATCGTACAGCTGCCTTTGCCAAAAGAGTATCAACTGGACGAGGTCCTACATTTGTACCCACTATCACATGATGTCGATGTCATTGGTACCATAGCGTATCAGCAGTTCGAGGAAGACGCATTGCCTTTCATGCCCCCGGTCGTTGCCGCATTTACAGAAGTGCTACACCAGACACACGTAAAGGTTGTGGGAAAGAAGACCGTGGTGGTTGGGAAGGGGCGGCTCGTGGGTGCACCTGCTGCTATATGGGCGGAGCGTTTTGGTGCAGACGTTACGGTCGTAGATAAGAGCACTGCCGACATACCATCGATCATGCGCGGGGCGGACATTGTGATACTTGGTGCGGGAAAAGCCCACTTCTTAAAACCCGACATGGTGAAAGATGGCGTGATCATACTGGATGCTGGCAGCAGCGAGATGAATGGTTCACTCGTTGGTGATGCTGACCCCTCTGTTGCGGAGAAAGCCTCGGTCTTCACTCCGACGCCCGGCGGGATAGGTCCCATCACCATTGCCAAGGTGTTTGAGAACCTTATCACGCTCAGTGAACTCAAACAGCAGCAACGGGGAAGATAGCCCTGCGCACGTATACCACACGTTGCGCGGTGCTGGAAAACGGCTATACTAAAGCCCATGAACGTTACGGTATATCGGTCGTGGGCCGTTATTTTATTACTGCTTGCAGGCGCACTCGCATGGGCGCTCCACTCAGTGCAGAGCGATCCTGATGAGGACCGCAAGTTCCGATTCGGACTCGATTTGGTCGGGGGAAGTCACTTAGTGTATGAAGCGGATACTTCGCGCATTCAACCAACGGAAGTGCCCGAAGCGATGCGTGCTCTCCGAGATGTGATCGAGCTTCGCGTGAACATGTTTGGCGTATCGGAGCCACTCGTGCAGGTTGAGCAGGCGAGCGCACTTTCTGAGAGCGAGCATACACAGAGGCTGATTGTTGAGTTGCCGGGTGTCACCGATCTGCAGGAGGCAATTGACATGATCGGAGCGACACCGGAGCTCGAGTTTAAACTCGTCAGTGACCCCGAGGGGACATCAACAGAACCGGTCTATACGGAGACGGGTCTCACGGGACGTTACATTACACGTGCACAACCACTTGCACCACAAAATACTGCAGGCGGTGGTTTTTCAACGGACTATATCGTGCGCGTTTGGTTCAATGATGAGGGAGAGTCTCTGTTTGCTGACATCACCACCGCCAACGTTGGGAGGCAGCTTGCCATCTTTCTTGACGGACGTCTCATCAGCGATCCTGTTATACGTACCGCTATCACGGGCGGTACCGCGGACATCACGGGTAGTTTTACGCCGGACGAGACTAAGGAGCTTGCGCGGAACCTTAACCTCGGCGCCCTTCCGGTGCCGATCGAGCTGTTAAGTACCCAAACAGTGGGTGCCACGCTGGGCGCGGAGATTCTCGACAAGGGCCTCAAAGCCGGAATGATTGGCCTTGCGCTTGTCTTTCTCTTCATGACTGTCTGGTACCGTGTGCCGGGTTTTGTGGCAGCTCTCGCTCTCATGGTATACGTCACTATCATGCTGGGTATCTTTATGTACCTGCCCGTGACCATCACAGCTGCCGGTATAGCGGGATTTCTCCTCTCCATAGGTATTGCGGTTGACGCGAATGTGCTTATCTTCGAGCGCCTCAAAGAGGAAATTCGTAAAGAGCAAGAATATGCTGAGGCAGTGCAGGAAGCATTCAGACGCGCGTGGTCACCGATACGTGATGGCAACTTCACAAGTCTCATCAGTGCCATCATTCTCTTTTGGTTCGGTACCTCAATAGTGAAAGGTTTTGCACTGGTGTTCGGTTTCGGTATCCTCGCGTCTATGTTTACTGCTATGACCGTGACGCGCACATTTATGCTTGCTCTCACTGGCATCGCAGACAGGTCACCTGCATTGTTGAAAAGCGGTGTGCGAACTAAAGAATAGTATGTTTTTTGTTGAAAATAGGAAAAGAATATTTACCGTCATAGGAATCTTGGCCGCAGTGTCTATCGCCGCACTCGCAATCTGGGGACTTCGGTTTGGTATAGAGTTTACCGGTGGGACCATTGTGGAGGTACGGTACGAGGACGCCAGGGTGATGACTCCCGACAAGGGTGCCATTGAGGCAGATCTTGACCAACTTGGGATAGGAGGGTACTCACTTCGTCAGAGTGGTGAGGATGGATACATCCTGCGCACGCGCGACATCACAGAGGAGGAGTTCACCCCGATAAAGGCAGCACTGGCACAGGAATACTCCATGATAGTCGAGCGTCGTGCGACGGTTGGTCCCATCATCGGTGAGGAGCTCAAGAACAAGGCGTTTGTGGCGATAGCTGTTGTTGCCGTACTCATCATTCTCTATGTCGCATTTGCGTTTCGAAACGTACGCGGTATGGATGATGATGGTGAACCGCTTGCAGGTGTCTCCTCATGGTCCTACGGGCTCATAGCGATCTTTGTGTTGCTGCACGACCTTTTGATACCGCTCGGTGCCTTTGCCATATTGGGGCAGGTGGCAGGAGCCGAGGTCGATGTGCTCATCGTAATGGCGCTCCTCACTATACTTGGCTACTCGGTAAACGATACGATTGTTATCTTTGATCGCGTGCGGGAGAATCTGCTTCTGAATAAGGAAGAAAAAGAAGAAGAAGTGTTCTCGAAAACCGTAGGTCGTGCACTGTCACAAACCTATGCTCGGTCGATCAACACGTCTGTCACTACACTCTTTGTCGTACTGTCACTCCTTATCTTTGGTGGTCCAACCACCATGTACTTTGCACTTACCCTTGCGGTCGGTGTCTTTGCGGGAACGTACTCCTCGCTCGCTCTTGCTGCGCCGCTCCTCGTTACGGTGGAAGCACGGCAGGCCGAGAAACGTGCAGCGGAGGAAGAGGCTTCCAAAACAAGCAAGAATAAGAAAAAGAAGTCTACGTAGTAGCGCATGATCCTTATCGGCATAACAGGAACACACGGCGCCGGAAAGGGAACTATCACGAACTACCTTGCACGCGAGCACGGCTTTTCATACGTGTCGGTGTCCGAGTTTCTCGCACGTGAGGCAGAGCGTGGGGGTATGAAGCCGGACCGACATGCACGACGTGCTATCGCAAACCAGTACCGTACAAAGGGCCCCACAGCACTCATGGAGGCTGCATATGCCACCATAGACCCAAGAGCGGAGCGCGTCATCCTCGAACCACAGTACACACCAGCAGAGGTTGCATATATGCAAGAAAAGGGTGGTGTCGTCATAGCGCTCGACGCTGACCTGCGTACACGGTATGACCGTGTGCACGTACGGGGCAGTATGAAAGACGACGTGTCTTTTGAAGAGTTCAAGGCATCACAGGAGAAAGAGATGCGATCAGATGACGCGAGCAAGCAGAACCTCGCCCGGGCAATGGAAGCTGCAGATATACAATTACTAAATGACGGTACGGTCAAGGAGCTTGAGGCGAAACTCTTGCGTAAGCTCAAGAGCCGGGAACTTCTCTGATCGTTTCTCCTAGTACGAAAACATCCCGCAAGAGCGGGATGTGTTGCAGTGCGCCTCAGGACGAGGCAAAGACTTTCTGTATGTCTGCGTCACCTTCCGGTAACGCTCGGACATCGACCTTCTCTGTGACATGAAAACAACATGTTTCGTTATGGCCATCTCCATACGTACGTCCACAGTTCGGACAGTATGTTTCGTTGATATGCTCCCGTTCGATCGTTGCGCCTTCCCGTTGACAGTGTATTACGAGCGTCATTGGTGTTCTCCCAGTTTGGTCCCCAGTTAGTCGTTCCACTTTCGACACTATCACACCCATGGCGCCCTGCAAGTCGTGTGCTCACACGAAAGATCCATAAGAAAAACACCGCTCCTAATGAGGAGCGGTATACACGTGCAATATTGCTACGTACTGACAATGCGCCAGTTCAGGAGTTTACCTGCATTCGGTGGCACGAAGTCACCATAAGTCGGTGGTACTTCCCATACCACGTGCTCGAGTGTGACTGTACCTTCGTTCAGCGGTAGTCCGTAGAAGTTTGCGCCAAAACGGGAGGTAAAGTCCTCTAGACGATAGAGCATGCCTTGTCCTTCAAATACCTCAGCAAGCATGCACAGTGCATGCGGTACAGTAAACTGTCCGCACTTACCGTGTGCACATTCCTTGTGCTCTTTCGCGTGAGGAGCTGAGTCGGAACCAAAGAAGAACTTTGGATTGCCGCTTGTCGCTGCCTCAACCAGTGCATCGCGATCGTCGTAATGCTTGGGTACGGGCATACACATGTGATGCGGAGCGACACCGGTGCCGATCACGTCGTTCAGCGTGTCTACCAGATGGTGTGCGGTGATCGTACCTGCCACATTTGGACCCATTTGCCTAATGAGCTCCACCGCATTCTTGGTTGAAACGTGTTCGAAGACCATCTTGAGGTCCGGATTCTCGTTTACCAGACGTTCGAAGATCGGCAAAAACGCATCCTCTCTTTGCGTTGTCAGGGTACGTTCCGCGTCGATCTCCCCATGTAGCAACAGTTTCATGCCACAGTCTTTCATCGTTCTGTACACATCATTCATGTTTTGTGTAAAGAACTCTCGCAGCCCATTGTCGGAATTCGTCGTGACACCAAGCGGATACACCTTACCCGCTACGGCCCCTGCCTCGTGGGCCGCGAGCACCATCTCTGGTGTCGTGTTGTCCTGTATGGCAATGGTCATGAGCGGCATAAAGCTCCGTCCTTGTGCAAGCCAGTCGAGTATGTTGATGAACTCGTTTCGATACCAGATCACCTGCTTTGCAGTAAGCACCGCATTGGCGAGGTTTGGCATAACAATAGCCCGTCCACAATAGAGTATTAGCAACTCGAGTACTTGCTGTAGCGTCGGTTGCACGCGGAAATGATGATGAAAATCATCTATTCTCCTCAGGGTAAGTGTCGTAGGTTGCACTAGATTTTCCTCCAGGTCAATGTATTTGCTTTCCGAATGATTCTCTGTACACGCCACGGTCGCAGCATTGCGACAGAGGCAAACTCGATTGCATCTGCCCCGGCATCGCACAGCTGTGCAACATGACATGGCTTCGTAATGCCGCCACAGGCGATGATGGGCTTGATCACGCCGTACTCTCGCAACAATTTAATGCGAGCCCGCACCAATGGTAATAGATACGGTCCAGAGTAACCTCCCGGCGCTTTCAATCCGCGCCATCGAAGCGGTGAAAACGGTGTTCCAAATGATACAAGTCGTATCCAGAGGGGAAGTTCGTTCCACGGAAGTGTGTTCGACAGCAAGAGAGCGTCACACTGCTCGTGCATGCTTGTGCGAACAGCAACCTCCACCGTAAGCTGACTCACATTGAATTTCGGCACCTGTGGCACATCCAATGATGTACCCATGTCTAGTACATGCGCGGTGTCGTCCAAAAGCTCTCCAATACCGTGCTTGGTATTGGGACACGATTGGTTTTCTTGCAGCGCGAATGGCGCTTGAAAGCCGTCTTTGTACTCCTCAAGAATCCGGAACATCTGCTCCCATTCGTTCAGACGTTCGGACACCAACTGTCTCTAGCCCTGTCCGGGCTTGCAGTCCCGATCATGTCAAACCATGATGGACTCATCTTCGATGTGTTCGACAGAGATAAAACACAAGATGTTGTGGATCAGGTCTTGACAGAGGCAGGAAACTTTACTAAACTGATCCATGAAGTGTTCGAGGTAGACCTGAAAGTTCCATTCACCTGGGATTTGAAGGTAGGAGAAAACCTGTTTGAAATGAAGGAGGAGGAAGTAAATGCCTAAAGACACACTCAAACTATTTGCCGTTATGAGCATCGACAAGGACACGCAGTTCTCGAAGGAAGCGCGACTTGCCGCGTATCCTTGGGCAGCTAGCGTCAACTTGATTCCTGCCCGGACTCTGGCAGAGGTCGAGGAACTCGTCGAAGATTGGCCGGAGGCCGACGGTAACTTCCGCGTGGTCATCTATGAGTTGGCCGAGCCGGTTGCCATGAAGCGTCTGAGCATTAGCTCGGTTGCCGAGCGTCCATACAAGGTGCTGAACCGTGCTGGTAGCTTTGCATAAGTAGGAAAGGAGGATAAATGGGGCTTGATTACAATGCACTAAAGGACTACGAACCTGGCGGCGGGCGTGGTGTAAGCGAGTGGTTCCGTCCGAAGCCGGGAGACGGCGGCGCTGAGCGTTTCTATACGGTCCGCGTCGTCCTCCCAGAAGGAATGGACTTTCCATTCTTTGACTCACAGATCCACTACTTCCGCTGGGAAGGTGGGTTCATATCCGGAGCGTGCCCTCGCATGAAGGAGGAGTACT
>CAMYLP010000026.1 GCA_947259245.1 uncultured Patescibacteria group bacterium
TATGCTTTGAGGCGATGAGTGCATCGACACCGGGAAGCTGTCCGTCGACTAGGTAGTCGAGCATCGCGCCACCGCCGGTTGAAAGAAAACCGAAATCCTGTTCAAGTCCGAGTTCGCGTATCGCGGCGACCGTGTCACCTCCTCCAACAATAGAGTGACCAGCGGCCTCCGCGACCAACTGTGCAACACATTTCGTACTCTCCATGTACCCATCTTCGAAAAGACCAAGCGGGCCATTCCACAGAATATTGCTGGCGTGAGTTATGCGCACGCCAAGCTCAGTGACTGTTTCGGGACCAATATCGACGATCTTATCTTCAGGGCCCACGTGGTCTGCGTGTTTCGTATGAACACCGTTGGGGCTCTCTACGACCACATCTGCCGGAACCATGACCTTGCCGCTGGCAAGAAGCTCTGAAACCTTCTCTGCGCCATGTTCTGATACGAGTGACCTTCCGACAGAAAATCCCTCCGCCTTCAAAAAATCGTTCGCGAGTGCTCCGCCGATGAACGTAGTATCGTAGCGGGCTAGGGCTGCCTCCAGGAGCGGTTCTTTTGTTTCGAACTTTGCACCACCCAGTATGAACAGCGATGGTGTGCCTGGTTGAAGCCCCTTGGACAATTCTTTGATCTCACGATCCAGTAAGATGCCCGCAAAACCCGGAATGCGTGCCGGTACCCCCACGATGCTCGCATGTGTACGATGCGTCGCACCGAAAGCATCATTCACATAGTAATCTGCAAGGGATGCTAGGGCGTCTGCAAACGACGCGTTGTTCTTTTTCTCACCTTCGTGGCTTCGCACATTTTCAAGTAGGAGCACACTGCCCTCCGAAAGCTTTTCGATCGCTCCCCGTGCCTGCTCCCCCACCACGTCCTCCACGAACTCGGTACCAGGAACGAGCTCACGGAGCACTTCGTATACCGGGGCCAGGCTATCATCAGACTTACGGCCAAGGTGCGCGACTACAATGACTTTTGCACCGCGACTCGAGAGCTCCATAAGCGTTGGTACGGCCATTTCTACGCGAAACTTGTCGGTCACAACACCATTCTCGATAGGTACATTTAGCTCACTACGGACCAACACGCGCTTCCCTCGAATATCGGGCATGTCTTGCAGTGTTTTGTACTCTGCCATAGATTACGCTGCAGCAGCAACATTTAGTATTTCTAAAAACTGTCTCACATCAAGCGAAGCAGAGCCCACCAGAAGCCCGTCGACGCCGCCTTCATGTACTAGCTCCGCTGCATTATTCGGCTTCACGGAGCCACCGTAGAGTATGCGTACGCGCTCTGCCGGCTTACGGCCAAAGCGCTCGGTCAGAATCTTCTTGATAAACAATGTCATTTCCATGAGATCGCGCGTTTGCATGGCCTCTTCGGCACGTTTGCCGATCGCCCAAATTGGCTCATAAGCGATGACGAGTCTTTCTAAGTCTTTGCGCCGAAGTCCTGAAAACACTGCTTCGAGCTCGGTGCGTATAAAGGTATAGTATTCACCATCTTCACTTCGCCCACGCTCGCCAACACAAAGAACCGCAGTATAACCTTGCTGTATCGTGTAGCGCACCTTGCGACCTACAAGCTCGTTGCTCTCGCCGAGTGCGCGGCGCTCACTGTGTCCGAGGATCGCCCACGTGGCCTTGTACGCACTTGCCATAGCAGGTGACACTTGGCCTGTGAAGGCACCGCTCTCTTCGTAGAATAGGTCCTGTACACCAAGCTTGACCTTGCCTCCCTTCGCCAACTTGGCGAGCTCGGGCAGAAACACATATGGCGGACAGACGACTGTCTGAGCGCCCCGTACCTTCGAGACACCTTTCTGTATGCCGGAAAAGATGCGCTTCGCCTCTGCCGGCTTCGTAGGGAACATCTTCCAGTTGGCAATGATGAGTTTTTGAGCCATTGCTATGAGTGTACCACGCAACTAAAGCTACTAGAAAGGGTCATGGTGGTGGACGAAACGATAACTATATCTTAGACTGAACACAGACTTATAACAGTGGAGGTGACCAATGGCTGATGTTCCAAAACTTGATCCAACAAGATCATTTCGTGTACCAACAGTAGAGGGCACGTGCGATGAGTGTGGTGGTCGTATCGTAAAGCACGTCACCGGTCTATATCGAGGTCAGTACTACTTCGGTCATCCAGAATGTGAATCATGCGGTACCACGTACTGGGGTGCAACGCATGCAGCACCGGTAGGAATTGAGCGGTTTGAGCAAATGATGCGTGCACCATTTACCATATAGTTTTTAAAAAGTCCCGCTGTTGGCGGGGCTTGTTCTTGTTATATTAGGCCAGCTTCTCTCAACGTCTTGTATGCACCGTTCTTGTTTATGTTCTTGATAGCGCGCGTAGAAAGTGTGACATTTATCGTTTTATCGATCTCTGGTACGTAGATGCGGCGTTTCACCAAGTTCACCTGACGGCGCACCTTACCGCAAGGATTGTACTGCGTCGCGCGTACGCGGTTACTATAGCGCCCCCCAACGCTTGATTTCTTATTCGTCACTGGACAAACTTTCGCCATAAAAGTCCACGTATGGTACCATAGGGCCTACGAATTGCAACATCTATGGACCCCTTTGTCATCTTTTTCTTTCTTGCCCTCATCTTTTCTATCATCATCCATGAGGTCTCACATGGATTTGCTGCTGAGATGCTCGGAGACCCCACCGCCCGTTTGCAGGGCCGGCTGACACTCAATCCGATCCCTCATATCGACCTAGTGGGTACCATACTGGTGCCGAGTCTTCTCGTACTGTTGAATGCGGGCTTTCTCTTTGGTTGGGCAAAACCCGTACCCTACAATCCCTACAACCTCAAAGACCAAAAGTGGGGAGAGGCGAAAGTGGCGTTTGCCGGACCGGGAGTCAACATTCTGCTAGCTGTTGTCTTTGGTCTCATCATGCGATATGGGTTTGGCACCCTACCAGAGAATTTTGTTGTGCTGGCGGGGCTCATTGTTTTCATTAATGTGCTTCTCGCATTCTTCAACCTTCTCCCGATCCCCCCGCTTGATGGCTCTAAATTGCTGAAGTCTGTGCTGCCCTATCAAGCGGCGATTGGCTTTCAACGTTTTGAGGCCATGCTCATGCAGGGAGGATTGCTGCTCACGCTGTTGCTGTTTTGGTTGCTCATTACCATCATCGGTCCGTTCTTCGGAGTTGCGCTCTCTGTTCTCTTCTACCTCTTCACGGGTTTGCCCATTGGTGTGCTTGCATCGGGTGCTCCGTGGCTCTTTGGTGGATGATCTGTCGCTTCACCACACCTTGCAGTCTTGTCAAAGTCAGGTAGACTAGCTCTCATATGCAAAAAGATATGCAAAAAGAAGACACATCACAGGCAAATCTCGTACCGATGGTCATCGAAAAGACCCAGTTTGGCGAGCGTGCCTATGACATTTACTCCCGCCTCCTAAAGGAGCGCATTCTGTTTGTCGGCGGACCTATCGAGGACTACACCTCGAACCTTATCGTCGCACAGCTTCTCTTCCTTGCCTCGGAGGACCCGAAAAAAGATATTCAGCTTTACATAAATAGCCCCGGTGGCTCCGTCACCGCGGGACTCGCCATTCTCGACACCATGAACTTTGTGAAGCCGGATGTCAGCACCGTCTGCGTAGGTGTTGCCGCAAGCATGGGCTCGGTGATACTCTCAGCTGGTGCGAAGGGCAAGCGCTTTGCACTACCGAACAGCGAGGTAATGATTCACCAGCCATGGGGAGGTGTCCAAGGCCAAGCAGCAGACATTGAGATAACTGCAAAGCACATACTCTCGACACGTGACCGTTTGAACAAGATACTCGCAAAGAACACTGGAAAAGATCTTACGCAGGTTGAAAAGGATGTCGACCGTGATTTCTTTATGACCGCAGAAGAAGCAAAGAAGTATGGCATCATCGACCAGGTATATAAGGTGAAGTAACACGGCACACGCATGAGTGACCAACCGCAAAGAGACATGCGTGACGTTATTGTGAAGCGATATAAAGAGCGCCTGGAGGCGCTCTTTGACAAAGCCGAGGTAGAGCTGACCGAACTTACGTACCGCTCGGGAGACACAAGTGGCGCTTTTCCCAATGACGCCGAGAACTTGGAAGAAAACCATGCATAACATTGAAGGACAACAGGACAACGACAGAGAAGTACACCCCTCAGAAGAGGAAAGTGGTGTGGAAGCACAACAAGAGTCGTACGAGTCGATGGAACACTACCAGCTACATGTTGCCAATGAAGTAGAGGCGTACATACAGAAACGTGAAGCAGGGCTGCGGTCAAAGTTTGAGCCACTCCGGGAACGTGCTCCAGAAAAGGCAGAGGAGGCGGAAGGAATTCTCACCAAACTACGTGAAAGCACACTGCAGAAAGTGGTACGTCCCATGATGCTTTCGATGTCGCTCCTGGGTGCCGCAGGTGCTGCTCAAGCTGAAGCTGACTACGAGGACTGGCCAGACATAAGTGAATTCAGCGAACAGGAACGTGAGCGAGTACTCCAAGATGCACTCGAACGTCTGGACGAACGTGTATGGTCCGATGAGGGTGAATCCCTCATGGACTTCTACGGTCGCGAGGGCTCGCTCGTCCAGATAAACGAGATCGACGGGGAGGATAACGTAACGAAGGTCGAGGCAACATATGGCGAGTCCCAGGAAACGGTGCTGAAGGTCGAAGAAATTCATGAGAAAGATACTGGTAGGTGGGAACAGCTCAAGGCAAACATTACCGGCAGCAAAATGACGCACGTCCGTGTGCACAACCACCCTCTTAGCCTTGGTGGAGAAGTGGTGGACTATCCGCCAGAGCTAGAAGAACGCATCGCAAACGGCGAGCGCGTACCGGTAACCATGCCGCCGAGCGCGTTTGATGTACTCGAACAGCCACACTTCGATCTCAGTTTGGACAAGAAAGGCTACGTCGTAGAGCCGAGCGGTGAGTGGCTCGTCGACTACGACGAAGAACACCGCATTATACAAGTGCGTGCAGCACACATGCGCGCCCTATTGGAAGACACACGGGCCTTTGTATACACCTACGCGCTTACGCAGCCGGAAGCACTCGCACAGTTGGAGGAACAGTATGTGGCAGGGGCAGATAAGACATTAGGCGAAATCTTTTCTGGCGCTGAGGGACCGCTTGTAGACCAACTTAACGAACTTGTCGACCGCTGGTCCGAAAGACAGGACGAAGCACTGGGCCCCCAATATCAACAGAACTACGACCGTTTCCTAGACCTCGCACAGCTGATCCGCACTGAGTCGGTACATGGCAACGACGTCTCAGAACTCATTGAGGAATACATCGCTGTTGCCGCTGAAATGGGAGTCAATATTACATACACGCCACGTGCAAAGATGGAGTAGTGGGCAGTGTTACAAAACAATCCTTTTCTGGTAGGATTGGGAACATCGCGGGTATAGTTTAGTGGTAGAATGACTGCCTTCCAAGCAGTAGACGGGAGTTCGATTCTCCCTACCCGCACTTGAGTACGTTCATGGAAAAATGTACGACGCCCTTCAGTTCGATGTCGGTACGCATGCTGAGCTTATTGAGAAAGAGGCAGGTGAATACAAACACTTATACGAACTGCATATAGGTCTGCACGAGTAGTCCTTCTGCGCTCATTATAGGCAAACGAAGGCCCGCCGCGTAGTGCGGCGGGTGGTGGTTTAGTACCTCTTGTTGACTCTTCCCCACAGGGCATCTTGAAAGGCAGAGGAAGGTAGGTGGACTGGTAGAACCCTGTCCACGAGATCGTTCCACATGTTGTGTAGGATGTCTTCGTTCCTCTCTCTGTTTGCGTCCAGACTATTCTGCATGTGTATGTCGGTCAGCTCACGGTCGTGCTCGAGACGTTGTCGCTTGTACTCTTGGTTGCGTGCCAGAGACCATCCATTCCAGGACCTCATGAGCTCCGAGTACGTAGAAACAAGCATGTGTGTCGTAAATGTTTCCTGTGCAAGGTACGGTGCAACTTGTAGGCCACCTCTTGTGACGAGGTAGTCATGCAGTTTGTAGAAAACATAGCCAACCGGCCGCTTGGCATCGTTGTGCGGATCTCTCAGTTCTGCCAAATGAAACGGATACGGCTCATCGTACTCAGCCGCAATAAACGGCTCACGAAATATGGTCAGAGCCTGCTCCTCTGCGTGGTAGATGACTCGCGTTCCTTCTTGAACAGCCTGTACATATGACTCGTAGTCAGGACTGATGCTGTAAGACATGATGCACCTCCCTTGTTCAGTATCTAATTTCGACTATACCACACTGTCGGCCTTTGTTGAGCGCAAAAAATATCCCGCCGCATAATGCGGCGGTTGAGGTCATACAGGGAGACCATCTTGAGTGCGCGTGCGATCATGTGGATGCGGCAGAAGTATTTTTTGAAACACAGTGGTGGGCAGTTTGCTGGGCATGGTGCCTTTTTGCAGTGCTTCCCAAATACTCTGAATGATCTCTTCATTCTTTCTTTTGTACACGTCAAGAGCCGCTTGCAGAGATTTGTTACTTTGCCCTGGCTCGTGTTGTAGTCGCGTTTCTTTAAACGCATCATTGTGCTCAAGTTGCCACCCAGACCAGGTCAGCAACTCTTCCTCAAATACCGCAATGAACATTCGGGCATCGATAGCGGCAGCGTTGAAATAGGGTAGCAGTTGCACCCCTCTCGCGACCCGAAAGAAACTTCGCATGCTATAAAAACAGTATCCAACCGTATTTGCGTACGGTCTGTCTTCCGCCCAAGGGTCAAAGAGCGCAGCCATGGCAAAGGGGTATGGCTCGTCAGTAAGGATGGGGTCGCGTGGTGAGCTAAACACAGTGAGCATGTCCATGCCGGCATGGTACAGAACATGTTCGCCACGTGCGACACTCTCAAGGTATTCTAGGAAATCAGGGCTGATTCCTATGTTCACGATGCACCTCCTTTCGTATGAGTATGTTCTAAAAACTAAGTGTACCATGCACATGTACACTGTTGCCACACACAAATGAAGTAATGCGCTCGTTGCAGTGGTGTACCTTCTTTCAATGGACACAAGGCGGGTGTGAAATGACTACAAGCAAACCTTGGTACACGGTCCGTATCGCGCTTGCGTTCATCACTATGAGTATTCTATGGCTCGTCTGGGATGGTTGGTATGCACAGCTGTGGAATGTCTACAGCACGTCATTAATTGTATATAAGAAACCCCGTCTAGGACGGGGTTAAGGTGTACTTGTGGGAGGAGGCACGCTCCTGCGTCTTCGTGGAGCCCAATAGTGGCTCATTTGCGGCGCTTTAACAGCTGCCTTGCATAATAGACGCGGCGAGTGACTCGTCAAGCGACATCAACTCCTCCGAATTCTGTTGCAGATTATACCTTCCTATACATATTTGTCAAGTGCTTCGAAAATGGCATGGTCGTTGCTCCTAGAGTCTCCGTTTCGCATTCAGCCAGGGATGAGCGTATAGTGGAGCGATGGAACCACTTGCACATAGGGTGCGGCCCAAAACCTTGGCAGATTTTGTGGGTCAGGTACACCTTGTGGGACCGGGTGGGCCACTGTACGGGGCTATCGAGCGTAAACATTTATTCTCGTTCGTACTATGGGGGCCTCCCGGTGTGGGTAAGACAACCCTTGCCCGTATCTACGCCCGTACTCTGGACGCAGAACTCTTTGAGCTCTCCGCAGTGAGCGCTGGTAAGGCAGATATTAGGAAGATTGTATCAGCGGGTGCAACTGACCATCCGAAAATTCTCTTTCTTGATGAGATACATCGCTTTAACAAAGCGCAGCAAGACTTTCTCCTGCCGTATGTAGAGTCTGGTGCACTCACGCTCGTGGGCGCCACCACAGAGAATCCCAGCTTTGAGGTCATACCTGCCCTGCTCTCGCGCTGTCGTGTCTTCACGCTCCACGAGCTCGCAGACGATGAACTTGAGCAGATACTGAAGCGCACAAAGATGAAGCTCAGCGCAAAGGCTGAGGCGTGGGTGGTAGAACGTGCCAACGGTGACGCACGACAGGCGCTCGCTATCGTCGAGAATGCGCACGAGCTCTATGGAAAGGTAACAGAGGAAACACTTCAGAACTCTCTGCAGGATAAACACCTCCGCTACGACAAACACGTCAGTGCCTTCATAAAGAGCATGCGTGCGGGCCAACCGGACGCAGCGCTCTACTACCTTGCACGTATGATAGCAGCCGGTGAGGACCCGAAGTTCATAGCGCGACGAATGGTCATTTTTGCCAGTGAAGATGTGGGGCTTGCACAACCGACGGCACTTGTGGTGGCAAATGAGGTCTTCCGTGCCGTCGAGACCATTGGCCTTCCTGAATGCCGCATCAACCTCGCGCATGGCGTCGCCTACCTTGCTGGCGCAAAGAAGGACAGACGTGCCTACGACGCCTTGAGTGCCGCTATGCGCGACGTAGAGCAGTACGGCAACCTACCTATACCTTTGAAGATACGAAATGCGCCGACAAAACTCATGAAGGAAGAGGGATACGGCAAGAACTATGAAATGTACGACACAGAGAGTTTGCTACCCGAGAAGCTGAAGAACAAGAAGTACCTGCACTAACTACAATGCTGGAATCAGGAGTCCTTCTCTAGTAAGCTAGAGCGAATCCCCCCGTAGTTTAATGGATAGAATACGGGCTTCCGGAGCCTGCGATGCGGGTTCGATTCCTGCCGGGGGGACAGTAAGGTACAAATACAGACATGTAAGAATGCATGTCTGTATTTGTAGAAAGCAAACTACTTTGCTTTCGTACCTTACTGTCAAACGGAAGCGTGCTCCGAGGCACGAGGAGCAGCTGAGTTCGGGTAGGAGCCACACAGTATTCTTGGAGCTTTGTGAACAAGAATACTGATGTGAGCTGACACCAGAGCTCATCACACTATGTGAGTATCGTCGTGCTGTTTTAAATGCAATGCGAACCAAAACAGGCCAAGGGAAGAGGATTCCTGCCGGGGGGACAATGCCACTTTGACAACATAAGAACCCCGCAACCATGACGGTTGCGGGGTGTGACGATCCAGCGGTCTGCTAGTCGTCAAGATGGGTGCGAAGGGCGGGATAATGGTTGCCCCTGTGAATATTTTCGATGAAGCCGACAAGGTCGGCACGCGACATGCGCATCTTATCGTTTGAACTGGAGTTGTAGACGGTCTTGAAGCCCTTCTTATCCGCGTTGATGGAGATATAGGTGCTACAAACCGTTTCTTCCTCCGGTTGAACGTGTATCGGTACCGGCGTCGTGAAGTGCTTTTTCAGCTGCTTCTTGGTGAACAACGGTTCCTTGCCCTTCTTCACTTTCTTACCCATTCGTGCTTCCTCTTTGGTTGTATGAATGTACAGTTACTTGCACCATGCAAGTTTGTGTACAGTATCAAACACACAGGGGTGCGTCAACGGCCCTCCCCCTCGTCCGACGTGCACACAGCTTGCCCACGTTTGGTACGAGAGCATCTGCCTGCCTACCTTGAACAAGACGTCAACGTGCGTGAGGGGAATGAGCGTGCGAGCCGCTCATTTGCGGCCACCCATCGGTACAAAAGCGGACTCACCACAGCAGCAAAGGCAACATTTCCGGCCAAGTGGTAGAGCGTAAAGGGTATCTGCCCCACAAGTGCCACCATGAACGGCTGTCCCCACAGGAGCGGGCCGATGGTAAGGCCTGTGACAGCGTCGTAAAAAAGGGTGGCAACGACACTAAACACCACATAGTTGCGTGCCTTGCTCTCACGCGACTTGAAGTAGAAGTATGCAGCTGCACCAATGACTCCGTACGTGCATGCGGTAATGAGTGTCCATATACCCCACCCGCTCGTGACACCGTCAAAGAGTACAATGGAGAGAAATGCAAAGAGAAAGCCACCGAGCGCGCCAAACCGTTTTGCAAAGGGCATTGCTGTTGCAAGTACGGGCTCAACGTTGGGAGGACGAAATGGAAGTAAGCGAATGAAGAAAACAAGTCCGAAACCCAAAAGGTATTTAAGGGCATGTGTGTTGAAATGTGTTTGCATAAAAATGACCCGCTCGCAAAGCAGGTTGAGACAAACTTAACGCGAGTAATCTACTCCACGGCGGGGACCGGACTTGCAGCGTGAGCTGCTTACCGTTGCGCGACAGCGTCGGACTTGCACCGACTTCACCACACCGCTTGCTCCCTATAGTGTACGCGAAGCGAGACGGTAACACAAAAACCGCCCGAGGGCGGTCATTTGTGTTAGCAGTAGTTTCTTATTTGACTGCGTCCTTGAGACCCTTTGCTGCGCGGAACTTTGGTACGCGCATTGCTGGGATCTGGATACTTTCACCAGTGCGTGGGTTACGGCCAGTACGTGCTGGACGCATCTTGGTGGAGAAGATACCGAGACCTGCGATGGATACTTCGTCACCTGCCTTGAGTGCACTAACGACCGAATCGATCATTGTCTCTACGGCACGCTCTGAGTCTGCCTTTGTACCGCCAAGTACGTCGTGCACTTTTGCGATGATGTCTGCTTTGTTCATGTGGCTTATTATTATAAACGCTCGTAATGACCACTTTCGTGATGCTGAAAAAAGTATACAAAAGGCACCCTGTCGTGCAATAGCGGTTTATAGACATGCGTAACGGGCGCGAATGTGAGCGTGTACTGCGAAGTGTACAGCATAAACCCACGCCTCTATGCCTGTGTATCTGTTATACTCATCACCATGTCACATAGTATCGGAGTTTCCGGCGCAGAAGGCAGTTTCTCTGAAGAAGCTGCACAGCGATATATACAGCTTGCGAAGCTACCAGAGAGCGAGCTGCAGTACCTTGTGTCTGTCGAAGAAGTCTTGAAAGCGCTAGAAAATGGCTCTATTGAGCTGGGAATATTCCCCATTGAAAACAGTAATGGCGGAGTTGTTATTGAAGCGGTACACGCAATGGCTTCCTACACATTCAAGATCGAGCGCATCTTTGAGATCGATGTACGCCACTGTCTTCTTGCACTTCCTGGCACCAAAGTAAGCGAAATTTCAAACATTACGTCACATGATCAGGCATTAAAGCAGTGTCGTATGTACATCAAACGCTGCTTTACTGATATTGAGCTTACTGAGTACCCAGATACTGCACAATCCGCACGCGACCTTGGCAAGGGTGTGCTCCCAAAAACCACCGCGGTTATAGCACCCCTCCGTTGTGCAGAACTCTATGGACTTGAAGTGTTGGAGGAGTCGATACAAGATTTGAAATTTAACTACACGACGTTCATCGCGGCAACACATACATAAAATAAACGCCCCGATGGGGCGTTTGTTTTTTATCTTACCTTGCAATCTCTATGGCGCGGTTCTCTCGTATCACAACTATCTTGATCTCACCCGGGTACTTGAGCTCTTGCTCGACGCGCATCGCAATGTTGCGCGCAAGCTCTCGCGCTTCGAGATCACCAACGTCATTTGGATGCACAAACACGCGTACTTCGCGTCCTGCTGCTATCGCGTAGCTCTTCTCGATACCTTCGAAACTGTTAGCGATATCCTCTAGCTCCTGCAGTCGTTTGAGGTAGTGTTCCACGGAGTCACGACGTGCACCGGGACGTCCGCCTGATATAGCGTCCGCAACCTGAACGATGATGCTCTCAGGCGTTTCGTACGGGTACTCCTCATGGTGACTCTGCATCGCCTGAATAATGCGCTCGTCAACGCCAAATTTCTGTAAAATACGCCGACCGATCTCTACGTGCGTTCCCTGTACGTCATGGTCGACCGCCTTCCCGATATCGTGTACGAGAGCACCGGCTCGAGCTACTTGTACGTCAGCTCCTAACTCCTCTGCGAGCATGCCCGAAATATGGGCCATTTCAACTGAATGTTGTAACACGTTCTGTCCGTACGATGTGCGGAAATGTAAACGTCCAACTATCATCAGTGCGCGTGGGTCGAGGTTCATCACACCTGCCTCATATGCTGCTTGTTCGCCCTTCTCTTTGATGATGCGGTTTATCTCATCCGTTGCCTTCTGGACAGACTCTTCTATTTTGGCCGGCTGAATACGACCGTCAATAATGAGATTTTCCAATGCAACGCGGGCAACCTGTCGACGTACCGGATCAAAACAAGAGAGTGTGATGAGTCCCGGGGTGTCATCGATAAGTACGTCTACTCCTGTGGCACGTTCAAAGGCGCGAATGTTCCGTCCCTCCTTTCCGATGATCTTTCCCTTTATCTCCTCATTCGGGAGCGCTATGGACGTCGTTAGTACGTCTGTGGTTACCGCATTCCCAAGTCGATGTATGGCGGTGGTCAGTATGTCCTGTGCCTTACGTTCAAGCTTCTCAGCTCCCAGTTTTTCCAGTTTTTGTACGCGCGCTACTATATCTTCCTGACTTTCTCTTTCGAGACGACCGATAAGCTCCTCCTTGGCTTCCTCCTTCGTGATTTGTCCAACCCGTTCTAACTCTTTATCTTGCGACTCTTTGAGTTCGTCAACACGCTCCTTAACACTGTGCACTTCTTCTATCTTCTGTTTCACCTGCTCTACCTCTGAATCGAGATCTTGTTGGCGCTTGTCAAGGAAGGCCTCACGGTCGATGATGCGCGACTCTGCCTTCTTTACAAATTCCTGTTTTTCCTTTAACTCCTTTTCACTCTCAACCTTCTTCCCCTCAATGCGCTTTTCTGCCGCCTCTTCTATCTTTTGCGCCTTCTCTTTTGCTTCAAGCATCATTTGCTTGATCTCGAGCTCCATGGAGCCCTTCTTCCCAGCAGATACCACATAGCGTAGGTAATAGCCCAAGGCGCCGCCTGCGACTGCGGCGATCAGTGGGAGTAGTACAGTAAGTAATTGCGACATACAAACGGGCGAGTTCCGCAGTGCCGCACGACTTTATGCTTGAATTACAGCGTTTTTTCCGGTGTGACGCGCAAATACGCGCGTTTGTACATAGCGCTTTGCAGCGTTTCCTTACTAGTAGTGTAGTTCGTAAGCTTCAAAAGCATGCGGGTAGGTACGGATCCTCAGTTAATTCAATAAATACATTCACAGTTCCGTGTATGACCACTGTATCAGAAAAATGGAGGTCTGTAAAAAAGACGCAAAAACCGCCAGTACATTAGTACGGGCGGTTTTGAGAACGTGCTGCTCTACGCAGCTGGTGTCTCGTCAGCGGCTGGCGCTTCGGGAGCTGCTGCAGGCTCTGCTGCAGGCTCATCTGGAGCTGCTGCTGGCTCTGCTGCTGGCTCTGCTGCTGGTGCTCCTGCATCTGGTGCAGGTGTGCCTGTTGTTTCTTCTGGTTCCATAGTAATGTGTGGTTACACTAGTAACAACGGCGCCGCCACGCAACCGTACGGTCGACGGCGACTACAGCACGCCACATCAGTCTCCTGGTATCACGTGCCAAGCTCAAGTATACCCCATAAAGTTGAGTGAGGGCAAATGAGCAGGACACGCCTCATTATTTTGGCATATATACTGTGCGTGTGGGATACGCAAAGCCAATGTTCTCACGTTCAAAAATCTCGAGGAGCTTCATATTTATTTCCTGCTGGGTGTTCATATACTCTGCATAGTCCGAGTTCAAGAGGTAATACACGACCTCAAAATCAAGGGATGATTCGCCTAAGTTCTTGAAGTGTGTACGGTCAAAGCGTGCATTGTCGATACTTTCTATGATCTCCTGCACCATGGCTGGCACTGCGCGCACCTTTGCTGATTCAGTTTCGTAGAGAATGCCAAAACTGAAACTTACCCGACGTTCTTCCATGCGTTTGAAGTTGCGAATGCGTGCTGAGGTGAGCTCCTTATTTGATACGCTTATTTCCTCCCCTGACAGGGATTGTATGCGTGTCGACTTAAGCCCAATGTGCTTTACCGTACCCGCGGTCTCACCAACAACAATGAAGTCTCCCACCTTGAACGGCTTGTCAAAGTACAGTGAAAAGGAGCTGAACAGATCCGACAGTATGCCCTGTAACGCAAACGCAATTGCGATACCGGCGATGCCTGCTCCTGCCATGAGAGACGTAACGTTAATGCCAAAATTCGACAGAACAAGGAGGATGCCGAGCACCCACATCACCCCTTTCGCAAGGTTAGCTAACAGGTGGAGTGCACTTTTCATGGTTTCGTCCCTATCTTTCGTGAGGTGCCGGAAGATCACGTCCTCTACGAGTATTCCAACGATGATCGCCGCTTGGTATACCACCCACACGACGAGTACTGCAGTGACCAGGCTCTCTGCAACACCAGTAATGGACAGCATCTTGATAGAGAGCCAAAATGAGAGAAACAGGTAAAATGGGGGCCGAAAGCTCCGCACCATTTTTATAAACGCATCGTCGAGGTCATTCTTTGTACGCCGTGAGATAGACGCAAGCCATGAGAGTACATAAAATTGTGCGAGCGCGAAGAGTGCCGTGCTGATTACAAAGACGGTAAGGGCAAGAGCATACGCTGCAACCGTATTACCGAGAAAGACCATGTCGGTCTGAACACCAAAATGTGCTAGAAAGCTGTTTACGTGTTGTGTGAGTAGATCCATATAGAGCTGAGTATACAGAAAAAGCGCCGATTATTACAGCGACACGTGTGACTAATGCCTACTCGACTACTCGCTTGCTGGCTCAGCGGTGACTGGTACCAGTTGAAAGGGCTGGTGCTCACCATCGAGCGTGACACCGGTAAGTACAGCCTCGGCTGATGCTGGTGCCTGTACCTCAAACATACGCTCATCAACAACAGCGATGCACGGGTCGGCTGATTCGGCTGTTGTCAGTACAAGTACGATCTGTTCAGGATATGACTCCATGACCAATACCTCTGCCGCTAGTGCTGTACAAGGTGTGGGAAGCGTGACAGCGCCACGATACGTGTGTGTTGGTGCTACGTACGTATGGGAGACTGTAATAGTACCTGTTGCCACAACCGGCTCGGGCTCTACAGAGACTGGCTCTTGCGAATTCTGCGCGTTGACTTCGGTTGTGTCGGTAGCATTGGAAAGTAGGTCTGCCGCGCGTCGCGCTTCTTTGCTTGCACTGTTGAAGAGCTCAGTTGCTTCATCATGCTCTTCAAGAATAAGTGCTATGTCGCCACGCATCATATGAGCCACTGCATCTTTGATGAGTGCATTTGCCTGCGTTGCAAGCTCTGTATCATACCCTTCTTTTGTGAGGAGGAGTGTTTGCGCGTCACGAATCGCTGACTCGGCGACCTCCCTGGATACATCTGCTGATGTCGTGACTTCCTCTGCTGTCTCTTCCCCAACGACAAGGTTAGTGTCTCCCTCTTCGGTGGCCGATTGCTCTGGCAGTATTTCAATACGAAAGAGTCCCGCTACTTCGAGTAGTTGTGCAACCTTCTGAAATGATGCAGCGGCTCTGCGATATGCAGCATATGCCTCGCTCAGCTCATTCAGTCTTTGGTGTGGCGTGGTCCTGCTCAATCTCTACATCCTGTGTTGCATCTACCGCGACTGGTTCCTCCTGCACTGGCTCATCGTCGGTCATGCGCTCTTCGGCTTCCTCGCGAAGTTTTTCTGCCTCATTAGCAGCGGTTCGTACCTGTTCGACGAGCTGTTGTGCCCCTTTATTTCCTTCGTCGTCACCCTCCACGATGAGCCGTGCTAGCACCGCTTCATGAGTATCGAGTGCCGCTTCAAATTCTGTTGAGACTTCCGCGGCAAGTACCGGGTCAGATTCCTCTACTTCTTGCACCTGCTCAGTGACAGCTTCAGTGTGTTCTGCAAAGAGCTTAGCGACCGCTTCTTGCTTCTTGCTATCCAGTCTTCCCTCCGAGGCGAGTTGGCTTGCTTCCTTCAGGCGGAGCTCTGCTCGTGTTTGCTCGAACTCAATGCGTGACTCGTGTGAAATCTTGAACGCTCCTTTCACTTCTTCGTTCACGTTCACCTTCACCGGATACAGCAGATCGCCAGGAAGCGCATCTCCTGCAGCAAATGACATGCCGAAAGTGCTTGTGGTCGCAAGGAGTGCAATGACAAGCGCACCCGACAAATGATGTGTGCGGAAGAATCCAAAGAGTGGAAGCCGTGTGGCTGCTCGCCGTCCATGTACAGGCTCCCTGCGTAGTGGCTTGTGTTCCATATACGAAACAAGCCGCTCACGCATGAGCGCTTTGTCCTCTTCTACAAGCACCATGTGCTTGGTCGCTTTCTTTAGTTGTGTTTCAAGTTTGCTCATAGATTGCGTTCTTCGGCACGTTCTGAAAGCCACGTGACGCCTCGATGTATGCGCACAGAAATGTTGTTTACTGACTGGTCGAGTATGTCGGCTATCTCGGCCGGCATCAGGCCATCCATGTAGCGCATCACCACGACCTCTCGATACTGAACGGGCATTTCGGCGAGCAGTTCCGGTATTCGCTGCGCATCGAGTGCTAGCTCCATGTCGTCGCGGTTACCAGCTACCAGCTCCTCGAAAGCACCTTCGGGAACCATCGCCTCATCGAGCAGGTGGTCGAGCGATTCAGTACGCTTCTTTCTGTATTCGTCAATGATCAAACGATTGAGAGTACGATACAAAAACGGTCGAAACTCATCTATCGTATTCCCTTTCACGAGGTAATCCCAAGTTTTCGTGAACGCATCGGAAACAATGTCGCGCGCCTTCTCGCTATCAGACACGCGAAACGACGCGTGCCGATACAAGGCATCTGCGTACTTGTCGAATGCATCCAAAAACGCTTGTTCTTGCCTCATTTATCACCTCGTTACTGCAGACGGATAAACACCCCTGCTCTTACGGCAGCTATGCACCTGCATATGTCCGTACTGGTATAGTAACGCGCCTTGGCTTTCAATCACAGTAACAGACTGTGCGCTATTGTTTCTCAACAGTAGCGCGTATCTCAGCTACGATTTCAGGAAACCGCTCGTCGAGGAAGTGCCCGCGGTCTGTAAATGTGTGGAATGCAGCCCCGGGCACGAGTTTGCGATAGTGCTCGAAACTCTCATAGGGAACAACAGGATCGTCCTTGCTGTGGAAGAAAGCAACATGTTCTGCGCGTTCAGTTAGCACTGACGGATTCGTAGAGTGCGTGAAGCTGGTATGAGAGTACAAGTCTTGTTCTATTGGGTCGTAACGTCCAGCGACCAGAAATACTCCGGGTACTGGTTTCGCAGGTGTGTTCTCAGAGTAGTATTTCACTAGAAACATGGCACCTAGTGAATGTCCCACGAGAAATGGTAGATGCCCTATTGCATCTATGAGGCGCTCATACCAGAGTTTCCACTCCTCATAGTGTGCATCATCGGATGTTGGCATGCTTGCGTAGAGTACGTCGAAAGACTCGCCAAGCTCCTCCTGTAAATGTTGATACCACCGGTCACGCTTCCTCATGCGATCCAGATCAACCTCTCGAGATTCTAGATTCTCAAGAAAATCTTCATGTGTTGGATACATGTGTCCGCCGTGAATGAACAGAACTGTGGTCTTTTTCATGTCTGCCATTGTAGCATAGTGATTTTACAACCCGGGTAAGGGCCCTGCGTAGACACGAACGGGCCGATGGTAAACCGTGGATCTGTGTACGTCTGGTCGGAGTGCCGAAAATCCTTTTCCCCTGAAGCGTTTTCTTTCTACACGGCAGAACCACAACTGTGCTCTTCCAGCACCAGTAGCTCGAGCATGTTCACTACAAGCCGTATGGCAGAAACACCTGTAGCATGATTGCTACAGGTGTTACTGCTGAACTTCCAAAGATGCTTCCTTGAAAGTTGGTCCCCCAGTGACAAGAAGGCTCATAGCACGTTTGCTATGAGCCTTCTTGATGAATCTTCGAGATGGCGTTCTCGAAGATTGGTCTCCCGGACCGATCTTCGGGGTGCCGGGAATCGAACCCGGGCCATACGCTCCCAAAGCGTACACACTACC
>CAMYLP010000027.1 GCA_947259245.1 uncultured Patescibacteria group bacterium
GGACTACGCAGCGAGCATACGGCATTGCTCGAGTTAGAGCAATTGCCGGACGAATACCACATATTCCGTAACGTCCAGTTTGACGACGGCTACGACATAGACTTCGTGGTAGTAGGCCCACGTGGGGTGTTTGTGCTGGAGGTAAACTCCACCAGAGGTGACGTGTCTGCAAATGGTGACGTGCTTCTCATATACGGTAAATCAATGCACGGCAAGAATCGTGCAAAGCAGGCACTACGCAATACGATGGAGGTGAGCGAGTATCTGGACGGGAAGTATTTTGTGCAGGGTGCGGTCGTTTTCGCACACTACCGCACCAAACTCAACATTGGTTTTCGTAAGGTCGGCGGTGTGTACGTCATAAAGCATCAATGGCTCACCAAACTCATCCTCGAAGAGTCCGATGACCAACAGTTAACAGCAGAGCAGCAGCAACATGCGATCGAAAAACTGAAATTCACGATGCGCACCTAACCTTTTATACTGTCCCATTTATCCCATTTACACCCCGACCTAAGAGGGTCAGGGAACTGGTCACCAAGCCGCTAATACACCCTTTCACTGCCTTACCCCTCAAGGTTCCGAACCGTCTAGGTCAACCATCAAGGAATGAAAAGCGATGTTAGAATGCGTTGCAATTCCTCACTTTAACAAGTTTTAGATAATGACCTAGGAGGCTGACCCTCTTCGGGTTCGAACAATCACTCCAATGACCCGACCGAGGAGGCCTATATTGCAGTTCGCCAATTAGCCAGAAAACCTTTACGGTGCTTTGTCGACAGACAATCTCAACCGATGAGGCCAGCTCATCACATAAACGAGGAAATAGGGTTTCTGGCTCCAATAATCTAGGTTCGAGCCCTAGTCCGGCTGCAAACTAGAGTGTGGGTGTATACTGTAACGACATGAGATTAGGTAAATTTGAGGCAGGGAACCATCAGCCGATTGGTGAGGGCGAGGAGCGTGCGACATATATAAATCCACAAAATGAGGAAAGGATTATTTCGGTGCTACATAACCAAGAGAAGAACGAAACGACTCGGCAGCTAAAAGGGAGATACTATCTTACGCAAATCGCACATCTACTGCTACCTCATCATATACCCACAGTACACCAAGCAGCTGAGGACGAGGATGGGGTACAAACTATAGACCGACCGCGAGTTGAGCATACGACTGGCCATGCGGCACTCCAGGAGGCTCGACGACAGGGCGAGGATGAGGAAGACGCAGGAGACCTCATGCTCGATGAGATGGGGAAGGATATACAAGACGTTGATTTGGCACTAGAAGGTATCGGCCTCTCCTTTAACATCGATTCAAACTTAGGTAATTACACACGCGACAGTTCAGGGAATGTACAGTACCTTGAAAGCTTCCAACCCTGGCGTGTATACCCAGACGATCCGACGGAGCTTGAGGTCTTGTTTGAAGAAGAAGAGATGCGTGCTGCAATCGAAAAAGTGAAAGACGAAGATGTGCAAAAAAAGTGTACACGATTGCTGGACCGACTCATGATTTTGTTCAGTGAGGAGGAACGAGAGGTAAAGACGCGTCACCAGGAACAACTTGTTGAGGCAGCTCCTCATGTTGCTGAACTTGAATCGTTGCTTGAGCCCTTTATGACTGAAGAAATGTTGGCCACGCTCAACGCGGTTGAGACTGAGGAAGAGGCGATGAGTAGTGAAGACCGTACTGTCGCGCGACAAGCACTCACACCCATCTTTGCACTACTAAAGTTCATTGGCAATCAGACAAACGTACCTGCAGAAACATACGGCCATCTGTACGATGCATTCCAAACTCTATCAAGAGCCGTAGGCACGATTAATCGTGGTAGGGTCGATCATGACATGTAAAGTGGGACACCAGGTCTTGGTCCTGGGTATCTAGGTTCGAGTCCTAGTCCGGCAGCACTTTAGAACTTTTTAGGCATTCTTGCTCAAAAAGTTCTTGTGGCACAACGCCTTTTTCAGGTTTTAACCTTTCTGATATCTTTCTAACTTCGGGAGAGATGATTTGTAGTGGTGAAAGGCAAGGGAGCAAGTCAACACACAGTTTTCTGTCTTTTAGCGTGAGGTTTAAACCCAGGTTCGTAAGTATGGCTGTTTTTGTTTCGATACTACCATTCTTGAACTTCTCACGTGCATTCTCGACGAAGGTGAACATGTCGTTTGCTACCTCGAGCCAGTGATTGACCGATTGTTCTACGTCGGTGAGTTGCTGTTCAAGCACGCGCTTCCTTTCTTTGAGTGATTGTTCACGCCGTGCATAGTCTTCTGAGGATATCTCTCCTCGTGCGCGCATGTCTATGAGTCCATCAATCATCCTCATGCACTCATCATACTGTGCGCGTTGCACTTTTAGCTGAGCATCCCTATTAACGCTTTCTTTCTTGTTTTGCGTCTCCATCCATTTCATTGCAAAAGTATGGAACTCAGACGGAATCTCAAGACCTGAAAGTAGCTGGTCTACCTGCAGCTCCAAATCCTCCAGTCGGGTGTTTATCGACGCCTGCGGGCAGTTTGGGTCTTTTCGCCCAGTGCAATGATAGTAGGTGTAGAAACGCACTACACCGTTCTTCTGACGCTTTACAGTGAGTTGAGCAGTAATCATGGCACCGCAGTGCGCACATCGCAGTGGGCCACGAAATGGAAACCCACGTTTTTGTTCACGTGTGCTTGTGCGTCGTCCTAACATGGCCTGGATGCGCTCATGCTCTTCACGAGTCATCATGGGTTTGTGAATGCCCTTGTGCCAGTTTCCACTACCTTCAGGATACTCAAACTCTCCATAGTAAAAAGGCCTTGTAAGCACGCGATACATCATACTGCGCGACATCTTTTTGCCATTGCGAGACAGGTAACCCCACTCATTATTCACGATTCGTTGTATCTTTGGTGGTGTGTACTTACCTGTGAGCATAAGATCGACCATACGACGATACATGGGCAAGTCCTTATCCGGCACAATAGTTTTGGTCCCCGTATTGGTATCAATCACATTCTTGTATCCCAGGGGTGCTGGGCCAGGCAGAATGCCTCTCTCTGCCTTTAATGTTAGGCCCCGCTTCACGTCTTTTGATAGCTTGATAACGTAGTCCGTTGCCCGTCCACCCTCTACACCCATGAGCAAACCAGCATCTTCAGGGTAAAAGTTGCGAAAGGGCGTACGAATCACTCGAATAATTCTGTTTTGTAACAACCAGCGCACACGACCCTCATCAACAGGATTTCGATGGAGCCTGTCTATATCCCAACAAAGAACCCCATCTGCTTCACCCTTCTCAATCCTATCCAGCATTTCCGTAAAAATTGGGCGGCCTGGCCCCTTCGCACTTTTTGTCTCCTCGAAGTGTTTTTCTGATAGCAGTAGTTGCTCATTGCGCACGAGGCAGTCAATAGCATTAATCTGGTCTCCTATCGACGCAATCTGTCGCTTTTTGTCTTCGCTTGATTTTCGTACGTAAGCGAAGTACCTGATGGCCTTCTTATGATCTGTCTTCATATTACTATTATGACTGGTAATTGGTGTGTTTTAAAGCGAGTAAACCTCGTTCTCCTGTGTCAGATGGCCCCCGCCTGTTTCTGCTCTGTGACCGTGGCAATTTGGTCATCGCGGCGCTCTATTGGGCCACATTTACTCTGTCAGTGTTGGGCATAACGGAGTGACTTTTTTCTGATGATTTATGCGTTGATTCTTGTTTACCATATGCCACATTTCTTAGACCTCGCACAGCGTATGCAATCTGCTCTCCCATAGTCACACCGGCCTCAGCGGCGGCAATTCTAATCTCCCTATGTATCTCAGCATCGATACGAGTAAGTTTGGTTGGTCGTACCTGACACTTCTTTTTGCTTTCCTTGTTCATGATGTTTATTTGTAAACTTATAAGGACTACGACTTTTGCTTCCCTCATTGGGCGATCCTGTGAGTGGTGTGGCATGGCTTAGGTTATAGATCAAAAACAGCGCCACGTATGTACTTTTGAGTTGTTTTTTCCGCGCGCCCCCTTATAGCACCGGTGATGTGCAGATGAGGTCCCCCGTTGAGAAGTCGTCACTCAGAGCGGGGACTTGGTCTGCACACCATGTATTAGGCCCTGTGTTCTTTTCCGAAGGACAAGCCTACCGCCTTCGACTCGAGAGATTGGTTGCTTTCAATGTTTTGTTGTTCTACCGTTGCTCGTTGAAGGAGTTGATAAAGTCCGACAAGCTTTTCCGCTTGTTCGCGTGCATCTTCATCAGAAAGCTCGACACCGTGTCTCGCTAGATGAAGCGCCTTGAACTCTGCAATTGCTTGGTCGGGTAACATAAAGCCCACTCATTATGATTGAGTGGGTTACTAATTAACGGACACTTTTTGTGCACACTATTTGTCTTGTCGTCGTTTTCTCTCCCTGTGCCTAATTTTGTCGATGCGTTCCATTGAATAAATCCTCCCCCATTTTTCGCTTATGTCAGATAGCAGCTTATTTGCTGTTTTGGAGCGATTCTCATAAATGTAGTCAACTATAGCTTTTCTTGTATCAGACTTGGACCGTACTTGCATAATCTTACTTTGTTTGGTCCGGTGTTGTCTTTGAATCGGTTCAACGTGACGTTTGTAGTGGTACTTCACAAAGTCAATGATGTCACGCTCTGACGCATACGGGCTTATGCGTATAGCCACCGGATGACTTCTGTCGGTAAACTGTGCACGTTGGTGCGCATTTTTCTCACCACGATTTCGTCTTGAAAATCCAATGTCTTCAATTGCACAAAGTCCCATTTCATCTGAAATTGGGACCAGTCCGTAAAAGACAAGCCAAAGGAGTGCATCCTTCCAGTTAGCGAGCGGACCAAGATAGTGAATCATTGCGAGCCCTTGCATCTCATTTACTAGGTTGCACAATAAGCTTTCATCGCCATTCCATTTTTTGGGTATTGGTGGAGAGACAGCAAACAGATCGTCACTGTTCGCTTTATAGCCGTTTTTCGGAATCTTGTATCGTTCCCTTACTTGTTCAATATGGTCGCTAAAGCCATCTAGCTCAAGTACATAGTCCCAGAATGCCTTTAGTCGTTTCGTGTGCGCTGGAACATGTTTGCTATTGGTTTTTCTGGCTTGTGACATGTAAACAAGTTTACTAGAAGAGGGAATAGAGGCATAATGGGACACACAACCGAATAAGCATGGCCTAAACCTAGATTTCTAGGCATGGTCGCAAATCGCGCAGAACATAGAGAACCCGTTATCAGGGCGTTCTGCGCGTTATAGGAGGAAACTCTTATAGGGGTCTTCGGACCCTCCTGGTGGCGGGCTTTGTGTATCTGCCTCCAGGGTTATCAGATTAACTCTATAAGAACATGGAGGAAGTAAAGCAGAAAAAGCCTTTTTATAAGAAATGGTGGGTTTGGGTGGTAGGAGTGTTCGTGCTCCTTATGATCGTAGGTTCAACAGCTGATGAATCTGTCACGACAAAGGTGGGTGAGAATCATGCGGTCGAAGTTCCGCAGGCTGAAACAGGCAGCACGGGGACCGCTCAATCTGATGTCTATGCTGTCGGTGACAAGATACAGATGAAGAAATCCATTATATCGGTGAATGAAGTTGTGTTTTCTCAGGGAGGGCAGTTCACACAACCACAGCCAGGAAACAAATGGTTGAACCTCAGTGTCACGATAGAGAACGCAGGATCTTCGCAGCAGTTTGTGACCACTCTGGGGCAAATGTTTGTACGTGATGGGGAAGGAAACAGTTACCAAGTCGCAGTCACAGACAAGGTCATGGAGTCGCCAAACAACAGCCTCGACGGGGCTATTATTGCTAACAGCAAGCGTACAGGATGGGTTGGCTTTGAGGTGCCCGAGGACGTGACTGGTCTTCAGTTCCAGTACAACGGCAGTATGTGGGGTGGGGGTGTAGTACTGGTGAACCTGGGTAGCTAGACAAAGGTCGCAGATAGATGATGTGTTACGTAAAATGTGGTACGCTCGAGGCACGCTATGTCTGAGAAAACAAACACTGTATGAGCAGAGGAACGTTCGATACCTATCAAGATTTAAAATGGAAGGGATTGTTGCGGGAAAACATGGGGCCAGCCGGTGCCTTAACAGACGCAGCAGAAAGCTTTTCGCGAATTAAAAAACTTTTGGATCGTTTTGCAAGCAATGCCGAAGTTCGTAACTCTATTGCGCAACGAAGCTCCAACGAGATTGAACGGTGGTTTAAAGATTTTCTTGCATTTACAACGAACACGATATCAACGTACTCCGACGTGAAAGAACGAGAACGTGTTATTCAGGCAGTGAAAGACAAGGAGGCTGAACTAGGAGAATCGTTGAACAAGTATCTGTACTTATTTCCTGAGGAAAGTGCACTATCGCAAGAAGAACACAGAAGGAACATAGAGCAATCACAACAACTGTTAGAGACCGAACGACAAAAGTATGCAAAAGCTCGTGAGGAACTGGAGGTTTTTCTAGGCAAGATTCCAGACGCTACAGGAACATTGGAAGATTTTATTGAAAACGAGAGCACGCTCACGAAGGCGATCGATCAAGCACGTCAGTGGACAGAGGAGCAAGAGAAAGCGATCGCAAGCATAATGAAACGAAATCAGATTGACGCTGCGACCAAGGCGCAAGAACATAAAACGTTTTACTTATATCGTCTAAAGACTCCAAAAATCAGAGGTAAGCGTTTCAACATTCCTGTACCATTAGGATCATATCCCTGGCTGTTGGCATCACTCTTGTTTGGGGCGTTTACCTTCTTCGTGACTATACTATACGCCTTTGATGAGACGGACCTTAACCTTGGTGCAGCGTTACTGAGAATGTCGTCTGTTGTTATCCCTGCTTTCTTCGCGTTGTTTTGTGTGCAACAATTTTCCAATCACCGCAGGTTATATGAAGCTTACAGGTTTAAGGATCTGTCGCTGCAAACAATGATTGATTTAAGAAAACGCCTGACGCGCTACAAAGATGAAGATAGGAGTGAACAAAAGATACTTCTCGAAAAGAGCTTATCTGTGATTTTCCATGAGCCCTATTTCCGTGACGAAACTAAAATGGACAAGGCGTTTATTCTTGAGGTAATCAGGCTTGCGAAAGAGAACACATCCTAGCATTGCTTGTTTTCCATCACAGACAACAACATCATGTTGCGTGGCGAATGTTGCTAACATGATATGATAAGTTTATGAAAAGGAGCAAAACACAGTTTCGACAGAAGCGTTCGGATACCAAGATAGGCACTGTTGAAAAACAGTATGGTGTCGACTTTGGTGTTCGTACAGACATGAAGTTGGGTAACTACCTGAAAGAAAAGGGATTACCTTCTCTTAGCAAGGCGTTAGACAGCGTCGAACGTAAGTCCAGGCATAAATGATTTGGGATAATTTGGAAAGGCGGCTTACAGCTATCGCAATACAAGCAAATCACGCGGATAAAAAAGGTGTGAGTACAACCGCAAAGTCTTCCTATTACCGATCGGCAGTTGTACTAACTTGTACGGTTATTGAGGGCTTGGTCTACGAACTGGTCAAGCAACGCACGGTTTCTGACGACAACGTGGTGGGTAACAAGGTTGAACACAAGGAACTTGGCCGTGTACAGAAGCATGTTTTTGATACATCCGATGCGGTTATTTTTTGCCTACGTTGTTCAAAAAGCATCCACATTGATGACAACGGCGTAGATTTTGCCACGCTCAACAATTACTTAAAAAACAAGCGCATCGTTACTGAGGACGAGTACCGTATGCTAGATCGCGTGCGTAAGGAACGAAACAAGATCCACGTTCAGGGTTTAGAGACCCCAGACACAGGTTACACTCGTGAAAAATTAGAGAAGATGGCGCAACCACTGTCAGTCTTGATTGATAAACTCAGTTAGGGTGAAGCTTGGCACGGTATAGATCTTCTTCAGCAATAACATTCTGAGTCAAGAAAACCTGCTATTGCTAAACGATGATAATCATGAAAGTCACTCGAGCATATAAAAAATGGGTCATGGAGAACGAGGTTTCGATTAACTTGGCTTTAAAAGTTGTAAACACATTCATCTTGGTCATAGG
The DNA here is from genome assembly GCA_947259245.1 of uncultured Patescibacteria group bacterium. Classification (GTDB taxonomy): domain Bacteria; phylum Patescibacteriota; class Minisyncoccia; order Phycocordibacterales; family UBA12088; genus UBA12088. The sequence goes on from CAMYLP010000027.1 coordinate 8,062, forward strand.
CTTAATAGTGGGCACAGCGGGTGTGTACAACATTCATGCGCAGATACTTGATCAGTTAATCGTCGGTGGAAGACCTGGTGTTGAACGGGCTACAATCCTAAGCATGGGTTCACCTGACAATGATTTTCCTATATGTGTTGAGATGGCGCATCGTGCAACAAAACGTTGGGTCCACTTTGAACCTAATGTTCCAGGGGAGAACGTGGTCTGGGAAGATGGACCATGCCCGACCGAATAAGGGCCTGGTTTCTGTGTTGCACCCAGCTAGACAACTTATAGTTTGACTATAAGTTACTAAAATGGGTTTTATTGTGTGCGGCGTGAATCTAGTACGTTAGAACCTGTCATTGACTCTGTCTCCTACATCAAGCATAGTACTGCCAGAGTACAGAGCTCTTACATAAACCAAACCAACACGGGAGATCTCAGATGTTAACTGAGCCGAATGTTTTAATCGTTGATCTGGGGTCTCAGCTAACCCTACTGATCGCACGATCACTCCGCGAAAGCGGTTACCGAAGTGTGGTGTTGTCCCCATCAAAGGCTGACATGTGGATGGAACGCCACCAACCTAAGGCTGTAATTCTGTCCGGCAGCGGGCATGGTGTTCACGATGTGGATGCGCCGCAACCTCCATCGAATGTAATAGATGCAGGCATACCGATTCTGGGCATCTGCTACGGTATGCAATGGCTGATGAAGCACCTCGGTGGCGAGGTAGCCAATGATCACGAGCATGTCGAGTATGGTCCCGCAGGCATCAATATCGTAGACGATGGTGGCCTATTCTCACTCATCTGGAAAACACAACGAGTATGGGCAAGTCACGGTGATTCTGTCCTTACTGTTCAAGAGGGCACGGACATTCTCGCGACGGCAATCGACAATGATGGTTCCATTCGGGCAGTACGCCACAACGAACGAAAGTGGTGGGGTGTCCAATTTCACCCAGAAGTGCCACATACAGATGGTGGTGCGGTTATGCTTGAAAACTTCGTGCATGGTATCTGTGGCTGCGAGCCCGACTGGGAGCCAGCTGACATAGTCGCCGGGATTCGGAGTGAAATAGCCAGTGACCCGGAGGTGCGTGCCGTTCTCGGTTTTAGCGGTGGCGTTGACTCAACTACCATGGCGGCAATCCTTGCTCCTGCAATGGGCGACCGACTTCTCGGTGTCTGCATCGATGGTGGACACTTACGTGAAGGAGAGCTTGAGGAAGTGCGACGTCATGCAGACGCAGCCGGGATCAAGCTTGAGATCATTGATGCGGAAGAAGAGTTTCTGGAAGCACTCAGTGGTGTAACGGATGCAGAGGAAAAGCGCCACATCTTCAAACGCATCTACCTGCGCCTTCTAAAAGAAGCAGTGGCTAAGTTTGGCGCTACACATGTGGTACAAGGAACGCTTGCAACCGATGAGATCGAATCGGGTGCAACCGGTGGACATCTCATCAAGTCGCATCACAATGTGGGGCTTGACTGGGAACATTTGGGAGAACTGAAACCACTGTCACCATTCTTCAAGTACGAGGTACGAGCGCTGGCGGCAGAGCTTGCTATGCCAGAGTCTGTGGTTCATCGTGAGCCATTTCCTGGTCCTGGTCTTTTCTTGCGCTGCTTCGGTGACGAGATTACGGCGGATCGGCTCGAACTGGTTCGTTGGGCTGATCATCAGGTTCGAGAAATCATTCGGAAGGCAAGGGACGTACCAGAGATCTCGCAGCTTGTCATTGCACTTTGCTGTGTCCACACGACCGGCGTAAAGGGAGATGGACGAGCATATGGACCAGCAGTCGTTGTCCGTGCGGTACACACCACCGACTTCATGACTGCTGAAGCAGTGGAGTTTCCGAGGGAAGTGCGAAGACTGATCACGGGGACTCTAACCCGTAACCACGGAGTGGTGCGTGTTTGGTTCGACGAGGTGCCGAAGCCACCTGCAACAACAGAGTTTGAGTAGCGCTTAAACGCGCAATTTTGGCCCACCATCGACGTTTTGATGGTGGGTCGTCTCTTTATGCCACTTCAGATTCTTGGAGCACAAAACTCGAGAAATGATATGATTCACTCATTAGCGAGGTTTTAACGTCATACAAGCCCCGCAGCTCGGAGCGAAGGCACCCTTGAGGGTGCTTTTGCGTAGAGTTGTCCGACACGAAAAGTGCCGATGCACTTTTCGTGGGATTCGAACCGCCGGAGCCATGTTCCGAGACGCCGCATCCTGCGGCGAGGAACAGGCGAGGCGCGTCCAACGGTTCTTGTGAGCAAAGCGAACTAGAAGCCGTGGGATCAGTCCCTGTCGGGCAGCAGAAATAATAGCCTTATATTGTGGGATAATTGCAGACAGGGATCTAGTACTTTGGAGCCTCTGCTATAATGACTTATGATGAAATCTATTGTAGGGACAGGGATTTTGTTAAGGGCACCCAATGGAAAGTACCTTTTACAAGAGCGTGATATTGATCTAGAAAGAAATCCGGGAAGAATAGCACCCTTCGGTGGTGGTGTAGAAGGCGAAGAGAATGTGCTTGAGTGTGCGGTACGTGAACTCAAAGAAGAGCTGGAACTTGAGACGCATAGTTCGGACTTACAAGCAATCGGAAGTTTCGAAAGTCATTACAGACCAGGTACTTTTATACAACTGTATCTTCTCGATCGAGTAGATCCTGCAGGTCTTGTATTACGAGAGGGACAAAATATAGTCGAGCTAAGTCTTAGCGATGCACTGCAGAATGATGAGGTGACCGATTTTACGAAGGAGGTGCTACGATCCTTGAGTGTGTGAGAAGTAGTATGAACCATTGAGTAGAGCGGTTTTAACGTCATACAAGCCCCGCAGCCACCTCATGATAGGTTCGTGCACTCACGAAGCGTCGAAAATTGTGCCTGTGTCCCAAACTTTACCGTGGTGAGACGTTGCGTCACACATTACTTGCAATGCTGCCAAGTATACGATAATATCATTTTGAATTTAAACAATCGTAGGAGGCATAAATGTACCCGTTCTTTATGATATGGAAACTTGCTCGTTGGCCCGAAGGTGCAGACAGTACGAGTATATATGTCGAGGTGACGTGTGCTTCTGCGCAGTGGATGCTGACAGGAACGAACTTGTTGAACTGCAAAAGATAGGAGATAACAACGACTTCATCACCTCCATTTGAGCACCGCTCTTCGCTCATGAAAAAGGGCCTACACACACCTGTGGTGTAGGTCTTTTGAATAGCCGTGTTACTGGTGAGTGCATCTGCGCGATGTCTGTACCATGTGCAGAGTTTGGTTAGCCATGTAATCCCACGACACACTGTTAAGGGCTTTTACTTGCGAAGAACACCCGCCTTTTCACTACTATCTTGATAGGATATTATCCGTATATGCATGAATCATTACCCGACGAGCCTCTAGGTGACTTGGATGCTGAACAGACGTTGCGGCACCATGCTGAGCTGTCGAGTGGTATTACACATGCCACCAGGGTGGATCAGGCTGAGTCAGTTCTCGAGAATATGGGAGAATCCCAGACGTTCGAGGAAACCATCGATGATGTACTAGATGACCACCCCGGCTTACTCGAACGTTTTGGTCTTCAAGCACGTAAACTTGTAGGCGTTGCGCTTGTGGCGGTGCTCGTAAGTACACAGGTGGCAGAAGGAGAGGAGCCCCGCCATGAACAACTGGAGTACAACGAGGTGGAACTCATTGAAGACTACCTACAATTGGATGTGGAGGAGCTACGTAAAGATTTCATTATCAATGTTGATGTTGAAATAGGAACGAGGGGAAAGTACGTACTTCATGTCGGTGCTACACATGCACCGCAGCATGATAACTATGAAGTGTCACCGGTGGAGCGTGTCATGATAGTTGAAAGTCAGACCGCAATTGACCGTTTTCTCAACCACGCAAAAGAATGTGGCATGCAGTATGTATACATGGAGGGCATAGCGCACGATGATCCAAACGGACTTAATGCGGAAGTGCAGGTACGCGAATGGCTTCAGTCGTACGCGATGAAGTTGAATGCATTACCCATCACCAATGAAGGCGCAGAGAGACTTGTCCAACTGTATAATCAAACAGTTGTTGTGCAACCTGATTATCGTGCCCGTGACATGGGTTCATACCAAACACAGGCAAAATATCAAGAGTTCATCACATTTGTCAACACACCAGATGGTGCGCACGTATTGTCCGAAGAGACAAAGCGTTCACTGGAGGCTATGAAGGAGGTACGCACTGCACATCCCGACACCATGCTTTATCACGGGGCTGCACGTAAGCAGTACTACAATGGGGATATCGAACTGCGTGCATCCGAAGACCAGCAGTATCTAGAGGAATCCCTAGCATACATCCAAGCCTACAATGAACAGATTCATGTTGTGCGAACACTTGAACAACAAGCCACGTCTGAGAATATTGACAAGGACACTTTAACACATGCTCGTGCGCGTCTAGAGGAGCTGCGTGTGGCGGTATTTAAAAGTGCGACAGCACGTGATGAAAAAATAGCAGAGAATATCTGTGCAGATCAAAGCGATGATGTAAGGTTCATTCCCATTGTGCTCGGTGCGGCCCACGATCTAGCGGAAGCGATACGGCACTATAACGACCAAACATTGGACGTTAAAGGTGATTGCGGTTTGATCACGCTACAGCCGCGTGTAGACTTACAATAGTGAGTGTTCGATGAGCGTCGTTGGGGATGTGATAAACTAACCAGGAAGCCTCGCGGCGCTTGACCACAAAAGGTCTAGCTCGAGGACCAGCAAGAAAATACTACCACTTGCCATAGGGTACCCCCTATGCTACTATAGTGCGCATGACCAATGACACAAAAGAGATAGTCGACCACATTAGTCGGCTAGAAGGTCAGCTCGCCTCGGTAAAAAAGGAGCTCATGGAGCATGACGTGGACTGCCTGCGCGCAAGCACCACGCTCCTGTCTGCGGCTCGGTCCTTTGCCGGCCTGCGGCAAAAGTTCACGGAGGCATTTCTTCGCAAGCATTTTGTGGGGAAGGTTGCAGCACGTGACACTGAAAAGTTTGAAAAATTGGTAGCGCTAATAAAAGGGTAAGTATGAAGCACATATCCGTAAATGCTTTCCGCGAGGTACTTGAAGCGGAAAAGAACAACGATAGTATCGACTTTATTAATGTCTGTGAACCAGCTGAGTATCGCGAACAGCACATAGAAGGAGTACGGAGTGTTCCGCTCGGTACGGTCGGTGAGCATACCACTGAATTCAACACAAAAAAGACCATCTATGTACACTGCAGGAGCGGCAACAGGGGCCGGCAGGCTGTCGAGCGCTTGCAGAAGCTCGGTGTCACCGCAGAGCTCGTCAACGTAGAGGGAGGGCTCCTGGCCTGGAACAAAGAGGGGCATCCTACCAACACGCCGGTGAGCACGGGCCTGCCACTCATGCGACAGGTCTTTATTGCGGCAGGTGTACTCACTGTGGCAGGGTACCTTGCGGGTATCTACATACACCCGTCGTGGCACCTCCTAGCCGCTGCGGTGGGTGTAGGACTTGTGTTCTCTGGCGTTTCCGGCCGCTGCACCATGGCGTACATTTTGAGCAAAATGCCGTGGAACAAGTAATCTTTACTCCTCAAGCCATAAGCATATGGACTACTCAACGTTTCTGAAACACAAAGCAGACGTGAAAGGCTTCTTTCATGACGGTACCAACACCATCACCTACGTGGTCGCAGATGCACAAGCCAATGAGTGCGTGGTGATAGACAGCGTTCTCGACTACGATCAAGCAAGCGGCACTATCACACACGAGAGTGCGGACGAGGTGATCGCATACATAAAGGAGAAGGAGTACAAGGTAGCGTGGATACTCGAGACCCACGTCCATGCCGACCACCTCACGGCAGCTGCATACCTACGCGACACGCTCGGGGGCAAGGTAGCGATAGGCCGACACATACAAAACGTGCAGACCATTTTCACAAAAGCGTTCAACGACACCGAC
>CAMYLP010000028.1 GCA_947259245.1 uncultured Patescibacteria group bacterium
GAAAGTAGCGCAGTAGGGATTTTAAACTTGATCTTGTTTGATATATAAACAGCGTAGAGAGTAAGCCCTAAAGTCAAAAGACTAACAAACACTGTTGACCACTCGGCTCTGAAGATACCCACAATGATAGCGGCTACTACTGTGGCCCACAGAAAATAAATATAGTATGGAGCAATATATTGTTTTATCTTTTTCACGATTAATTAACGGCTGCCCAGCCAGTATAACAAAATTTAGTCTCACTATTGGTCACAATTTAAGGTGATTTTTTTGCTCAGAAGCGTATACTTAATGTATTAATAGTAAGCAAACGTATTATGAGCAAAATCAAAGTTGAGACACAATTGTTATCTGGAGGGGTATGGTTTGCCGCCTGGCTGTTTACCATTGGCTTTCTCAAACTCTCCTTTGGGAAGGGGGTACTCGCTTTACTTCTCTGGCCATACTACATGGGTGCATTTTTTGGTGTGTAGATAATTTAGTATAGCAACGATCAGAGTGGAGCCTCTAGCAGCTCCGCTTATAGGATGATGTTCGAACTTTTTACATACAAAATGAGACCCCTTGATATAATCGCAGGGTCTCGTTGTGACTTTGTTCACAGCTACTTTCGTACTACTGCAGAACTTCGACCTGTTCGTTCGGGTCAAGTTCTTCAGTAGCACCGTCACCCAGCCAGCTCTTTCCATCATCACTCAACTTGGTCTTTACGTGAAAGAGTTCATTGAGCTTGATGTAGAGTTGACCATCCGCACGTTTGTAGACAGCTTTGTGTTCGCCAGTGGCTTCAAGTTCACCGATGGTTGCCATTGTAATCCTCCGTTTGCAGCGATAGCAATTCAAAATAACAATAGCACACTAAGTGTGCTATGTCAACTATTGCTCCGCGGGCAGGACTCTTTCATTACATGAACGGTACAGGTTGCGCGTCTCGCTTCGCACTATGTGCTCGCTGCGCTTGCTCAACCTCTTCGAGTCCTGCCGACAGTGACATACGAGTAAGGCCCACATGCTCATTCGCATCCGGACCTAACTCGATGTTGCTCCCATTGTTGGACAAGTTCCGAACACTAGATTGGGTGAAGATTGAGAGGGAAGTGAGTGAATTGAGTTTTGTCAGGCTTATGCCACTAACCTTTCATTGAATGAATAGCAATCTTATTGCCCTCAGAGTCTTCTATAATTGCAAAAAACCCGTGCTCACCAATGTCAGTTTTGCCAACAATTATTTTTATACCAGACTCCTCTGCCTTTTTTAGCCCATCCTCAACAGTACCACCGTGAGGCGCGGTAAAATAAACAAGCGACCCCTGATGGGAAGGGACATATCCTTCTCCTTTAATAATCATTCCAGCAGCGCCATATCCTTCATCCATAGGAAACCAGCTCATTGAGAACCCCATTTTGTCTTCTTGTCTGGACATTTCATAGCCAAAATAATCTGTGTAAAATTTTTCTGCTCTATCTAGATCTGTGGCGGGTATCTCCACCCAGCCAATAGGATTTTTTTGCATAATATATTCTGTTATGTATGTAATTTATTCAGTATAACAAAAAGCCCCAAAGGGGACTTTTCATTTTGCTTGGCGGGCAGGACTCTTTCTTACAGAACAGTATACTTTGCGGACCTTTTGCTTCGTACCTCGCAAAACGCCTCGCAAGGTTTTCGAGTCCTGACGGACGTGCCAATGGGCACGTCCTCCCGGGAGTTTGTAACACGAAAAGCACCCACAGGGGGTGCCTTTCGCTAACAAGCTCCGCTGGATAAAGGATGTTCGAACCTTTGTAATTAGTCAAAATTACAATCTAAATCAACACCACTCTCACCGCCAAAGAACTTCCCTGACTGATAAGCATTAAAATCTTCATACTTTTCTCGTTTCTCATCAGTATCAAAGACGAGACTTTCGACAAGGACGATATCTCCCAATCCTCCCGTGTTAAAAGAAGTACAATCTACAGCATGAAGAAAACTATCTATATCAACGTCTTCAAGTTTCTCGACATCTAGTATCGATTCTAGTTGTGTTGCCAAATTTTTGAGTATATTTTGTTTATTTGAATCATCTGGATATTTATTTTCAATTACTTGGTAGATATCTAAACCTACCGCTTCAGAAGTTAAAGTATCACTTGAGCTTAGAGGTTCTATGGTTTTACTTTCATTGGTAGTAAATATATAGAGGCCACCAATAATAACAATTACTAAAATTATGAGAATTAATTTGTTTTTCATACCCAAAGTATACCAAAGGTTCGAACTCCCCTATCAAGGTATCAACTCTGAATGAAAAATACCCCTGTTTTAGAGGGATATTTTTGTATGCTCCGGCGGCAGGAGTCTCGGTCATTATATGACCAGTACACCTTTTGGATATATTCTTCCTTCGGTCGAATCTACCTCTAAAGCTTTTCGAGTCCTGACGAAAGTGACATTTAGTCACTTCCTCCGCTCGGAGCCAGAACGACAAAATCCACCTAAAGGTGGATTTCTGTCTCTGGCTCCGCGGGCAGGACTCGAACCTGCGACCAATCGGTTAACAGCCGACCGCTCTACCAGCTGAGCTACCGCGGAATACTGGTGTACGATAGCCAGTGACAAAGTGAATGCAAGTGAGTGCTCTGAGCGGTCGGCTACGCCGACTTCTTACAGAAGCTGTACACCTTGTGGACATTTCCTTCGTGCTGCGCACTCGTAAACGTCTCACAAGGCCTTGCGAAGCAGCATTGGCTGCTTCTCACTCTACCAGCTGAGCTACCGCGGAATATTTAGTTGATGCACCGTATGTGGTTGTGCAATGCACATTCTCGACGCACGCTACGGTACCCACGTTCTATGTCAATAAAAATACGACCACCGGGGACGGTGGTCGTAATGTAACATTGCAGCGTCACGCTGCGGGGGCAAAGAGCTCATGTGCCACGTCGCCGATCTTCTCGAAGGCATCAGCTATATGGTAGCCAAAAGGACGTTTCGAGCGTCCGGCCCAGTCAATGTACGCATGTTTTCCTACATACGCACTGGTGTGTCGAAGTGACGACCGTCGTACACGTTCATCATGCCAAAGAATGTACGAGATGAGGGCAGTGTCACCGAGCATCTTAAGCTGAAACGGTTCCTCACTATGCATTCCAGCCATAAGCTCTGTAACGTCGTTCATCACCGCTTCAGGACGGTCACTGACTCGTTGCAGGACAGATGCCACGTATCGAACGGAAAGTAAGGTTGAGTGATCAAACAGCTTATGCCGAGCTACTCCGTCGGCAAGGACCTGTTCAAACCAGCTTAGTTGACCATCGTTACCATCGTCATTGGTGACAAGCATGAGTCCGCTGCGCCGTACCGTAGCTCTCGGCACTCGTAACAGTCTTACGTCGCCAAAGACCTCATTGTACGTCAGCCTCGCATCTAACATCCTTTCAAACATACGCTCGCGCGCTCGTCCAAACTGGATAACATCGCTCATGATGCCACCTCCTTACATTGGGTGTTCCACTACTTTTAGCAAAGCACAGACGACGACGGTATGCCACTCTCTCACGTGTAGAAACGAGCCTGTTGCAGTGCACAGTCACGGAGCCAGTCGCCAACAGATTGGAAATGGTCTTCCATGCCGTATGCCTCGCTTATCCTGCTCGCACTAAAATACTGACGATACGAATGCGTGGCAAACATCGATACACGGACATGATATGTCTTGTTTTCCATTGTCCGATAGTTGCTCGGATGTGAAAGGTGCGTATACGGACCTAAACTGTACAGCAGGAGCGCACTATCGGCACCTATTTGAAGCCATAGCTCATCGCCGTCTCGAAGATAGTTCTCCACGTACCAATCAGGATTGTTAAGGTACTGTTCCGGACATACCCGGTAGTCTTCCACTACATCTTCGACATATCCTAACAGGTCATACTCATCGTCCCAGAAGTGCAGGGGCTTTGGTGTCGGAAAGTCGCGACGATACACATTGCCGATAGCGGGGATAGGTAGCAACCCATGATCTTTCCAGTCTGCGGGCCGCTTCTCGTGGATATCACGTGCAGACGCGTGCAGTTGCTGAATATTGAGATCAGAGTAACGTCTGCGTCGAGCGTCCTGCTGTATGCGCATGGTCCTTTCATTCTGCTCTCGCTTTGCAATATGATCACTCAGTAGGATCACATTCGCTTTTCTTGTCGTCATTGGTCACCTCCACAGTAGACAAATCTGTGTTCTATTCTGCAATTGTTTGTAGTTTGTGTCAAGTTTATGCTGCTCGATAGTTATGTGCTCGCATCGTGCTGTCGAGCGGAGTATACTGAAAAAATGAGAGTGGCGTGGGCACTGCAGGGGCTCGGTTTCATGCTTATCATCGGCGTACTTCTGATGTGGATTGCTCAAGAGAACAGGGTCGCTGACCCACGTACTCCACCAAACACTGAATCCATGAAAACAGGTATGATAGTGCGCTCACCGGCGTTCAACCACGAGGAGGCGATACCGAGCAAGTATACGTGTGACGGCGAAGACGTGTCTCCACCACTTGCTATCGATAACATACCTGACGGCTCCGTTTCGTTGGTGATTATTGTGGATGACCCAGACGCGCCGGGGACTACCTGGGACCACTGGATAGTCTACAATGTACCGGCCAGCGTTACTCGTATCGGTGAAGGAGAGAACCCACCCGGAACGCTTGGTGCAAACTCCTGGGGATCGCAAGCGTATGGAGGACCGTGCCCGCCAAGTGGGTCGCATCGCTACCTGTTCAAGATCTACGCACTCGACATCATGCTCGATGTTCCTGCAGGCGCGTCCAAGGCAGCTGTGATGGCCGACATGGAAGGACACGTTCTTGAAAGCGCGACACTTATGGGACACTATGCGCGTATATAACCACCTGAACATGCTACAACTCTACACATCAGATTACTGTACATACTGTAGAAAAGTGGAAGCATTTCTGGACGAGCACAGTGTCCCGTATGAACACTTCAATGTCGTTACCAACGAGCACAACCGACGTACGGTCGTTGAGCGCGGCGGTAAGCTACAGGTGCCGTTCCTCATCGACACAGAGCAAGGTGTCGAGATGTTCGAGTCTGACGACATCATGAGTTACGTGCAGTGTGCATACCTTTCTTCAAAACGTACGTCACGTACAAGATGACGCCATGCGAGATTATATATGAACGGTAACGTAATGAAAAAAGAGACGAGCCCGGATGTCTGTGACAACCTGCGTACAGTAGACGTCACAGCACAAACACAGGAGCGGCAGTCACGGGTGGCAGCCGAACACAACGGGGCGTCCAACTCAGGACCATAGAGCCATCAAAACCTAATTACTCGGTAACATTCATTACCATGAAGATAAACATTAAATTCACAGATATGCAGCAAGATGATGGGCTTCGTGACTATGCGCATGACAAGATCTCTTCATTTGCGAAATTGATCGGGAAGCAGGAGCTTGATGCGGCCGTGTGTGACGTTGAATTCAGGCAAGACACACACCACCAAAAAGGTGACGTGTGCTGTGCGGAGGTGACGCTACAGGTGGACGGAAAGATCTACCGCTCTTCAAAACTTGAAAAAAAGCACAAGAAAGCTATCGACAAGGTAAAGGATGACATATTGCAGGAACTCCGAGTCGATAAACAAAAACGACAACACAATTTCATTAAGGGCGCCCAGGAGATAAAGGAGATGGCACGGGAAACAGGCGCATAAAAAAAGTCCGGCGCGTGCGCCGGACGAAATGTGTACCACTCAGGAGGAATGGGAACGAAGACACTCATGAAAATGTGTTGTGTCCACGGTTTACTGTACCATGCTGCCTTGGGGCGTTCAAGCTCCCAGAAACGCAGTCCATGACATTTCGTGTTTTCCCTCAGGTATCACGCGCACCGGTGTAAAGGACCCGCTTACATACTGCGCGTCAACCACCTTGACGCGTACTCGCTTGCCGTTCTTTTCGATAAAAAAGAAGGTGCCGGGCCAACCGTCCATCGCACAGTACGATAGGTAGTTGTCATATGCATCCGCAGTAAGGTTGATCTCGCCGTCCGCTTTACGTATCTTGTGCGTCGTTGTGGCAACGTCATGTTCCTGTTCTTCAGGTGTGATCTCGCCGGCAAGCCATAGGGGAATGACCTCGGCTAAGAGACGTCCTCCCTCCCGAAAGAGAAGCTCGTCGAGTGCACGGCCCTTCACAGGCCACTCCGGTAGTTCAACACGCGCTTGTGCTACTATCGGTCCGTGGTCAACCTCAGTGTCCAAGGCAAGTATGGTCACACCTACCGCATCCTGTACATCCTTCCGTATCGCGGTCCGTATCGGTGAAGGTCCCCGAAGCTTGGGTAGTAGTGAGGGGTGCACATTGAGTACCCCCTTCTTTGGTACTGCAAGCAACCACTCTGGCAAAATGACATTGTATGCCGCGACGATGAATAGGTCCCACTCACTATTGCCAAGTTCCGGGACCTCTTCCTGGTTCGTGAGACCAGCCGGTTGAATGACGGCGATATCATGCTCGTCCGCCCACAGGCGCACGGGAGGCTGTGTGAGCTTCAGGCTCCTTCCCGCGGGACGGTCGGGCGCGGTGACGATCACGTTTGGCATCATGCCCGCTCGCTTGAGTTCCTCAAGCACGAACACGGCTAGGTCGGGAGTCCCGAAAAATGCGATTGATGGTTTCGCGGTACTCATGATACTCTGTCGTGCGGTACATCAACGTCCCACACTTCTTTGGCACCATCGATGAACAGGGTACCATCGAGGTGGTCTGTTTCGTGCTGGAACGCCTGCGCCAGTAGGCCACCAGCCCCGCGGGTGAACGGTTCTCCGTTCTCATCGTACGCTTCGATAGTCACATTGGCGTGCCGCTCTATGTTGCCGTACGTCCCACGCACAGACAGACATCCTTCATCAAGCACATGTTTTTTTCGTGACCTGTTCACAATGACCGGGTTGATGTACACGAGGTGCTCATCATGACCCTCCTCCTCATCGGTACCGTTTGTCCCAAACACACGTCGAGAGACTACAAATATGCGTAACGGTACACCTATCTGCGGTGCTGCCAGCGCGGCTCCGTCTGGCTCAGCATCCAGTGCTTCTAGCATGTCTTTGACGATACCCTGGATCCTAGCAGAGGGGATGTCCTCTGTTGGTACCTCTTTTGATATCCCCCGAAGTATGTCGTCACCCACCTGTACAATGTCCTTCATAGTATTGTTATACACAATCAACTGTAATTTGGAAACTATAGGATGCTGTCTGGATCGACCACCACAGTGTAACTGGGCGGTAATGACATGAGACGTTCGTTCAGTTCATCGTCGGGCCACTCATCCCGGTCGACGCGAACAAAACCGTGCAGGGCAAACTTTCCACCGGGCGCCTTGATGTATCGAGAAAAGGTAATCAGCTCATACGGTCGCAAGGTTTCCTGTGCCTGCTCCATCTTTGCCTGTATCTGCTCCTCCGTGCCGGTCACAGACACCTTCACGATTACCGTGTACGGAGGGTAGCCAAGCGCTTTACGTGCGCGAAGCTCACTCCGGTAGAAACTGGAAAAGTTACCGGACAGCACACGACGCAGTATGTCCGCCTCCGGGCGGCGCGTCTGCACGATGAGCTCTTCGTCCACCACATCACGAAGGCGCGTCAGCGTTGAAGCGATGCGCTCGTAGATGTTCCAGCTCGCGAGTGAGAGCAGGGAATCGAGCGAAACCACACCCGCGAGCGGTATGCTCTGTACCAAGTATGGCAGCGCCATCTCTGTCCCGATAAGGACCGCTTTCGGTTCATCGTAAAAGCGCTGTGCGATACGTTTTGCTTTCACGTGCGTTTTTGCCGTATCAGCAGAGAGAACATGTACCGGCCTGCCAGAAAATAATTCACGTACTTCACGTTCAACGCGCTCGGTGCCTATACCAAAAGCCTCAAGGCGCCAGCCATGGCAGCTCTTGCATCGTTCACGTGCATGGCGGAGTGCACCGCATGAATGGCAGAGGAAATAGTTTTCTTCCTGGCCTCTATGCAGCACCACCGATGCGTCGCACTCTTTACACGTCACCACCATGCCGCAGTCCCGACACAGGGTGACAGGGGAGAGCCCTCGTCGAGCCACGTAGAGGAAGGTGCGCCCATCGTGTTCAGCCACCTCCCGCATACGCTCGAGGAGTTGATGCGAGATCGTACGGAACTCCCTCTTCTGTGCTGTTGCAACCCCCTGCATGTTGACTATCTCTGCCGTGGTCCGGAACGTCATGCGATGCTGTCCGGTGACAACCTCTTCGTACTCGCCCTGCTCACGTCGAAAGATGCTCTCTATCCTCAGTGGTAGGTCGGCAAGATAGAGCTGCCCGCCCAGTTCCGACGCGAGTTCATGCGCGAATATACGAGCGTCTACAAACGGGCGTGACCGTCCACGGTATAGTGATGATCCCTCACGTTCCACCAGTATGCTGACGAGGTCAAATCGGGGTATGGCGAGGAAGCTCGATGGTGCCACAATGAGAACGGGGTGTTTGCTATCCAGGATCTCCTGAATACGACTCTTCTGCAACTTTTTGGAAAGATTGCCGTGCAACAAGAATGCATACTGCTCGATGCCGTTGCACTGATCACCGTACACACGCTCCGCGTCTGCTATCGTTGGAACGACAATGAACACTGAACCATGTGCGGCGAACGACTCCCGAACGGTGGTCCGATAGAACTCTTGCCGTCCACGGTACAGGTCCTGATACAATCTGGGTACGACAAATCCTCGTAATCTGGGTCGTTTGCTCTTTGCTGAGGGCAGCGACACGTTGTCTAGGTCCATCAGCACTCGGGGTACGTATGAAAAGAGCACCGCCCCCGGTGACGCGGCGTAGTAGCGAGCCGTCCTTCGTACCGCACGTATGAACTCCGGTGTCACTATCCCCCGTACCCGCTGCCGTTTCAGCTTACGCAGTGCGTACCCGCTCTTTCGAAGAGTGGTCTTCGCATCCCGCACCGGTTTCGTCTGCACGACAAGTGCCGGCACGTCACGACCACGGACCGGGACGTTGACCACGGTACCGTGCGGATACTCAATTGCGCTAAAGTAGGAGAGTTCTCCCATCTGTGAGCCTCGCGAAATGGGTATGACGTCAACGGTGAACATGGCTGTTATTGTAGCATAGTGCAGAGGAATGATTGACAATATAGATTTACATGGTACAGTCTTTTTGGCTACATATCGTTGACAAGGAGGTATAGAATGAAACATTTTAGTGCAACATACAGCGACCTCAGGGCGCTTGTGAACGATGAACATCATGTCCCCGTCGATATCCTGGGTGAGCTCTACGAGGACCCACTCCTGTTTCCAGATGAAGATGCATCGATCGGAGCGGATTGGCCTGTATCGCGAGCTGGCGAGGAAGGTATAGAACGTTTGTTACTCAGCGCTTCACTATCTCGCGTGGACGTAGATGACATCGTAGCGCTCGACGACATGGGAGCAGACGATCCGCAGGACGAGGAGTGGGGACTGTCACAAGAATGCATATACGAACAGGGGGAAGTTAGACCACATACATGTTTTGTATGTAAATATCGGCGCGCGCTTGGTTTTCGACTCCCAAACGGAGGAGTCTGCTGGTTCGCAGATGACGCATCGGACGAAAGTACATTGACGAGGACAGGTATCTATCTCGCTCATACGAGCGACTAGTACAGCGCGCCTGGGCAACCGCTCAGGCGCGCTTTATATGATCGCACGTTCGAACAACTACTCTTCAACAACCTCAATATCTGCACCGAGTGTTTTCAAGCGACCTGCTATGTCTTCGAAACCGCGGTTGATCATGTAGACGTCACGAAGGACGGAACGTCCTTGTGCGGCAAGCATCGCTACCAAGAGCACGACCGCGGGACGCAGCGCTGGTGGCGTCATGAGCTCACTCGAACGCAACTTTGACGGACCCTCCACATAAATGCGGTGCGGATCTGCTAGCATGGTTTCCGCGCCAAGCTTGTCGAGCTCCGTAAAGTACAGAGCGCGTTTTTCATACATCCAGTCGTGTATCAGCGTCGTACCGCGTGCCTGGGTCGCAATGACCGCGAAGAAGGGAAGGTTGTCCATGTTCAATCCCGGGTACGGACGTGCATGTATCTTATCGAGGGGGGCCACCAGTACGGAGGGGTGTGTCTTAATATCGACCAATCGCGTGCGTTTATTTCTACTCGTGTACCGTCGCACGATATCATAGCGAAATCTCATTTTCTCCAGCACCAGAAGCTCTTGCTCAAGGAAGTCGACCGGAGCCCGCTTTATGGTGATGGTGGAACGTGTTACCGCTGCTGCGGCAAGGTAGAACATGGCGATTATCGGATCTTCAGCGAGCTCGTATGCAACGGGACGGTCTATCGAACGCACTCCATGTACCACAAGCGTCGTTGTACCGATGCCGTCGATCCTAACGCCACACTGTTCTAAAAAGAAACAAAGCTCCTGCACTTGATAGTTGGCAGACGCATACTTGATTGTTGTTGTACCCTTCACGAGTGCCGCTGCCATGAGTATGTTCTCGGTGGCTGTGTCGCTCGATTCGTACATCACGATCTCGGAAGCATGGAGACCCTCGTGCGCAATGGTCCAGCTGTGCTCGTGCGTCCT
>CAMYLP010000029.1:0-3910 GCA_947259245.1 uncultured Patescibacteria group bacterium
CAGAAGTATATGGGGACTTTACTGAAACCATGGTAGAAAACGTGATGGATGAAGTCGAGATTAAACAGATGAATGACTACGCCTTGTCAAAATGGGTGAATGAACAACAGATAAGGAACTCTGCGATTCAGCATAAGACCGAAACCGTCATAGTTCGCCTTTTCAACACCTATGGTCCGGGCGAATGGTACCATCCATATCGCAGCGTTAACTGCAAGTTCACGTACCACCTACTACATAACCTCCCCGTGGTTGTGTACAAGGGCCACCATCGAACATCAACCTATCTTGAGGACACTTGTCGCACCATCGCCAATATTGTAGATAATTTCAAGCCGGGCGAAGCATACAACATCGGAGGTACAGAGTACCATAGCATCGAACAACTTGTTGAGTTAATTCTCAAATACACTGGTGCTGACAAGAAGCTTGTAAGCTATGAGGATTCTGAAATTCTTACTACAAAAATAAAGAAGCTTTCGACTGACAAGGCGGTTAGAGACCTTGACCATAAACTGACCGTGTCTCTTGAAGATGGCATCAAGTCAACCGTTCAGTGGATGCAGAAGTATTATGGGAAATGATGGTATTCGGACGTACCTAGTTGTACTGGGGACACGTCCAAATTTCGTGAAAGCAGCGCCGTTCTTACAGAGAGCAAAAGAACACGCTAATTTGCGGTTTGACTTGTTACATACTGGGCAACATTTTGACGACAACATGTCCAGGGTTTTCTTTGACGAAATGTCCATTCCAAGACCTGACATACATTTGGATATCAAAGGTCAGTTTCATACAGAAAAGATTGGGAAGACGTTTTCAGCCTTGAAAGAGGTAATGCAAAGTAGTGTTTATGACGGCATTGTGTTGTTTGGTGACGTCAACTCAACACTCGCAGGTGCTGTAGCCGCCGCAAGTACAGGGAACCGCATTATTCACGTAGAAGCAGGTTTACGAAGTCATGACAGACGCATGCCAGAGGAAATCAACCGTGTCATCGTCGACCATATGTCTGATCTGCTATTCGCCACAGAGCCCTCAGCAATCAACAACCTGGCCACTGAAGGTGTCTCGAGTGAAAAGGTGGTACACGTGGGTAATATCATGATCGAGAGCATTGAGCGATACCGGCCTCAAATTCTCAAATCAGACGTCCTCGAGCAGCTGTCTTTAATAGAAAGAAAGTATCTCATCGCAACAGTGCATCGCTCAGAAAATACAGATAATCCGCACATACTTGAAAGAATCTTGCACATCCTGGACCTGTTAGCAGAGAGGCAACAAATTGTGTTACCTCTCCATCCTGGCACGAAGAGAAAGATTCATGACTACAATCTCCAAAGCAAACTGAACCGACTTCACGTAGTTGAACCCCTTGGATATCTAGAGTTTCTAAAGCTTGTTATTTCATGTAGGGGAGTGGTGACTGACTCTGGTGGAATACAAGAAGAAACAACCCACGAGGGCATACCGTGCGTTACTCTTCGTGATAACACCGAGCGACCCATCACTCTTGATCTTGGATCAAATAAACTATTCCCTGTAGAAGATCTGGGTATTGATTCAATAAATGACATTGAAGAGCACATATACAGCTCAACTTTTTCGAAAGCACCGATACCGCTGTGGGATGATGGTGTCAGTGCTAGAATCCTGGCCCACCTATAGTGTTGTCTTCCTATGATTACGATCTGCGTAGCAGGTACATCTTCTATCGCGCGCTAATAGAAGATTTTGAACATGACATATGATGCAATCATATACAACACGCGAGAGATTGTAATTGCGGCGATTATGCCAAGTATTCCGAAATGATATCCCAAGACCACGATCAGACATATGCGAAGTAGTGGCTGAATGTTGGTTTGAAAATACAGCAGTTTAATTTTCTTATGCGCGGTGTATATGGCAGTAGGAATTGATGCCCCAACCGTAATCAATGAAATGGCATATAATTGAGAGTAAAATATCGACTCTGGATACGTAGGGAAGAACAGGGTGTATAGATAGGGAGCAACAAAATAATAGGCTGTAACGATGAGAGTGGAATACGCAGTTAGCCATCCAACCTTGCGCCAAAAGGAGTCTGATATTTGACTTGCGCTACGTTGCGCAAATCTCGGTATCATTAAGGGACTAAGATTTACCAAAGTCTTGAGTTGATCTGGCATCGCTTTTGCAAGAGCATATACTGCTAACTCAGCCGCTCCTAAGTAGTGAAATACCACTATCTTATCTATATGGTATGAAATAGGATTTATCACGTTCATTAGAGAACCATGTAAAGCGTACGAGAAAAGAGGCCTATTCTCTGGCAGCGCTGCATCAGAAAGCAATGTTCGTTCAAAGAACCGAAAGAGTACATATGTAAACAGTAGGTGTGTTGTGTAGTAGATACCAATGAGTACCGCTGGATTGTTGATCAGGAACACTGCAGAAACAAGAACTATGGTGAGTAGCATTGCCTCAACAGCATGAATGAAAGCAAGATGCTTGAAGTTCTGCAAACCCACCAAATAAGCTGCGTACAGCTTGTATGTTAGATAGAAGGGGTATGCGAATGAGAGCAGCGCTATTCCGACAGAAAGTAAACTGTTCTCTTGAACGTAGTAGTAAACTGACAGTGAAACACCAAGCACCAGCACGACAACATTCCATCGAAATGCATATCGTACACCAACCAGCATAGCAATATTGTCACCTCTTGCAGTTGCTTGACTAATGGCGTTGTTCATTCCTGATAAGGAGAAACTAGAGATGATACCACCAACCGAATGAATGAATCTGTATATACCGTAGTTGGTGGGTGTTAGGACCCGTGCAAATACTACCGCAACAACAAACGCCGAAAGAGCAGAAACAAAAGTACTTGCGTACAACCAGAGGCTGTTTGTTGCGACGTAGCCAACATCAAATCCGAGTCTTTTACCCGTAGCATCAAACCACTGGTTGATGCTTTTGTTCACATTGTTGTCAAAGTTGTTCATGAGAACTGTGTTACGAACAATAGCACGTATACAAGTCCGTGCTACAGATGTTCATATATCTACAATGCCCATAACACACGCATAGTTACATCATTATGCACTAAGTGTCGTACGGTCTTGGCGCATGGAGACCTTGCTGCCGTTTTGCAAGGTGCATCACAAAAGCGTGTCGTGGGTCGTGTTCTATTGTTTGAATGTCTAATCTGTTTAACAGCACAATGTCCTCGCTTCCAATGCTGCACTTCACGCACTTGCTATGGAGAATTTACAGTCTGTTACTTCTGGGCCAAAAGAATAGTCCAGGGTAAAGGTTGTTTTGTGGCAATCACATCGAACTGCGTAGAAACAAAGGTGTGGTAGTCCCGAGTACTCCAATGGTTGAGATGTCCAGGTGTATTACCGAGGTCCTTGAGGTAGGCACCACGTGCCATGTTGAGTGCACGCCATAGAGGCTCCCTGGGGACACTCAGAAGTGCATACTGCTTGGTTACACGGTACAGCTCCTTCAGGGCACACTCTGGATCTTCGAGATGTTCGAGCGTTTCAAGTGCTATCACCAAGTCTACGGATGCATCATTTTCTTTTAGATCGTATATCGAGTCTACGCATATCTCCATGTCGGGATTCCTCTTGCGAGCCATCCTCACAAGGTCCTCCTCGACGTCAGACGCACGAAAGGTGGTATCGGGGAAAAGTGGTACCAGCCGCTCTGCTGAGTACCCAGCGCCGCAACCCACTTCAAGCACGGTCTTTACGTCACGTGGGACAATATCTTCAATGGCACCATAAAAACCATCAAGAAACCACTTCCATATAGGATTGTTAGATGCACCCTCGTACTTGCCAGTGAATTCCTCGACATCGTGGTGTGTATGTACTGGCGCAGGCATGTTACCGTTGTTTGCGTTTCTGGTAATAGAGGA
>CAMYLP010000029.1:3929-11636 GCA_947259245.1 uncultured Patescibacteria group bacterium
GCTGCAGTCGACTTATGCTCTGCATGAAGAGGCCCACAATGATAAAGAAAAGCGACAGCAGGAGTGTGGTAGTACTGATCACCCCAAGGGCCTTATAAGGCGTGATACTTCCCGTGGCAAGGTAGTTGTGAACAGGTAAGTATCCGGTGAGCGCTGTGACGAGTAGGAAAAAAAGTGTGAGGGCACCAAAAAGTTTCATCGGGCGGTAGAAGAGCATCGAGGACAGTATGATCTTGGTCACGCTCCACCCATATGAAAAGAGGTTGTGTGCAATACGTGATTGCCGCGTCTTGAAGTACGTCGTTGTTATGGGGACCTCTTGTATACGTACATTTTTGTACCCCAAGTTCAGGAGCACCTCTTGTGTGTAGGTAAATCCTCCAAATAGATTTAAGTGATGAAGCGCCTTTTTGCTATATGCACGGAAACCACAAGAAACATCATGCATCGTCGTGCCCAGAATGCTGCTCACAAAGCGCGCCACGAGCTTGTTGCCCTGTAGTTTGACCCACGGTATATCAATGGTCTCCGAAGCATCCAGAAAGCGTGATCCAGTGACCATGTCAGCTTCACCTGTAAGGATGGGTGACAGAAGGGAAGGGATATCGGTCTCGGCGAACTGACCATCACCGTCTATCGTGAGCATCAGGTCGTACTCACGTTCGGTTGCGTAGGTAACAGCCTCCTGGAAGACTGTTCCAAGCCCCACACTTTCCGTATGGCTGAGCACCACGGCACCGGCCTCAGTAGCACGAGCGGCCGTGTCGTCGGTGGATCCATCGTTGACGACCACGAAGTCCACCTCGAGCTTTGCTGCAGCATGAGCCTCCGTACGACTTTTCTCTATGACCACGCGTATAGTGTCGGCCTCATTTTTCGCAGGTATCGCTACCAGCAAACGTTTTTTGTGTGATTCTCTGGTATCCATGTGTTGTATGGCTCATTCTACATGAAAGGTGCACCTTGAAAAATGTTGCAAGTCTCCGCGAAGTGGTACAATTTGCTAACGATGAAACGTGCGCGAAGGATAACACAGGTTGGTCTTCCCCTCTTGGTCACCATTGTTCTTGTGACAGTCCTCCTGCGGCAGGTCGAGGTGGCAGCATTCGCTGAGACTTTTACGAATGTGCACACGCACTGGCTTTTCCTTGCCGTTGCAATACTTTGGTCAGCACACTTTGTGGTTGCATATAGATGGAAGGTTGTCTTGAACCTCTTTGATGCTGGCATTCGGTATCGGCAAGTGCTCCTCGCATACTTTGCCAACTTACCAATATCAAAATTACTACCTCTCTACAGCGGTGACTTTGTACGGGCATACTATTTCAAAGAAGAGATAGGTTTGCGCAAGAACACCGGAGGAGTGCTCGCTGAAACCATCATCGATGTACTGGTGCTTGTCGCCTTTGTGTTCCTGAGTGGTATTCTTGCTGGCAACGTGTGGTTTATTCTACTCAGTGGACTCACATTGGTCATCGGAGTGGTGTTTATGCATCAGGCACATAAACTAGCACAGCTTTCACTGTTGCATCGTATCCACGACCACTTGGAACACTTCTTTCAAGCATTTCTTCTATTGAAAACACATAAGCGAGCAACCATCTTCATTGTTGTGTGTACGACTGTTATGTGGGTGGCAACGCTTCTGTTTACATGGTTTGCATTCCACGCTTTTGGAGCTGATGTGCCGTTGGGACAGGTGTTCCTTCTGCAGCCCCTGGTCATTTTTATTGGCCTCATACCCATCACACTATCTGGCATTGGTACACGAGAGTCCGCTATGGTGGTGCTCTATGCGAGTCACGCCGCGAGCCCTACCATCTTGGCCGTAGGTTTTTCGTACTCAGTACTTGGCATGATTCTGTTGCCACTGCTCGTGTCACCCATCACCTTTGTTACCTGGAGGAGGATACTTATGCGACGTCAGTCTCTAGAGTTGCCATTTGATGCAAACAAATTACACTAGTGTTCTATGTGTGGAATCTTTGGCGTGGTTTATGGTACCCCGGCCCAGGGTGAGCGGGCGAAAGAGGATGCGAGCAGTTTGTTTCGCCTGTCTGAGTCTCGTGGCAAGGAGTCGGCCGGTGTCGCCGTCCAAACGAAAGAAAAGGTAGAAATATACAAGGAGCCCACGCGAGCAACTCAGTTTGTGAAGAAGAGAGAGTTTGTAGAGACTTTCTCTCACGACAGCGTACATTCCTTTATAGGGCACGCTCGCCTTGTCACCAATGGTGATGAAACAAAAAACTACAACAACCAGCCAGTCATGAAGGATGGTATGGTTGGGGTACACAATGGAATCATCGTGAACGATGACGAGCTCTGGACATCCAACGCACTGAGTAAAAGGAAGTATGATGTAGATACCGAAGTGCTCCTCAGTCTCATACGTGCTGAGCACAAGCGAGGTGCCAGCCTGTTAGGAGCACTTGGTGCTATGTATGAGAAGGTGTACGGTACAGCATCCTTGGCATTGTATATGGAGGATGCCCCATACCTACTGCTCACGACGAACAACGGCTCGTTGTATGTTGCCCATGACAAGTCACAGAAGAACACATACTTCGCGTCGGAGAGATATATCCTCAACACATTTTTACAGCATTCGAACGCAGGACAAGCAGCCAGTGTTCAGACCGTGCATGTGGAGCCGGGAAGTGGCTTTGCCGTTCATCTGCAGACCAAGGAGGCAGTTCCGTTCCGCTATGACACTGCCCAGCACCCCGGTCTTACAGACACCGCACACATCACACTCGTTGATAGTTCGCAGCAGGTCGTCGATGGCGTCCAGCAGCCAAAGCACACCGCAGACTTTCAGCAAGTGCCAAAGCTGGACGATGTGCGTGACGCCATAGGTGCACTACGCCGTTGCTCGCGCTGTATCCTTCCGGAGACCATGCCATTTATCGAGTTTGACGACGCGGGTGTGTGTAACTATTGTCACGCGTATGTCAAACAGAAACTGGAGGGCAAAGATGCGCTAGCGAAGGTGCTCAAGAGTGAGTCCGAAGGCGAGGCACCATCATGCTTGTTTGCACTAAGTGGTGGCAGGGACAGTTCGTACGGTTTGCACTACTTAGTGCAGGAGATGGGTGTGCGTCCGGTCACGTACAGTTACGATTGGGGAATGATCACCGATCTAGCGAGACGCAACCAAGCGCGCATGTGTGGCAAGCTAGGTATAGAAAACATTCTTGTTTCGGCGAACATACCTTTCAAACGAAGCAACATTCGTAAGAACATTAACGCGTGGTTCAAAAAGCCTGAGATCGGTATGATCCCACTCTTTATGGCAGGTGACAAACAGTTTTTCTATCACGCAAATAAGTTGAAGAAACAGCTTGGAGCACAAAAGGTCGTCTTTTCACAGAATCCCTATGAGATAACACACTTCAAGACTGGATATGCCGGGGTCCCCCCAACACTCACCAAAGATGAGAACCTCTACTATCACAGCTTGTCACTTCTAAAGAAGACCAAGTTCATGTCTTTCTATACGAGGAACTACATAACGAATCCTTCGTATATCAACCTCTCGATATTGGACACACTGCTCGCATACGCATCGTTTTATGTCATACCACACGACTACGTCTTCTTGTACCACTACATACAGTGGGACGAGGATGAAATAAACAAGGTGCTACTCGATACATACAAATGGGAGTTAGCACCGGACACCGACACGACCTGGCGCATAGGTGATGGCACTGCACCGTTCTATAACTACATCTACTATGTTGTGACGGGTTTCACTGAGAACGACACGTTCAGGAGCAATCAGGTACGTGAGGGTGTGCTCAAAAGGGACACTGCTCTGGCACTTTCGGCAAAAGAGAACGAACCGCGGTATGAAAGTATGAAGTGGTATTGTGACACTGTTGGCATCGAGTTCCTCGATGCCTTGAGGCAGATCCACGAGATGCCTCGTCTCTACTAAACAAACCTATCTTTCAAGCGCTGGGCAAGTGTCTGCATGACTGGCATATGTGACAGTGTGTAGAAGGCGAGTATCAGGATGAGAGGGACAACTGGCAGCATGTACCGTGGGTATGGGAAGAGTATTGCGTGCACACCCCAAAAGTAGAGGATGATCACCCAGATGTATGCAACCAAAGGTGTTTTCCAATGCCGCACTGTCATAAAGGCCAGTGCAAGCAGCACGAGGAAGCCAAATCGGTATAGCCAAATAAGTATCTGCACGAACGGATAACGGTCGATGTATTCTTGCGCCTGGTAGCCACCGGCGCCGGGATTCCAAAATAGGATGATGTTCTTCAATTTTGACACCGCAATGTCAGTGAGCGAGGGAACGTCCTCTTCTGTTGTGGGAGACGTTGGGCTTGCATGTTTTGATGCGAGCAGGTCCTCGATGCGTTCTGGTGGGTCAAGCTCGTACGTTAGATTGAGTGACTTTGTTATCACGCCAGGCACCTGTGCAAAGTAACCGCTAACGATGCCTTGCGATGCATAGAGATATCCTTGCCATACCATCAGAGGAACAAGGAAGGCTGCAGCAAACCACGCACCGTTTTTCCATGAAGGTACGTGACGTTTGGTGATATACGCATATAGCACCATGAGGATAAGTACCCAGAAGGGTAGTAGTAAACCAACGGGACGGGTAAGTGCAAAGAGTGCTAGCATCACCCCGCTTGTAATGGCATAGCGTCGCTTGTCCTCCCGCATGTACTCTAGGAGTGGAACCATTGCGACAAGTAACAACATGATAGCGAAGATCTCACTGAGTACCAACATCGCATGCAACACCATGTAAGGCCATACAGTGACAAGGGCACCGGCAAGGAGTGCAAGAAGGTACGGAAGTTGTAGATAACGGTATCCAAGATAAAAGGTAAGTGCTCCACATATGCCGACCAGCATGAACTGGAAGAAAAAGACTGCAGTGTAGTCATGTCCAAACAACGCGTAGATGACGGCAAGGAACATGGGATATCCCGGCGCGAGCGTGTTACCGTCGTCGTACAGCTGCAGCATCTCACCGGTTTCTATCAGATGTGATGCGGTGTTGTCGTATTCTACTGCATCTGTGGTTAAGGGGAGTGTGGGAAGAAAATACAGTACTAGAACACCAACTATCGCTCCATACAGAACCACACCGAGAAACGTATTGATTGTTCCTTTTGTTGTGATACTCATGCTCCCCAGTATAGCCATGAGTTTCAGTGTGGCAAGATACTGTACCAGCCAGAAATCAGACTTGATTATCGTGAGTTCCTATTATGTAACTCACGTATCCACAGGCAGTATTATTAAATAAAAATGCCGGTTCTGATATGCTAAGTTCTGTTTATAACTTAGTAATTAAGCTACACGATCATGGGAAGGATATTAATTGTTTTTACATTGTTGTGCTGCACGGTACCGCTACCCAGTTCAGCTCAGGAAGCTATGTTTCAACAGTACGTAGATAATCCTGTTTTCGAAACCTCAGTGTCAGGATTTGATGACTTTCAGGTGACAAGTCCGCAGGTGATTAAGGTCAACGGTACCTTCTATATGTATTATGGCGGAGCTGAGTCAAATGCAACACAAATCGGGCTAGCAACATCCTCTGATGGTGTGAACTGGTCTCGCTCGGTACACAATCCTGTGCTGCGTTGCTCGGACAATACTTCGGCCTGCTATACAGGGGGTGACTGGTCATCGTATCGCGTTATACCGGAAGCAATGCTGTATGAGGATGGCGTTTTTATGATGTGGTATTTTGGCAACAATCAAAATGTAGGTTCTGAACATTATCTGGGTTACGCAACATCCTCAGACGGTGTTGAGTGGAGTACCTATGTGTTAAATCCGATCTTTCCTGACGAGATGGTGGAGAATGCACAGTTTGTTGGCGTGGTATCACAAAGTGATAAATATTACTTGTACTACCGTAGCGGCGATAATGCTGAGCAAGTATGGATTGCTTCCTCCAGTGATGGCCTGCACTGGTCTGAACATGCCTCCAATGCAAGCGTAAGTCGCAACGTCGATTCTGTCCACGACCTCAATGGTATGATAGTCGCGCGTGAAGACGGGTATTTCGGATTGTCTGCCGATGGTATCAACTTTACATTTAGCGAAAACGATTCGGGATACGAGGACAACAGTCCACAAACAGCACTCTATTCAGACGGCCATGTACTTCATGCTTGGTACACAAAACTTACAGGCAGAGTACGGTACGAAACCGCATTCTACTACGCTACCGCGACAGTAGATGTATTGCCTGAGTTGGCTACTCACGGACCCACCATCACCCTCCTCGGGGATGATCCGCTGCACGTCACACTGGGTACAGAGTATGTCGACCCGGGGGCGACAGCGTACGACGAAGAGGATGGCGACCTGACGAGTGAGGTGGTGCTCGACATCAGCGAGCTCGACATGAACGCGACGGGGACGTACGCGGTGCGCTACCTCATAGCAGACAGCGACGGCAATGCTACGAGCACCACGCGCACGATTGTGGTGGAAGAAGAGCTCATATCAAACGTGGCGTTTTTCCCCGGCATCTTGAGCAGCCGTCTGTATCGTACAGATGGAAGCGAAGAGAACAGGCTCTGGGAGACCGCCTACGACCACGACATACGCGACATCATGATGACCCCCTCGGGGCAGAGCATCAGTGACGACATATACACTCGCGACATCATCGACCACTTCACGCCACTCACTGGCTGGTGGAAGATGGGCGAGGGTTACGCAGAGTGGATGACCTTCCTCGACTCACTCGTCGAGAGCGGCACGCTCACAGAGTGGCGAGCACTTCCGTACGACTGGCGACTCGCCACAAATGAGCTCATCACACGAGGCGAAAAAGATGCAAACGGCAACATCTCGTACCTCGGGACACCTGCGGGTATGCCGTACCTCCTGCAGGAGCTCACGGAGCTTGCTGACACGTCGCCTACCGGCCGCGTCACGCTCATTGCACACAGTAATGGAGGACTCGTCGCCAAAAAACTCATCCACTATCTCGAAGAGACCGAGCACGAGCTCCTTGAAAAGATAGACACACTCGCACTCGTTGCCTCGCCACTCTCAGGCACACCAAAAGCAGTGCGCGAGCTCTTACACGGGCCAAACAAAAAAACAGCCATCTTACGCACTGCAGCAGAGAACATGCCCGGCACATACGGCCTTCTGCCGAGCGCCGCGCTCATGGAGATGCTCGACGAGCCCGTGGTGGAGGTGAACGAAGAGCTGCACGACTACGAGGTCCTGAGCGACCTTGCGGGCACGACACTCGGCACCTACTCAGAGCTACAGGCGTTTCTCGGTGGCGACACGGGCCTGCGCACGGACCCCGCAGAGCACGAGATAGCTATACCAAACATCCTCAACAGTGCACTTCTCGATGACGCTGAAGCGATGCATACCAGCATCGACACCTACGAATTTCCAGAACACATTCGCGTCGTGCAGGTAGCGGGGTCAGGGCTTTGGACAGCGCGTGGTGTAGGGTACCGCCTGCGCACCGAAGTGGTCGACGGTGTGCAGTTCACCTCGCTCGAGCCGTCGTGGCTCTCCAGTACCAAGGGCGACAGCACTGTGCTCGAGGTCTCTGCCGAGAGTGGCGATACAGACGAGACCTACTACGTCGGTATCGACGTCTACAATGCCGACCACGAGG
Source organism: uncultured Patescibacteria group bacterium (assembly GCA_947259245.1). Taxonomy (GTDB): domain Bacteria; phylum Patescibacteriota; class Minisyncoccia; order Phycocordibacterales; family UBA12088; genus UBA12088. The sequence continues at coordinate 11,572 of CAMYLP010000029.1, forward strand.
GCAACTTCTCGCACCCTACGATCTTCTCCATCGCGCCCGTACAAGCATTCGTCCGCGACATCATC
>CAMYLP010000030.1 GCA_947259245.1 uncultured Patescibacteria group bacterium
CGATGGTCCCGTCTATAAAAATTTCATCGCCCGCGAACATCGCGTCACCAAGGACAGCGCCGGCAAAGAAAACGTAGCCGCCTGCCAGCGTCATGTCCTTGCCCACGGAAACGGTGTCGAGCACCTTTAAGGATCCGGCAGCACCGACGAGGTCACCACCTACTCTACTGCCAATAAGCACGTTACCACCAGCAACGCGAGCGTCGTCGCCGATCGTGCCAAGCAGACTGACGTCGCCGCCGGCAATGGCAACGTCGTCTCGTACTGGTCCTGAGACCACCAAGGCACCTCCGGCAGCAAGGAGATCTCCCTGCACCTCACCACCGACAGTAACATCTCCGCCCCCAACGTAGAGATTGTCGGCTACTACATCGCCCCCGGCGAGACTGTAGACTTCCCCGCCGTCGAACGTGGCTGCGAAAGTAAGAGCGGGTAGCAAGAGTACACCTAACAACGCATATAAGGATATGGGTATTTGTTTCATAGAGTACAACTAACGAGTAATCGTATACTCACCATACACCTTTACCGTCCGGGTATTACTTGACGCACGTAAAATATGTTGGCTTTTTGTCCGCTCGCCAGACCTTTGCTAGGGCGCATCAGGCCACCATGCCACGTATGAGGAGGTACGCCAGAACGATCGCCATAATGAGCCATGCGACTACGAGCGATACGAAAATGTATATGAGCGTATTGAGTACGCCAGTATACGCCCGGGCTGTCTCACGCGCTTCATCAAGAACGGACTCGGGTATCTTGAGCCTTGATGCCCACAGACCAAGCGGGACAACAACGAGGTCATCCAATAGCCCGGCAAGAGGCATAACGTCTGGCAGTATGTCTACAGGACTGATCAAGTAGGCAACACTGAACAGTGCCAACAGCTTGCCGATGGGTGGTGTGCGCTTGTCCATGAGCGCAAGGACGAGGGTGAGCAGTGTTTCTCTTATCTTCCACATGATGATTTGTGTACCTATCCTACCATAGAGATCCGCGTTGTATCCTTCGAATGTGGTAGCATGGGCGTACTTCCTAAGCATCTTGTCACAAGCTGAAACAGTGGTACTATACCGACGGACCTATTCTACTGTAAGGAGTTTGTGATGAGCTATGTAGTCAAAGCTGATTCCATACCCGGGACAATGTTTCGTGTCGCGGCCACGGTGCTGCGTGGTTGGAAACCACGTAGTGTCAAGTACTCTACCTTGCCAGCCCACGTGACGGTATGCAACTTAGTGTGGCGTGTATTGTCTGCGTTTCTGGTTGTCGCTGTCACATGTGCCGTATTCGGGACCATTGTGTATCATCTTGCAGTTCAAATAGGCGAGTTGGCGCACAGTGCACCAATGCGGGCAGTCCTTTTTGAGATGCTTTATGTCCTCGCAAAATCAATTGTCAAGATAATGTTAATCATTGGCGGCATTATCATCGTTGCTGTTATGGCTGACACTGTGAGTCGCGCAGCTAAAAAAGAAACATTTGGTACTGTAACATGGGACGGTATAGTCAAACGGTACTGCCCCACCGTCACGCTTGAGGATGCGGGTGTACCAGTGAAACGCCGATGGATACCGCTACACATAATGTTCAAGGGCACTCTTGTACTTGCGGTATTGTACCTTGCTCTTTGGTTTGCAGGTGCGACAGTGATCAATCAAACTATTGCATGGTCTGGCAGCTGCATCGCGAAGTATGTTCTTTCAGATGACGCACAATCGATAGCGGCTCAAGTTAGTTGCCCTGGTCGCGATAAACGCACGTTGCGTGCTAGAAACTTCGAGACACCACTCGCGGTCGCCGTGTTTATGGACATACGCGATGTCACGTGCGATATAGGCGAGAGCGGTTCGTACCTCTGTCGTACTTCTGACACGTGACGAACACTAAACCCGCAGCGCTACGCTGCGGGTTCTCTTTGGACGAGAGTATGAGGAGAGGGGGTACCAATAATCCGGATAGGGTCGCGTAACACTTGTGGCGCTACTCATCCAGCAGTTTGAGAACCATGTCACTTGTGAACGTCACGTAGTTTTCGTCACACGCATACTTGGCCCAGACAAGCCCCTTCATTCCCGTCTCCTGTGCCACATGCGGCAGGACGCGCTTATTATAGAGACCGTTCGTCGAAGAAAGTCCGAGTAGACGCAGCTGTGCTGCCGCAAGAGCAGGTGCCGCACGACAGCCGCTCACGCGCGACGTCGACGTCCTACTGTCTGCTCCGTGCCGTATCGTCACCTCCAGCAGGTTGTCCACACTCTCTATGGTCCATGGGATGCTATAGTGCGCGGTCGTGTCACCTGTTTTACGGAAAGCATGTTCCGGTCCGTATATCTGCTCACCATTCACTGTCGCCTCAAGTGAGATGGGACGAACACCTGCGGGATGGTCATAGCTAACGGTTCCCTTGATGAGGACGGTAATGGGCAGCACGATGTTCGTCAGTACCACCTCGTTGCCGGACGCATCTACTGCGTGGACACTGTCTATGGTCACATCCATGGTGTATGCGAACGCTACCGAAGCGAAAGAAAACGCAGTATATAAAACGAAAAGCAGGACGAGCGCGAATGCAGCATGTCGCACAGGATCTGCTAAAAGTTGCTTCACGTCTGTATACATCATAATGTCTAATGTTGCACAAACACTGCCCGATGTAAGCGGTAGCATATGAGGCAAGTTCACAACATCCGGTGGAAAGCGTAAAAACCACCCTACAACAACATGATAGCATGGTGGTGGCACAGCACACCTCTCACACTGTGTAAAACTGCGTATGGGGAAGCGCCCGCACTGTCTATGGCCCACGTTTACCCACCACACCGTTGGTCGGCGACAAAGGCACCTAGTGACGCGCTCCATTTTGGTGCTACAATGGCGGTCATGAAGCCACAGGCAACATACGTATGGTTTGACGGGCGAATGCGAACCTTCGAAAAAGTGAGCGTTGCCCTGCTCAACCACAGCTTGCACTATGGAACGGCCGCTTTTGAGGGAATACGATGCTACGAGACCCCAAAGGGGCCCGCAGTATTTCGTTTGCGTGACCATGTTCGCCGGCTCTTTCACTCAGCTGCGGTGATGGGCATGAAAGTTCCCTACACACAGAAGGAGGTGCGGCAGGCCATCGTACACACGATCGCAAAGAACAAACTACGGGAGTGTTACATTCGCCCGATAGTGTACTACGGTGAGGGCATGGGACTTTTACCACAAGGTACTGAGGTACACGTGGCAATCGCGGTGTGGCCATGGGGTCAGTATATAGAGGGCGACGATACACATGTGCACATCGTACGCACGCGACGGCTACATCCGGAGTCGGGCGTCATGACCGCCAAGGTATCGGGACACTACTTCAACTCGGTCCTTGCCAGTCTAGAGGCGAAACGCGAGCGTGCGGACGAGGCACTTCTCCTCGATCACCGTGGCAACGTAGCGGAGGGACCGGGTGAAAACATATTTTTCGTACAAGGTAGCACGATACATACGCCCAGACCTGACTTCATTCTGCCGGGATTAACACGCGCCACTGTGATGCTCTTGGCTCGCGACATGGGGTACATGGTGGTAGAAAAGGATATATCTCCCGCGCGCCTGCCACGCTACGAAGAGGCGTTCTTTGTGGGAACTGCCGTTGAGGTGCATCCCATCGGACGCATCGACTCGACGAAGTACGAGTCGGCATGTAAAGGATCAGCAACGCTCGAGATACAGCGCCGGTACGCTGAGCTCGTTCATGGCGATACAGCAGCGCACGCAGTATGGCGCACGCCGGTTTCATCCTGACACCTGGCAGCCCATACACAACAGGTAGCGTGCGTATATAGAGTAGACGGCAGCGCTACTCAGCCTTCTCTTCGTCAGAACCGTCCGCCGTCTTATCGAGTGAGTCGAGTTCTCGACGTATGTACCGTTCTAGATCTCTCAAGTCATCACGTACGGTCTTAACCAACAGCGCCTCGTGGCTGGTCGGGGTGGTACGGTGTTTGCTCTTACGTATCACGCCCATTTGTTCCTCGACATCACGCTTCAACATCTGTGTTGCACGGTGGACGCCCAGCTCCACATCCGTGACCTCCTTGTGAATACGAGCGATGAGTCGCCTGTTTCTTACGTGACTCATCACAAGGAGTATAAAGAGAAGCACCGAAAGCAGGGTGACAAGACCGAAACTGACGAGGAGGTACGCCGGAATGCTATCCTTACGTACACCGCCAATCACCACGTCGAACGGCTCTGAACGGTAGCTGCGTGCACCATCCGAACGTTCGACAAAGAGCGTTCCAGTGTATGTGCCACGCGGCACATCGTCCAACGTAAACGTGAACCGTTGCGTATCGGGGTCTATATCAGCCGTGTACTCCAGCGTCTGTCCTTGGTCTCCGCGCAAAGAGAGTGTCACAACACCTTCAGCGTACGCGGCTGTACCCTGCACGCGAAGAGGTATTCCCGGCACCGGCGTTTCATCGACATACGTGAGTGTCGGTGCATCGAGGCCAAGCACAATGAAGTGCGTACTGTGCATACTTGTATTGCCTGCCCGGTCAATAGCTGTTACGTACAAGGTATAGTCGCTAGGATCTTCCACCTCAGTAACAAATACCCCACTGCCACTTGGATTCCACTCCACTTCCTCCCCATCATCTACACGTATCGTGTAGTGATCAATACCGGAATGAGCGTCCGAGGCATCGATGTCGAAGGAGACCGTGCGGAGGAGCGCCGTTTCACGCTCGAGCTCGTCAATTGAGGGTTTGGTAGGCGCCTCACTGTCTATACGTACCGTGTAGTGGCCGACCGCACCCCAGCCATTTGCATTCTTAAACTGTACATGGAAGTACCAAACACCGGCATCAAGGTCTTGCACCGCTTTCTCTTCAATCGGAGGAACATACTCAACTGACGGGAGAGAAAAAGGCGAGCGGTCAAGCGCTGTACGTACTGCAGTAACGCCAGCAGGCAGAGTCCACTCAAATGAAGGACTCGTGTGACTGTACCACCTGCTACTGTCAGGGTGTGTCGCTGACCTCACAGCCGGCGCGGGGAGCGCAGAATTGTCCTCAGACGGTGTTGGTGTCGGTGACGGAGGCACGGCGTCTGCCACAATGAGCGAGAAGGACGCATCCCGCATCCCTTTGAGGATGTTGGTCGCCGCCCCGTCGTTTGCGAGTACAGAGCCGGTCGAAAATGACACCGGCGCTGCACCTATCTGCTTTGCTTTAAAGTGTATGGTCAGTATCTTCCCTGCTGCACCTCTGTAGCCGGGGTCGAACGCCACGCCCTCAAAACCGACGAGCCCATTATTGTTCTTAAAGCTCGGCTGGTCGACCCAAAAGTTAAATATGGAGCCGCTTGTCGACAGACTCACCACCTCAAGTTTGTTGGTTGGGAAAACGATCTCTGCCCCTGCCGCGTTCATCGCCTCGTCGCCGCTCGAGACGTACACGTGTACCGGGAACACGTCACCCACCTCGTGGGTACCGGTACTGGGAGACAGGTAGAGGGATGCTGCGTGGGCGCTGCTTGTAAGCGTAAAGACAAATACAAGTGAGCACAGGGAAAGAACGAATTGCTGCATGTACCTTATAGTGTAATACGTCTTCGTTAAGTTTTGAAATGGCGTCTGCGTATAAAGAACAGTACGGCTGCTAGAACAAAGAGGACAGCAAGGATGCCCAGAGGCAGGGCGCGCTCGTCACTCTTCTGGGGCACGTCTTCCGAAGTTGCCATCTCCACTCGCTCATTTCCGGACCTGTCGACAGCTTTTACGTACACATCGTGGACGTTATCTTGGTCGTTGAGCACATGGGGGGAGTGCGCCGTGCGCCAGTCACCATCTTGTACCGTTTCATCGGCTGCAACCTCGGCAACCTCATAGTGGTCCACACCCGACCCCCTATCCACCGTATGAAATACGACAACGTACTTGCCGTCATGGAGCGCAGCATCCCGTACGATGAGCGGTACGAACCGTTCCGGAGGTGTTACGTCGAGAGGGGTGTCGGTCTGCAGGTTTCGGGCATTACGTACTATATCCACCACTCCGGGTACCACCTCCACCTCAGCTGGTGTCGCGTTTCCATCGTTCAGGTACGCTTCCACCCCTTCGATCACAAGGGGTACCGAACCCTCCTCTAGGGCCCTGTAGTGGAGTGTGAGTAGTATCCCGCTCTTCCGTTCGTCTCCATAGGGCTTACGTATGCCGTCAAAACCACGCGGCATGATACCGGCAAACCGGACCATCTCACCGGTAAGCTCCGGCTGCTCTATCCACAGGTCAACGACGGAGTCGTTCGTGGTGATGTCCACGAGCTCAATGTGGCTCGTAGGTATGCGTACGCTGCCAGCGACGGCGTTTATCGACTCACCGGTCGGGTTTATGAGGAGCGACGTAGCGTGCGTCTGTCCGTTTCCCAGCGTCACCTGTACAGGATCAAAGTAGAATGTGGCAGCGTGGAGCGGCAGGGTACTCCCGAGAACAGCCGTGAAAGCGGCCGCCCTGAGGAGTGTGCGCAAAGGTAGAGTACGCATGTTAGCCGGTCCAGTTAAATGCCAAAATGCTGAAGTCTTTCAAGTCCACCGTACCGTCGCTGTTCAGGTCCACGTGTGCCAGCGGCGTGCTTCGTTTGTACCAGAACGCAGCGATAGAAAAATCAAGTAAGTTCACCCGACAGTCGTTGTTCAGGTCACCGTTTATGCTGCACGTGGTCGCGACAACCCTCTCTACTATATCCACAAGCCCTACTTTGAACTGCAGCGACTTCGAGAAGGAACTGACAAACTCCGTGGTGCTGGCCCGTACCTTGAGTGCATAGTCGCCGTAGCCGATGGGTGCTGTGTCATATACGTACTGCCAGTAGCCC
>CAMYLP010000031.1 GCA_947259245.1 uncultured Patescibacteria group bacterium
CTCCCCGGAGCACTTTCTTTTGCGCACGTCCAAGCATTTTTTCGTAGAAGGTGGCGCCGTCTGTCGCGCTGTCGTCGAGTTCTGATGCGACGGTGGCACCGCGCGCACGTAGTCGCTCCCACACCTCATCGTGCGGGAAGTGGACAATGAGTGGTATCTTGAGACGTTTGCTCACCTGGAGTGCGGGCACACCTGCCGCTGCAGCCTTTTGTGCGTAGATCATGTCGGCGCCCTTTGCTACGTCGCTCAGTACTTTCTTGAACTCGCGCATGCGCTTTAAGAGGGGCAAGTGCTTGTCGACGCTGTGTACGGTGACACCCTCGAGTGGGATAGTGTGGTGCGCGTAGGTCACCACGTGCACCTCATGGGCGTCCTTAAGATGTAGCGCAAGCTGATACACATACTCGGCAGGTTCTCCCGTTTCTGGCGGGAAAAGCGGCGTAACGATGACGATCTTCATGCAGAGTACTGTACCACAGCCACCGTTTTCGGGGAGAGGGTAGACAGACATTGAAAGTGTCGTCTGACTACAGTACTTTCGTGTGGCGGTCTTTTCCACTATAGTGGTCTCTATGAGCTTTCTCATTGTGACGCCACTCCTGCCACCCGAGCCTGGTGGCCCTAGCTACTATGCGGTGGGACTTGGCGAGGCGCTGGAGAAGCAAGGTGAGGAGGTGGACACCATAGCCTTTCGAGAGGTGCGCCACTACCCGAGCATATACCGCCACTTCATATTCCTCTACAAAGTCCTCTTCAAGGCCCGCAAGGCAGATGCACTCGTCATTCTCGACACGGTAAGTGTCGCGATACCGGCAGTCATTGCAGGGTGGACCTTGAACAAGAAGATGGTCATCCGCACGGGCGGCGACTTCGTATGGGAGCACTATGTGGATCGGACGAAGGAAAAAGTGCTGCTCTCCGAGTTTTATGAAAAGCCACGCGCGCTTTCGACGAAGGAAAAGTTGCTCCTCTGGCTGCAAAAGAATCTTGTCCTCAGGCTTGTGGATACTGTTGTGTACAGCACCGAGTGGCAGCGGGACATCTGGGCAGGGCCGTTTGGCGTACCGAACGAGAAGGCGGCGGTCATTGAAAACTCGTACCCGGAGAAACGGCCGCTTGTCAAAGGAGGGAAGAGTTACCTTTGTGCGTGGCGCTCTACTGAGTTTAAGAACGTAGACACGCTCGAAGAGGCTTTCGAGAAAGCGCAGAAGCGGTGTAATGATGTCTTACTCGACATTCACAAGAACTTAGAGCGGTCGGAGCTGAGAACAAAAATGCGCAATGCGCGTGCGCTCGTTGTGCCGTCACTCTCTGAGATAAGTCCAAACTTGGCGATGGAGGCGCTCTCTATGGGATTACCAGTGCTCATCACAAGTAGCTGTGGCACCAAGGATCGCTTTGGCGACAGTGTCACGTGGATAGATCCGCGCTCGTCGGACGATATTGCCGAGAAACTTTGCGACCTAATGAGAGTTACGGTATATGAGGAGCGACGGAAGGCGGCGCAGGATTTTTCTTTTGTACGCACGTATGACGATATCGCGGGGGAGTTCCGTCAGATTTGTAATAACATATGAACATACTTTTCGTAGGCATCGATAGACAGGTGTTTGTGGAGGGGACCGAGGCATACAGTCGCATAAAGAGCTACGCCACCATAGCCACCCAGGTGCACCTCATTGTTTTCACGAAAAAGTCGATGGGCTTTAAGAAAATGCAGCTTGCACCAAATGTCACGGTATACCCCACACAGTCACGCACCAAGGCAAACTACATTGCAGACGCAAAACGCATGGGCAAAGAGCTGACTGACATCGATGTCGTGAGCTCGCAGGATCCTTTCGAGTGTGCCTTTGCCGCGATACCTATCGCCCGGCACCACGATGCATGCTTGCAGATACAAATGCATATCGATGCGTTTAGTCCGTACTTCCGCGTGGAGAGTGTACTGAACCGCGTCCGACCGTACATGGCTCGCTACACACTTCCGAAAGCGGACTGCATACGGCCGGTCTCGGAGCGCATCAAGGAATCGGTGGCGAAGCAGCACCTGAAGCTTAAAAAGGAGCCGACTGTACTTCCGGTGTATGTGGACGTCTCGCGGTATGAGAGTGAGGAGCCGACCGAGTCACTTCGTGACAAGTATCCTCAATACAAAACGCTCGTGCTCATGGCAGGACGCCTCGTACCGCAGAAGGACATACCAACCGCACTTCGAGCGTTTGAGCGTGTGCATGCCGAGCACCCAGACGCAGGGCTCATTATGGTGGGTGAAGGGCCAGACGAGGAGGCACTGAAAGCACACGTAGCTGAGCGTGGCCTTGAGGACTGCGTGCAGTTTGAAGGGTGGCAGAAGGACATGCTCTCGTACATGAAGACGTGCGACATCTTCTTGATGACCTCGACCCATGAAGGGTACCAGCGTGCGCTCGGCGAGGCCGCAGCTGCTGGTGTGCCGGTCGTGACCACAGAGATCGGGCCGGTGGGCTCACTGTACAAGGACCGAGATACAGTGCTGTCATGTCCGGTCGGAGACGATGCGTGCATAGCGGGCTCGCTTGGTGAGCTCATAGAGAATGAGAAACTTCGAGCAGCATTGGTCAAGCGGGCACGCAAGCTTGCGCGTACTGCAATTGCTCCAAATTACGAAGAGTTCTTGCAGGTATACAAAAAGCTGCTCGCTGACTGTTGTAGGAGCTAGTGCGCACACATGCAGAGAAGGAACACAAAACAATCAAGGAATGGTAGTGACGTAGTATACATAGGCCACACACTGTTCGCGAAGGGTTACAAGAGCGCGCGATGCGTGAATCACTTCGCCGCACACTCATCCGCCACGACCCCGCCAAGCTTGCGCGTGTGGTGATGAGTCTGGTATAAGGTACAATACTTCGATATGACAGACAGCGAACAACAACCACTCATCGGCTTCATAGGACAAGGCTTCATTGGCAAGCACATGGCCGACGACTTTGAGGAGCGTGGGTACGAGATCGTACGATACACGCTTGAGGAACCGTACAATGCGAACAAGGATGCGGTAGCTACCTGCGATATTGTTTTCATTGCAGTGCCTACACCCACCACGCCCGACGGTTTTTCAGATGATGCACTTCGTGCAGTGCTGCCGCTCGTGGGGGAGGGAAAGATAGCGGTCATAAAATCGACGATACTCCCGGGGCGGACCGAGGAGCTACAAAAAGCCTTTCCACACTGCAAGGTGCTGCATGCACCAGAGTTTCTCCGCGAGAAGCAAGCGGCACTCGACACGAAGGAGCCACGACGAAACATTGTGGGCATACCGGAGCAAAGTGATGAGTACGTACAAGCAGGAGAGCTCGTGCTCTCGGTACTACCTGAAGCACCGTACCAAAAGCTCTGCACCTCACGTGAAGCAGAGCTCGTGAAGTACGGCGGTAACTGTTTCCTTGCAACCAAAGTGGTCTTCATGAACATGCTCTACGACCTTGCAGCTGAAAACGGTGCAGACTATGAGACGGTGGCCGAGGCGATGACAGCAGATGAGCGCATTGGGACAAGCCACATGAAGGTGGTGGACAACAGCGGCCACGACGGCGCTATAGCCGGCCGAGGAGCAGGTGGACACTGCTTCCCGAAGGACATCGCAGCACTCCGTGAGTACACCGAGACTCTTGGTGACCATGCCAAGCACCATGCGGCAATGCTTCGTGCAATAGAAGAGACAAACCTACAACTCCTTACTGACTCGCAGAAAGACCTCGACCTTCTACAAAATATCTATGGTGAAGAGCGTATCCAAGCAGACATAACAGCAAATGGTACACACGATGTAATATTACGAGATAGAAAGCCGACTCTGGGCTTCATTGGCCAAGGGTTTGTAGGCAACAATATTGCAAATGATTTTGAACAACGTGGCTTCACTGTCACACGATACGCACTTGATGAGCCGTATATACAAAATAAAAATCGGATCAAGGATGCAGATATTGTATTTGTTGCGGTACCGACACCGACAACTCCTCTAGGATTTGATAGCACGATCCTCGAAAGTGTCATACCGCTTGTCGGAAGAGGGAAGACGGTGGTTATTAAATCAACAGTTCTTCCAGGCACCACTGAATTATTACAGAACAAATTTTCAGATAAAATTTTATTGTTTTCCCCAGAGTTCTTGCTGATGGCCACTGCAGCGCACGATGCAGCTTTCCCTATCATGAACGTGGTAGGCATACCGAAGAGTTCTTCAATTCACCGCAAGCAAGCACAGTTGGTGCTGTCAATATTGCCAGAGAGTCCACATGATCAAATCTGCAGTACACGCGAAGCAGAAATCTTTAAATACATTCACAACATACATGGCGTCTGGCGTATCCTGTTTACGAACGTAGTGTATGATCTTGCGCAAGCTCATGGTGCAACGTGGGAGGTATTGCGCAAAGCAATGGAAGCCGACCCCTATATGAATAGTCAGGCCTCCTACTACAACCAACCGCTACACAAAAGTGGGCGGGGAGCAGGGGGACACTGCTTTATAAAGGATTTCGCAGCGTTTCGTGAAGGTTATGAAAAGATATGTACAGAGGATAATGCTGGAATTACAGTACTACGCGCTTTAGAAAATAAAAATTATTCACTTCTACTGGAATCAGGAAAGGACCTTGATCTTCTTGCAAATATCTATGGCGAGGAACCACCATCAGGCAACGTTAGGCCAGATGTTGCGAAGGTATGAGGCTCCTCATTGTGACGCAAATAGTAGACAAGGACGACTCCGTTCTTGGCTTTTTTCATAGATGGATAGAGGAGTTTGCGAAGCACTGCGAAGAGGTGATAGTCATTTGTCTCAAGGAAGGCACGCATACTCTCCCGAAGAACGTGCGTGTACTGTCGCTCGGGAAAGAAGAGGATGCTTCGCGTATGAAGTACTTAAAGCGCTTCTACGCATACGTGTGGCGTGAGCGAGAGAACTACGACAACGTCTTTGTACACATGAACCCCGAGTACGTCGTCCTCGCCGGCCTCCTCTGGCGCGCCTTGGGGAAGAAGGTGGGTTTGTGGTATACCCATCGACAAGTGACTAGCACCCTGCGCCTTGCGCTAATGCTGTCTGATGCAATATTCACTGCGTCACAAGAGAGCTTCGGTCTTCTTAGTTCGAAGGTTCATGTTACAGGACACGGCATTGATACTAAGCGGTACAAGCAACGTAAGCATGACAAGGTTGACGATGGTCTACGCATCGTTTCTGTAGGTAGAATAAGCGGTATCAAAAGGTTAGAGACTGTAGTACATGCTATCGCGCAGCTAAAGAAGAGCGGTCTGGCTCCACAAAGTGAGTTCGTTGGAGCAGTCCTTACAGATGAAGATGAACAGTACCGTAAGAAGATACTCAATGACATAAGGACTCTCAAGCTTGATCAGGAGGTTTCCCTTTCTGGCGGCTGTTCAAGTGAAGAGGTGATCGATAAGTATCACATGGCAGCCATGTCAATCAATGCTGCACCAACCGGGGGTCTTGACAAGGCGGTACTTGAATCACTTGCAGCAGGCACACCAGCATTTGTATGCAATAATACGTTCACAAGTCTCTATGGAACACATGCTGCCATGTTCATATTTACCGAAGGATCCTCATCTGATCTCGCTGACAAAATTGTGGGCTACTTGAAATTACCTCCAGAACAGCGAAAAGAAATAGCAGATGCGCTGCAAAAGCATGTTTGTAAGATGACCGATATACGTCATTTGGTTGACAAGATACTAATAATACTCGGTTCCCAAAACCCTAGGTAAACCCTGCTACAATAGGTGCCATGAAATCACAAGTACAAAAGAAACACTACAATTTTGCACGGTACGGCTACCTGGGTCGGTTTGCTTCGTACCACTACCAGCTAAGGGAAGTGTTTGCTCAGGATCCGAAGACGGTGTTGGAGGTTGGTGTGGGGGACAAGGTTTTTGGCAACTACATTCGGGATAATACCGACATAGAGTATACGTCACTAGACGTAGCCGAGGACCTTGGACCAGATATTATCGGAAGTGTCGACAATATCCCATGCGAGGATAGTAGTTATGACGTGGTGTCCTGTTTTCAGGTACTGGAGCATATGCCGTACGACAAAGTACCAAAAGCACTTCAAGAAATGCTACGTGTTGCGCGCAAAGCAGTGGTGCTTTCAGTACCACACTTCGGGCCGAGGACCCAGTTGTTCATCAAGCTACCGTTCTTACCAGAGTTGAAAATGGCAACGAAGATCCCATGGCCGCGCAAACATGAGTTTAATGGCGA
>CAMYLP010000032.1 GCA_947259245.1 uncultured Patescibacteria group bacterium
TTTTGAACCAGAAAGATTATTTCTTTCTAGCGACAACAACAATATCTTCCTGAAGAGGATAACCAACGGTGTTAATCAGTTTGTGGAAGACTGGGGATGACAAGTTACGATACAGCCACTTAAAGAATATACCTTGTAACTTCTTTTTCTCACCAAGAAAACGAGGTGCGTATTCTTGTCTTGCCTCAATGGCAAAGCCCTTGTGCTCCAATTCTTTTAGAATTTCATCTGCATGAAGTTTACGTACCGGTAAAACTGTTGGAAGATGAGCACCACTGACCATTCTAAATACGTCTTCAGGCACTTCTACATAGTGTGACCTTCCGTTTTCAGACCACGTCATATTCCAATCTTCATCGAGTGGAGTCTTTTTTGTGAAAGCAAGTACAAACAAACCTCCACTTCGTACTGTACGAGCAGCAAAATCTAAAATTGCCGTAGCATCATCCGGATGTACGTGTTGTAGGACATGAATATTGACAACAAGATCAGCACTATCGTTTCCAACTTGAGCGTCTGCCACAGTGCCCTGTACACACTCGACTGCAGCAGCCATTGAAGCTGTGTTTTCTCTCGCCTTATTGCATCGGTGCTCGTCAGGCTCGAGTGCCATTACACTTTTTGCGTTTCTCCCGAAATACTGTGAGTATCGACCTTCACCAGCTCCGACATCTATCACGAACGCCTGTTCTCCTTGTTCCTTCACGTATGGCCAAACAACTGCATCAAAAATATACCGCTCCAGCGCATCACCTCGTTCAGCATAAATCTCTGCAGTATTGGTCCCTTTTGCATTCTTTCTGAAGGGGTAAATGTAGGAGTCTTTGTTCATACAAAACAGTGCGTCATGTGCGTTGTATACTTGCCAGTGTATCACTGTGCGTTAGTAAACTCTCATTGGTTGTGAACAGTCCCAGCGGTTTTAAGTCAGATGTCGTTAGGGTCACAGCGGTTATCGTAGTTTGAACCACACGCATATCTTCCAAGACATGGTATTGTTGTTGATGTCATGTCCGTACAATGGTTTCGTGATGCGATTGTCTACCATATATTCATTGATAGGTTTGCTGGATACGATAAGAACTGCACGTGGGAGCAGCTAGTTTTTTGCGGCGGAAACATAAATGGTATCATCGAAAAGTTGTCATATCTTGAGGAGCTAGGTGTGAACACCCTCTGGTTGTCACCATTTTACAAAGGTTCAGCATATCATGGGTATCATACAGAAAGCTTCTTCGAGGTAGATCCTCGTTTTGGAGACGATACCGACGTCAAGTTACTCGTCAGTGCTGTACATAAAAAGGGAATACGTATTATTGTCGATTTTGTACCAAACCATTGCTCGAACAAGCACCCTTACTTTGTTGAGGCTCAGAGTGATGAAGTGAGTGGGTATCGGGATTGGTTCTCTTTTGAGGATTGGCCGGACGGTTATGTAAACTATCTTGGGGTGAGGGAGCTGCCTAAGCTAAATCTTGATAATCCGCATGCACGAGCACACATAATTGATGCAGCTAAACATTGGCTCTCAATGGGTATCGATGGGTACCGCCTGGACTACGTACTTGGCCCAAGTCATGACTTTTGGAAGGAATTTCGAAAAAAGATAAGAAAAGCGTATCCAGATGCGGTGCTAATTGGTGAAGCTTGGATCAACAATCTGCCCTACAGTGAACTCAAGCATACGGGCATACGTAACCCTTGGTTGCGTTGGTTGCAGAGCAAGTTTGACCGTGCACCAGAGAGTCTTTTGCAGGAATATGTGGGAGAGCTTGATGGTGTACTGGATTTCAAGTTCTATCTGTTGCTCGAGAAGTACATGATTCGTTCACATAATCCAGGGATACTCAAAAAGAAGTTGCGGGAGCATTACAAGCGCTACCCTAAGACATTCTTCTTACCTTCATTTATCGACAACCATGACGTTGATCGTTTTCTGTTTCGTTCCAACAACAAAACTCGTTTGAAAGAAGTCCTGGAGCTCCAGTTATCAGTTCCACAGCCAAAGGTCCTTTACTACGGCACTGAGATTGGCATGTCACAAGAGAAATCCATGCATGATGTCGAGCTGTTTGGAGACGTGTACTGTCGTGAACCAATGAAATGGGATTACCAAGATGAGAACGTGAAGAGTTTCGTTATGAACTTGTTGAAGAAAGCTGACTAAGCGGTTTTAAATCAGTTAACGTTAGGGTCACAGCAGGTATCGTAGTTTGAACCAGCACATTTGGGTATCCTAATGAAACTTGGAATCATTGGGACCGGACTGGTATGATGCGGGAATGAAGAAACTATTCGCAACTCTCATTGTTGTCATCGCAGTGTCATATTTTTCCTTTACATCCTTAACTTGGTATCGCTCTCATCTCGAGAACAAAATTTACAACGCTCTTGCACTAGAGGCAAGCAATGTAAGTCAGTGCAGATCTGTAGCCGTTGGACATAAGGCATGCGGTGGACCTGATAAGTATGTAGTTTACTCTGCACCAGGGACTGACGCACACACGTTGAGCACGCTAGTTAAACGACATTATCAGTTGGACAAATTCATCGAGAGTGTAACCATGTCGGTTTCAGACTGCGCGTACGAGCAGAGGCCCAAACCTCTTTTAGTCGAGGGTCAGTGTACACATCCAGGTCCAAGTGTTCCAAACGTGTAAAGAATTACACTAATTGTTTACAGTGATGTCCCACTTGGGTCACTATGTCAGAAGTGTCAACTATTTGTCGTACCATCCTACATGTGCACTGGAGGGGTACGCGATCTAGTGTAGCTTGATGTTTCCTTTTGTGAGTACGGTGGTCGGCATCGTATTGTAAGCTGTACCCATCTGATTATCATAGATGATGTTGTCATACACCTCATCCCATATGATGAGACGTACAACATCCTCTGCACCGCCACCGGGTTGCTCACCGTCATCCATCGAAAGCAAAAATGCGTGACCATTGACCCCATTGAGCGTACCAACACCCATCACGTAGGATCTACCTGCCAGTACAACCAGTGACGAGAGGTCTCGTGCACGAAACTCAAGGTCTGCAGCTGGCAGCGCAAAGTTCACGTGGCCATGTAGCACACTCTGTCCGGGTGTATACTTTGCATTCATTTTTAGTACTGCAGCTCCGCTGACTTCAGGGTAGGGGGTGTATGCCCCTGCAGCTGATTCGAAGGAGGCGTTTGCTACAACAAAACCTCCATCGGGATCATAGACAGCAAGCAGCGTACAGCGCGACGGACCAACATTTCCGTGTTCGTCCACGCCCCATACGCACACCTCGTGGAGCGCGGGCGCCGTACGCGTGGGGAGCGCACCAACGACAGACTCACTACTGCTGTCGAAGGCTCCGTCGTCAGCCCCGAGCGGTTGTGCAGCGCCTCCGTCAATGGAGTAGTACGCCGCAGCCACTATTGAGCTAGTTGTCACGCTGTCATGCACGGTCGCCTGTATCGTTGGGGAGGAAAAGATGGTTGCCGGGTTTGGAGCGAGATGCAAGTTCATGACGACGGGACCAAAGACATCTTGTTCATCAGTTACAAACGTGTTTGCGTACGCGATGGACGACCATGTGGCCATAAGGAGTAGAGCAACAAACCAATACAAGGTATTGTACACTATCAGCATCCGTGTTCCTTTTAGAGCTAGTTTTATGTACATATTGTGTTGGCGTTTATCGTGATTCTTGAGTGTATACGCACCCATTGTACCAAGTGCAGCTCAAAGTGCCATTTTTTGGTACATCGTCATACGAACATACGCTATTACTCAAAGAGCGGCAGGGTCACATGTGCCCTGGCTCATGAAGGATGATTTATTTTGCAGCGGCCTCGTCAGTTAGTGTAGCGGTAAGGAGCCACTTCATCGCCTTATCACGTCCTTCAAACATTTTCATGTTCGAACGGTGGGTAAACCGGAGTGCCATGTCGACGAACAATCGGGGGAACTCCTGCATGCCGAATACGGCCGTGCGCGTGAC
The DNA here is from genome assembly GCA_947259245.1 of uncultured Patescibacteria group bacterium. Taxonomy (GTDB): domain Bacteria; phylum Patescibacteriota; class Minisyncoccia; order Phycocordibacterales; family UBA12088; genus UBA12088. The sequence goes on from CAMYLP010000032.1 coordinate 3,979, forward strand.
GTACGCTTTATTATGCGCAAACTGCTTCTTGAGGAGTTCTAAAGAAAATGCATCCGCCTGTTGTCCGCCTGTGGTGTCTGTCAGGCATAGAACGTTGCCGGGGTGTTGCTCACCGACAGTGCGCATGGCCTCACGAACCTTCGTGTCCCATTTAGTCAGCGTTTCCTCATTGTCACTCGTCAGGTTGCCCTGCATCCTCACGTAAATGATATTGTCGTCACCAATGTACACGCCGAGCTCATGCTCATCATCTTTCACGTAGTAGGGTTCCATGAGAAAAGTATAATAAATATGCGACCGGGAACAAGTGTCTCACGTGTGGACGTACGCTCATACCCTACGAAGTACACACCCACTGTTACGAGCCACCGGCTTCCTTCAACCAGTTACGTGCTTCCTCCTGTGTATCGAACACCATCATGTTTGTTCGATGGGCAAACCGTAGTGCAATGTCCAAGAAGTGCCGTGGGGTATGCTGTACTCCGTACACTGCCGTGCGCGTGACGTACGCCTTGTTATGTTCTACAAGATTCTTCAGTAGCTCTAGCGAGTACATGTCCGCCTTTTGGCCACCTGTGGTGTCGATAAGGCAGAGAACTCTCTCGGGCTGTGCTGCTGCCACCGTGCGCATCGCCTCACGCACCTTCTCGTCCCATCGGTCCAGAATGTCCTGATTGTCGCTCGTCAAATTTCCCTGCATACGCAGGTAGATGATATTGTCATCGCCTATGGCTGCACTGAGCTCAGCATCCTCTCGTACCTCATGATACGGTTCCATATATACGTAAGTATACGGTATCCCACCTACACGCTCAAAACACGTTCTCAGGCAGCGACATCCGCCACTATAGCCCCAGAGAACAGTTTACGGTAGTATCCGATACATGAAGAAATTTGCACCACTAGTCCCCGGAGACAAGGTCGCCGTGCTCTCGCCGAGCTTTGGTGCACCCGCGGTCTGGCCACACGTCTACGAGCTCGGACTTGAGCGACTTCGGGAGGTATTCAAACTCGAGCCAGTAGAGTTTCCAAGTACACGTATGAAAGATGCAACAACAGAACAACGCTCAGCCGATCTGATAGCGGCATTCGAGCGGCCTGACATACGTGCGGTGATAGCTACCATTGGTGGTGACGATCAGGTTACGTACGTTAAGGACCTTCCGGTAGCGCCATTTGCGCACAATCCGAAACCCTTTTTTGGCTTCAGCGACAACACGCATTTCGCGAACTTTCTCTGGCAGCACGATGTTCCTTCCTACTATGGAGGATGTCTCTTCACACAGTTTGCGATGCAGGGGCAGATGGACGACCTTACTGTTGAGTATCTGAAAGCTGCACTGTTTGAACGTTCTGAAAAAGAACTGCGCCCAAGCAAAGAGTTCAATGATGTCTACTTAGATTGGGATGACAGGGACAACCTCAAGAAGACACGAACATACGAGCCAAACAGTGGATGGCACTGGGATGGAGATGAAACGCGTGAGGGTCTCACGTGGGGTGGCTGCCTCGAGTCTATAGATGAGATGCTACGGCACGGGATTGAGGTCCCAGATGTGGAGAGGTTCGACCAGATCGTATTGCTTGTTGAAACATCGGAGGAAATGCCCCCACATACCTACGTACGCCGTGTGTTCAGATCATTTGGTGAACGAGGTTGGCTGCAGAGGGTGCAGGCTGTTCTCGTGGGGAGGCCGCAAACGTACAACCATGACGTACCGCTCACACCCGATGAAAAGGATGCGTACGCGAAGGGGCAGAAGCAAACAATGCTCGATGTGGTACGACACTACAATCAGAATGTACCAGTGGTACAAAATCTTGATTTTGGACATACAAATCCTCAGATCGCAATTCCGTACGGCGGCATGCTACGCGTAGATGCGACCAACCAGTCCATACACGCCACATTTTAA
>CAMYLP010000033.1 GCA_947259245.1 uncultured Patescibacteria group bacterium
GGCATTCCCGATTCATCAAATAGTGTCCTTCCCTGTGTTGTGTGCACCACTTCTCGCTTCTCCGGGCCATGGTACTCACGTACCGCAACGGTACCATCAGGTAAGAACCAACCGGCTATGTTTACCGCAGAATCTATGTAACCACCCGGATTCCCACGAAGATCAATTATCAGCGAGTCACTTCCACTCTGCACAAACTCCTTCAGTTCTCGCTCAAACGCGTGTATGGATGTTTGTGAGAAGCTGAATAACCGTAGGAAATAAAAATCTTTCACCTCGGTCTCGATCGGCTCCACCTCTAGTGTAGACAACGAATCCTCCGCTGGTTCCTGACTGGATGACGTGCTTTCTTGCGGACGGGCCGCGATCTTGGGCACCTCGCGCTCTACTACTGCGTGCGATGTTGAGGGTATTTCGATGGTCCCACGGATGATGGGTACGTCACGTGCTTCTTGTCCCTCGCTCACTATGGATAGTAGCACTTCTGTTCCGCCTTCCCCGCGTATGCGCTGAACGGCTTCGTCCACCACAAGATCATTCGTCTCCTCACCATTGATCGCAGCAATGATATCTCCCGCAACAAGACCGGCTTTCTCTGCGGGGGAGTTCGGGAGTGGTTGCACGACGATGAGCATACCCTCACGCTCTCCAATGACCGAGCCAATACCTTCGAGAGAACCTTTTGTAACCATCTTGAATGCTTCCGATTGCTGAGGACGCATAAACGTCGTGTATGGATCACGGTAACTTGCGACGAGCCCTTCGATTGAGTAGTACATACGGTCTTGTGCCTCAACGGTATCGGCGGTCGTCGTGCCGAACGGTATGAACTTTCGCTCAAGAGTGTTCCACACCCGCCAGTACGGTGCAAAGTCTACCGGGTCGGCTGCCACTTGGGCAGTGAGCGCATCCCCGCCAGTGTTTATGAGCCCCACAATTTTTTCAGCCTCGGGCAACCGCCCCTGTCCCACTTCAACCCCAAACAAAAACGCCCCCGCGATAAGCACGAGCACAATAGCGACAAGTGGCGGTCCGGTACCCTTCATAGACACCAGTATACATGAGGCGTACGCCTCACCCTACCGTACGGTAGAGTGAATCATGTTAGACTGTGATGACCATGGGAAGATGCGAAAAGATAGAAATGCCCACCTCACTGGTACTCTTGGGTGGAACCGGTGATCTCGCGCAAAAAAAGCTGATACCCGCCTTGATGGATCTTATGCTCAAGGGTGTCCTTCCTGACCGGTTTCACGTCATCGGGTTTTCAAGAGACGACCTTGACGACAAAGGGTATCAAGCCTTCGTTCGTGCACAAATTGGACGCAAGGGCCACGGTCATGAACATCAGGCCATAGATTCCTTTGTCGAACGATTTTCATACGTTCAGGGTGACTTCAACGACAAGGTTGCGTTTGAACGTATCAAACGGTCGCTCGTGGCGTACGATGAGACGATAGGCATGTGTACCAGCAAGCTCTTCTACCTTGCGGTCCCACCAAATTTCTACGATACCATCTTCGAACAGATAGCTCACACGAAACTCGACCAGCCCTGTGTCGTCGGCGAAGGGTGGACGCGCGTACTCGTCGAGAAACCTTTTGGCAGTGACCTCGACCATGCACACTACCTGGAGGACAAGCTCTCGGTGCTGTTCCGCGAGGAGCAGATATACCGTATCGACCACTACCTTGCGAAAGATGCGCTGCAAAACATCATCGCGTTTCGTTTCAGTAACGGTCTCTTCGAGAACAACTGGAACAAAGACTACGTCGAGGCAGTGTACCTGAAGGTGTTTGAAAAGTTTGATGTCTCTACGAGAGGAGCATTCTTCGACGGCGTCGGGGCACTCCGCGACGTCGGCCAGAACCACATGCTCCAAATGCTCGCGCTCGTGACCATGCAGACACCAGAGAAACTCACCGCAGACGCTCTGCGCAGCACGCGGGCGAAGCTCCTGCGGTCGCTTCACGTCCCAACGACAGATGACCTCGGTACGAACATTGTGAAGGGTCAATACGAGGGGTACCGCGACACAAAGAACGTCGACCCGAAGTCGAACACCGAAACGTACTTTGCCCTAAAAACGTATCTCGACACGCCCGAGTGGGACGGTGTCCCTTTCTACCTCGAGCACGGCAAAGCCATGCAGGAGAGTAAGACTGAGCTCACCGTCCGCTTCCGCAGCTCGAAGGACTGTGTCTGCGGCGAGAGCGAACCGCATGACCATCCGAACTTCATACGGTTCACCATTTCCCCCGAGCAAAAGATCACTGTCAGGTTCTGGGTGCGCAAGCCCGGCCTCAAATACGAACTCGAACCGAACGACCTCGTCTTTGACCGCTCCACCACACTCTCCGAAGGAGTCCTCGTGACCGACGCATACGAGGAAGTGCTCTACGACGGTATTTGTGGTGACCAAACCCTCTTTGTGAGCAGTGAGGAGCAAGCGGCGGCTTGGAAGTACGTGACCTCCATACTGAACCTTTGGGAAGACAATGAACCGCAGATGTACGAAAAGGGCTCGCGCGGGCCGGAGAGCCCGCTTGCAGATGAAATGCACCATGGCATGAAATTACTCACGTAAGCACAACACTATGCACATTACCTACATTGGCCTTGGCAAAATGGGACTCAACATGGTCACGCGCCTTCTCGAAAAGGGACACACGGTGACCGCATATGACAGAGACAACGACGCACGAGCCGCAGCAGAAAAGCTCGGCGCAAAGGTTGCGTCCACGATTCCAGACCTTATGGCTGACAGCCCGTCACCACGCACCGTCTGGCTCATGGTGCCACACCAAGTCGTGGGCGACGTGCTCGACGAGCTCAAGGACCACCTTAAGGAAGGTGATACTATCATTGAAGGAGGCAATTCGCCGTTCCGTGACTCGGTCGCGCGAGCAAAGGACTTTCATGCGCGCGGTGTGCGCTTTCTGGATGCCGGTATCTCTGGCGGACCGGGCGGTGCTCGTGATGGCGCCTGTATCATGGTGGGCGGTGACAAGGATATCTACAGTGATTACATAACACTATTTCACGACCTTGCCGTAGAAGGCGGGTACATGTACGCCGGAAAGGCGGGTGCCGGTCACTTTGTAAAGATGGTACACAACGGTATCGAGTACGGTATGATGCAGGCGCTTGCAGAGGGCTTCGACATCATGCGTGAGAGTGAGTTTGAATTGAACCTCACCGATGTCGCACGACTGTACAACCACGGCAGTGTTATTGAGAGCAAGTTGGTCGGGTGGCTCAAAGACGGATTCGAGAGATATGGTGAAGATCTTGCCGACATCAGTGGTAGCGCGAGCGCAAGCGGCGAAGGGCTCTGGACCGTGCAAACAGCAAAGGAAATGGGTGTGGGTGTGGCTGTGATAGAGGACTCACTCAATGCAAGAACGAAAAGTCAGGCAAAGCCAAGCTACCAGGGTCAGCTCATTAGTGTCATGCGAAATATGTTCGGAGGCCACAGTACATCCAAGGATTTGTAGTGGTATGCTCACAGTATTCACGAGTACAAACCCTGTTACGAATGCCGCACGTAGACTTACTACACTGCTGAGAGAGCATAAAGACGATGATGCACTTCTACTCCTTTCTGGAGGCAGCGCGTTCGAGCTTCTTCCTCACGTGGACACTACGACGCTCTCAGACAGGGTCACACTCTCCGTCTTGGACGAGCGGTACACGTACAATGAGCACGCGAGCAATTTTTCACAACTCACCCAGACACCTTTTTTTGAGCATGCGCAAAAACAACATGTCAGTTTGATTGATCCCCGGCCACGTGAGGAAGAAAAGTTGCACGATACCGTGCGGCGATATGACCTCGCACTGAAGCACTGGCACATCACCCACCACAATGGAATCGTAATCGCAACAATGGGTGTTGGTACGGACGGTCATACGTCCGGCATCCTACCCAACCCAGAGAATCCTGAGACGTTTTCGCACTTATTCACCGACACCCATACGTGCATTCGAGGTTACCACGTTGACCCGCGCAAGAATCCACATCCCGACCGTATGACGACCACCCTCACGTACCTGCAGCGTCGAGTACAGTACGCCGTGGTATACGCCGTAGGTGATACTAAGCGAGATGCGCTCATGGCACTTGTCGCAGAAGAAGGTTCGATAGAAAAAACACCTGCACGTGTGCTTCGCAGCATGCAGGATGTCTCGCTGTACACAGACCAACAGGTCAGAGGGGAAAAGACCTAGTCGACCGGCTCGTACCGGCCCTCGAACTCGCACTCCCCGGTGTGCAGTGCTTCGCAGTCGTCCTCCTCGAGCATGTACCCGTGCCCGTCCTCGCGTATCTTGATGGCACAGCCATTTTGCTCGAACCGTATCGAGTGCAGGCTGGTATCGATGAAGGTGCCCGTCTCGATGTTGCTTGAGCACCCCCGCGCGCCCGTAAAGATGCGGACATACTGTGCGATATTGTCCTGTGACTCCACCAGGAGCGACCCGGCACGGAAGGACTCATCGAGCTCATAGGCATCTACTTGGCGCCGTGCCACTTCAAAATTGAAGAGAGCGATACTCTCACGTACCGTAGTGGACCGCACGAGACCACTCGGGGTGAGTGCTGGCTGCTGAACGAAGTACGCGATGTTGTCACGGACCAACAGGTCCTCGCGCACGTACCCGCCGGCGTACGCGTACACGTGCATGGTACTGCGCTTACCACCTACCGTACTTTCCTGTGCACCGGGCGCCGCCTTCAGCGTATCGACTCTGTTGATGCACGTCTCACGTGCAAGCGAACACATCTCGACAGCGAACGATTCGTCTGCGGTTGGGGGTACTGCCAGGTCCACCGCCCGTGCCGCAAATGCAACGCTGCCTGTGCGCTCCAGTACATGCCAGCCCTCAGGGTGACGTACGCTCCAGCCATAGATCGAATTCTTGAACGGTACGGGCAAGAAGGAGCTGTGGTCAGCATAGCTCAACACCTGGCTTGGTACGGTCTCGAGCAGACTGCCGTC
>CAMYLP010000034.1 GCA_947259245.1 uncultured Patescibacteria group bacterium
CTGTGCTCTTCCAGCACCAGTAGCTCGAGCATGTTCACTACAAGTCGTATGGCAGAAACACCTGTAGCATGATTGCTACAGGTGTTTCTGCTGAACTTCCAAAGTTGCTTGCTTGAAAGTTGGTCCCCCAGTGGCAAGAAGTCTCATAGCACGTTGCTATGAGACTTCTTGATGAATCTTCGAGATGGCGTTCTCGAAGATTGGTCTCCCGGACCGAACTTCGGGGTGCCGGGAATCGAACCCGGGCCATACGCTCCCAAAGCGTACACACTACCATTATGCTACACCCCGTATGCGCACTACGGTACCATCTTTCATGCTATTTCGCTATCATTCACTGAGTAAAATGTCTTCGATAACACGTATACGTGCTTTCCTGGTTGTTCGACTCACCCACACTACCGCGAGGTCAATGGTCCAGTCTTTAGTTTCCGACACATCCTGCTCTATCAGGTATGTTTGAATCACGCGGCCAAGGCGCGCGAGCTTCTTTTCGTGCATATGGTCCTCAGGACGGTACGAATCATTGCCTTCTTCAGGAAACGGCTCGGTACAAGAGCCAGCTTTCACCTCCACAAAATGTAGGACATCGTCTTTTTCAACAACGATATCTATTTCTCCCCATTTCTTCCTATAATTGCGCTGTATTATCTGATATCCTCTATTTTCAAGGTATTTCGCAGCAATGTCTTCCCCGATGCGTCCGATAGAAATATGCTTATTTGTAGCCATATTCCTCTATAATGTACATGTCCTTTATCCCCATACCCACAGAGTTATCCACAGTTCTGGTATTTCACGTGACATAGTCTCCTCACGCTGGTAGCATGCACCAAGATCTCAGCTTCGGAGGATATCACCATGAAACGTAGAAAAGGAGACGGGGCCGGTCCACCACCCTATCCTGCCCCACCTGGTTTCCGTGCAGTACTTGCAAACGGGCGATGGACGTACTCTGCAAACGAATCACCAATAGTCCTTTCGTGGCACGAAAGCATGATTGAGGAACTGTGCGAACAGTACGGTCTTGAACGGGCCTCGTTTCCGGATTCGCTCGAGTGTGTTCGACCACACTTGCGCCATCGCTTTCTGCTAAAAATGGACTTGGCAGATGCATATGGCCACGTGAAGCCTTTTGGAGCATTCACCATGCTTGACCTTCCGGGTGAGTACGAGGAACACTGGCAGTACTTCTTCCACAGGGATGGTGGACTCATACAGGGAGCGCCCGCGTCGAGTATCATATTCCACTTCTATGTACGAGTCATGGTGGAGCGAGACTTGCTCGACTTATGTAGAGATTTGGGCCTCACGTGGTCACGGTACGTTGATGACTTTCTGTTTTCTTCCAACACATTCATCACACCTAGGACGCAGAAACGTCTGAAACACCACTTTGCTGCGTGTGGTTTCCCTATCAATCCGCGTAAGACCCGTGCGGTAGACAGGCGTAAGGAAACGCTCGTACACCTCGGTGTACAGTTTGAGAATCATAGAGTGGTGTTGCCAGACAGCTTTAACCAGAAGCTCAACATTGCCTCACAGTGGGGCGACCAGACATACATACGACAACTCGAGCTCTGGCGTAACCGCGTGCTGGCATTGAATGATGATGCGTGATGCGATACACTTGTACGTAGGCTCCCGGCACACGGACGTGTCTATGGCCTCAAAGCTTCGCGTCTCCAAGGTCTTTGACCTCATCGGCGCATCGTGGCGCATCCCCAGACAATCGAGCACGGTCAACCGCGCGGATTGCAGACCCCCGAATCATCCTGATTCCAAGTGACCGCTTATCCCTCTTTTGCGAAGCTTTGGGTCAATTTGGATCCACAAACCCGCCAATGGCGGGTTTTTTGTTGACACATGCACCATACTCAGTATTCTGACAGTTGGTACACGCACAGGAGAAGCAACCATGTCCTTGGTGACAGACTTTGACACACGCACTGACGAGCAAAAATGGCAACAGTTTGAAAAGGAACTTGATGCATATCGACAAGCAATTGCCGAGTGGGAGAACCATGGTAAATACATGCTGAAGAGTGACCTGCGGCGAATCGACATGCAGCATGAAGTGACAACCGCGCGGGAGGAGTTGCTGAAAACATATCGCTCTGACTGCAACAAGCAGAAGTGATCACACACGAAAAACCGGCCGACGGCCGGTTTTCCATTTTGTACGGGTAAGCCAAGCCTTCCTGCACGTCGTCACTCACTACAAGAAAGGCCCCAAAAGGGCCTTTCTTGTACTCTCGTATCTAGTGCGGGTAGGGAGAATCGGGGTCAAGTCACTAGGCGAAACTGTCGCCCTAAAGGCTCAGTTTCGCTAAGTGCTTCCTCCCCGAGCTCGACTCTGCCTTCGGCAGATGTCTCCGCTTTTCAATTCTCCACGCGAGCAAAGCAGTTTGCTCGCTCTATCCGCACAAATGAAAAGAGCCCTTACGGACTCTTTTCATTTGTGCGGGTAGGGAGAATCGAACTCCCGTCTGCGCCATGGCAAGGCGCCATCCTACCACTAAACGATACCCGCAAAGTTTTACGTGCCGTACATCATAGCGTTTATGGCATGATATGTCTATCCCTTGCGCTCATACCTGAAAGTGACATGTCCTTACTCCACCGTATTTCCTTGTATACGCTGATACGTGCATGCAAAACAAGGCCGCCTCACGCGCCCAACTCATTTGGTGATAAAGGGCATTGACGTCCTTTACCTCAGTGCTATTGTTGCAGCAGATCACGTTAGGGAGGAGTTTGAAATGGATACTGAACAGAAAGTAACACCGGGTATGGATTCTGCGCTCAAAACACGTACGCCCAAGCAGCGCTTGGCTGGTGAAGATGATGATGGATACGACGTGAAGCTACGCCAGTTAGTGCTGATTGACAAGGGTGCAAATGACGATGATCGTGTCGTTTGGCCAGACGTAATTCTGAGTATCAATTGATCTCGTCAACGAACACCGTCGCTTGAGCGGCGGTGTTGTTTGTTTGACTAGACGCGCTCTAACCACGATGAAAGATGTGCGCTCCATCCTGTTTCGCACGCCATAGTGAGAAGGTGCTGCATTGCTTCTACCACGCGAGGTTCCTCTACACCCAAGACATCTTTGGTATACACTCCGCGTACTAGGGCGATTTCAGGAAAGACCAGCGTATCCGCCCGCGCCGTACAGTAGGCACTAGGTACGATATGCAAGATAATCGAGTCAGGTACACTGAGCATGGGAAACTGTTCCTCGCGCTCGCGAAGTGCTTCCGCCACATGTACGCACACCAGTAATTCAAGCTTCGCTTTATATACACAAGCGTGTGTAGTGTACTCAATTATCCTTTGAAGCGTGTCTTCGACAGTACTTCCTCGTGCGACCAGCGCGCGTATACGATCCCCAATTTTCTTCGCAAAGATGCTTTCAATTATCTTGTCGGGTGTCTTCTCATAGTTGACGATACTTTCGTCATTTATAGTACTTCGAAATGTGTCACCTTCTACCGCATCTTGCATATTTGTTAATGAGGCTTTCTCGCGGCTGTGCGCAGTGTCAGGCTCTCGCAGCCGCTTTTCTATCCAAGTAAGTCTGTCAGCGACCTGACGCAGGTCGACTCTATACTCGTAGTGTTTTTTGACCCGAACCTGCGAGATGAGATCCTTTTCCACAAACCTGCGCACAATAGCGTCTACTGTAGTGCGAGGTAACGCTGCGCGGGAGGCGAGTTTCGTCATATTCATCTGCCCAAACGTGGCGAGTGCGGTAAATACCCGTACCTCACGCTCATTCATGCCGAGGAAATGTAGCTGATCGATAAGAAACTTCATACCTAACAGTATACGTATGACGATATTTTCGACAAATCTGTGCTTGTGCGTAACATGTTTGCGTGTATAATGACCACAGAAATTTTAATATGGCAAGGAGGTTCACATGCTGATCCGGTTACATGAAGATCCGGGGGTAAGCACATTTGCGCAGCTCTACTCCCACACTCTCAATCTCATCCCACCAAGTGCGTACGGCAGACTTACGACCGTATTTGGACCAGTGTCTGCGAAGAGGCCGGAGGAGAGGGCTGCAAACCTTGCAAAGATCGCTGAGCACGAGAGAATATTGGCCGAGACAGACTGGTGCGTGGTGTGCCTCTCGACCTACCAAAGTACGTATCAGAGACTGCTGGCGAGCATTGGCGTAACAAGGTACCCGTGGGAAATACTTGAGCTTTTCGTATTTCCACTCATACAAAGCGGCTATTTGTCTGCAGCACATGTGCGTAAGAACTATCGCACAAGTACGGGTACGCTCGAGGAGCATGCACAGTTAGTGCAAGCAAAAGTGCCAATTAACTACGTGGAGTAGGAAAAATCTATAAAAGGCCCCAGAAACTGGGGCCTTTTCTTATTTAATGTGCAGGAGAGCGATCGCACAATCCCTTCACTTCCACCAATTTATTGTCATGTATACCAGATCCACTGCGTGGTGGCTCCGCATTTGGACTGCACGCTAAGCATGCGATGTCAGTCACGATACAGGTTTCTCCCATACCACCGAAGCCATCCGGAAACCATAGTGACCTACGTACGTGTGCCATAGAGATTGGCTCATGCGTCCTATCACATCGCACGATACCATCATCGTCGAGATACGTGTGTTCTATGAGCCACTGTACATTCCGTT
>CAMYLP010000035.1 GCA_947259245.1 uncultured Patescibacteria group bacterium
CTTGAACTGTAGCGACTTCGAGAACGAGCTCACGAACTCCGTGGTGCTTGCCCGTACCTTGAGCGCGTAGTCACCGTAGCCGATGGGAGCTGTGTCATACACGTAGTGCCAGTAGCCTGATACGGAGCTTGAGGTGGTGCCCACAAGGCCTCCCGGCTCCACGTGGACGTCTATCTGCGCTCCGGGAGGCGCATAGCCCTCGACAGTGAGCGTTCCTCCTTGCTTCACTTGGGACTTGTTGAGCGAGAGTGTCGGAGGCAGGTAGATTCCTGTCACCGACGTTGTCACGTTTCGTTCGATGTCGACGGTAAAAGAAGGGGTAACAGAACGAAGCTCACTTGGGTCGACCGCAAAAATGGAAAAACTGTACTGTCCTGAAGAGATGTCACTCAGTCGTAGAAAGAAGTCACCACTTGAACCCGCCGTATCCGTTTCCACCACCTGCCCGCTCTTGAGCAGGGTGAGTTCTGCTTCCGGGTACGCTGTCCCACGAAATACCGCGGACGTGCTGTCGCCACCCCCGCCTCCGCCACCACCCCCGCCCGAGGGTGGTGAGTATACGTACTCGTTGTTATCCGCCCCGTCGTCACAGCCGTTGTCATCCGGGAAGTCGATGAGACCATCTGAATCGTTGTCGATGCCGTCTGAACACTGTGGCGTGGACGGGTCTACCTCGTCATCATCTGTCCAAGTACCACAGCCGGGGTCGTCAGGGAAGTCGATAAGCAGGTCGCTATCATTGTCGATACCATCCACACACTCCTCAGTGCCAAGTATCTTCACGTTCAAGGTATCCGTACTGGTCGCCGAGAGCTGAGCAAAAGCAAGCAGAGGAGTTAGAACAAGCACCATACAGGTGCTCAAAACAGCCAATGTGCGTCGTGCGCCCATGAGGTGAAACTATTCCTTACCGCCAACGGTGACGGAAATGTTCACATATCGGCGGAACAGACGAAGTATCACATAGAGAAGGAGCAGTGCTGCAACGAAGTAGATGGCGTAGTTTACTGGAAACGCCCAGAAGTCCACCGCCTGTGCGGTGAGTTCGTTACCCTCGCCATCGTAAATAGCGACAGTGGCAGTGTACTTGCCCATCAGAAATCGCGACGCAGGCCACGCTGCATTGATATCTCGAGCGCCAGTGGGAAGTACTACCTGACCTTGTACGGGTACCTCACCTGCTATCCTGCCAAACATGTTCTTTACAACGATGGTGCCCTTCGGCTCGTAGTGTACCGTGCCGGTGTTCTTGAAGTGAAGGGTAAATGGTACGGGGCCGCTGTCCACGAAGCCCGGCGCCTCAAAGCTCTCTATTTGTCCCTTTTGTTCGTAGTTACCGGGTATCGTGATAAAAAACAGGATACCGACGCGCGTTCCTACCTTCAGCTGGCCTTGGTCGTCCTTTTTGAGTGCTTTGAAGAACACGACGCTAAAGTGGCTCCCCGGCTCAGCATCATCCGGCGCCCTGATCGTGTACTTAACCTGCCTACCCTCAGCATGCGCCATTTCGAACTGCTCCGGCACGTCGAGGCTTATCCAGTCAGCTGCAGTTGTAAGACCCTCTGCGCGACCTACAAAGTTTATGTTCGAGCCGCCCTCGAGCGGCACGAAGTCCTCAATACCGGTCTCTATGATGACGCCGCCAAGTTCATCGCTTTCGTTGTTGAGCATGATAAAGCCCGTTGCCTCACCCCCTGCCTCTATCGTGGTCGATACTTTAATGGGCTGTACCTTCACACCCACTGCCGCGCTCGCGTTACTCGCAAAGGCAAGTGCGAACAGCACAAGCGTAAACGTAACAACAAAGGCACATAGAACATGCCTTTGTTGTGTTATGCTGCCTAAAATTTGTTGTCTTTTCACGTTGCCAACACCAATACACACGTGTGTATTACAGTATACCAAGCGTATCATAGGCACCTACCAGTGTCTATGATAACCCCCTGCAGAGCGGTCTATGGATTTGCTGTTGCAGTGTACGTAATACCACCATCATATGTACCAGTTTGCTGTGTTGCAGCTACGTCAAGGTAGTACAGTACGGTATTGGTGCGCTCACTTGCGCTGTAGTCGGATGTGTTTCCAATTTGTGTAACATCTGTGGAGCTCGCGATACCTGACCAGAGTGCATTACCGACAGTGTCGTCTGCACCCCACCAGGTGGTGGAAATGACGTCTGATGAACCACTGGCGGTCATCATACGGAATGCGAGCACGTCACCAGAGTTGTCGAGCGAACCGACGACCACTGCATTTCCTGCAGAAGTTGTGGCACCTCCTGCTATCCACTCTGCCTGGTCCGTAAGACCGACAGCGGCATCCGTGGTGAGGTCTAGCACCGTGTTGGCCGGACCCTGATCGTTACCGTATAGGGTGAGGAAGAAGCCAGTGTTGCTGTTCGTGCTCACATGTGTGGTCGTGGTGGCATATGCAGCGGTACCCGGGTTCAGGTTGCCAAAGCCGGAAACGTCCGTGGTGAAGGTCATGGCCTCCTGCACGGTCACCGTGAGCGTCTCTCCTGAGGTGGCGGCGAACGTCATGTATCCAAAGATGGATGCAAAAACGAGAGAGATCGCAAGCAGAGCTACTGCAAGGAGCTTAAACTCCTCGTGCAGTGACAAGGCCCGTGCCTGCGGCCGTATGTTAAAGCGTGTCATGTGTAAAATGTACTGTTAAGGGGGCTGATAACAAACTAATAATGCAAAGGCAGCACCTTTGTTTATACGTACAGTATATCGCTCCTGTGGAGTATTGGTAGGAAAGCTTGTGGATAACCAGTGGAGAAATAGTGCACAATTGAGCCGTTTACGGATTCACCACAGCAGTGAAGGTAATTCCTCCACTATATGCGCCCGTTTTCTGCGTGGAGGGTACATCGATATAGAACTGTACAGTATTTACGCCGCCCGACGGTGCCGCCTCGCTGCTGTTGCCTATTTGTGTATTTGGCGCAGTGGAGCTCGCTATTCCTGCCCAGTAGTTGTTGACGTTGAAGAGTTGGTCGGACGTACCCCACCACGTGTCTGCAAGGAACGGTACCGAGCCGCTCGCGGTCATTACGCGGAAGGAGAGTACCTCGCTTACGCCCTCCACCAGTGCCGCAGCGTTCCCTGCACTCGTGGTCGCAGCGCCAGGTATCCAGCCCACGCGGTCGGTAATACCGACAGCCGCGTCCGTGTCGAGGTCCATCACCGTGTCTGTGGTGGTGCGGTCGTTGCTTTCCAAGCTGACATTGTACCCGGTGCTGTTGTCGGTCGTGACGGAGATGGTTGCCGTTGCCTGCGCGTATGCACTGGGTGTTATACCACCAAAGCCGGATATGTCGCTCGTGAAGGTAAAGGTACCGCCTGTAAAGACGACGCTCAGGTGGTCGGTCGACAGCTCCGTGTAGTCGGTGGTGGTGCCCACGAGCACACGGAGCGTGGCGGTGTCACTGGGGTCGTAGTAGTC
>CAMYLP010000036.1 GCA_947259245.1 uncultured Patescibacteria group bacterium
TATACCAAAGCGTGATGCAGGCAAGCCCGATACCTAGCACACTATAGATCCAGTATTCTTGTATATGGGACATACCCTTGGCTGCTAGGCCTGCAATTGTGAGTAGTGACCGTAGTGCCAAGTATGTGGCCAGCAGTACGATGACGACTATGATAAGCGGCAACACATAATAAAAGGCACTGAGCAAGTACAACATTACTATATGAGGCATGGGGAGGTCGGTGGACTCCGGTAATATGAGACCTCCAACATACAGTCCGGCAAGTAGCGCAAATGCAACTGCAAGTGTAATGACATAGTACCGTGCAAGTGCGCGCATACATCAGTAAGTGTAGCAAGGAGATGCTGCTCGAGAAAGCTATGCTTGTGGCTTCTGTGCGCGCCAGGCATAGAAGGTCACTGCAGCACTTGCAGCGGCATTCAGGGACTCACATTCCTTATCTATCGGGATGCGCAGTTTGAAGTCACAGAGCTCCTCAGTTTTTTCACGTAAACCGGTTCCCTCATTGCCAAGCACGAACACGCTTGGTTTCGTGAAGGACTCGTCCGGTAGTGGCGTATCACCATCACCAGTGAGACCGTATACCCAGTAGCCCTTCTCCTTGAGATCTCGTAGCACTGTGTTTACATTCCCTACCTGAACAAGCGGGATGACAAACGCCATGCCAGCCGATACCTTCACCACCGTACCGGTCACCTGCGCCTGCCGATGCTCAGGAATGAGAACTCCTTTCATGCCAAACGCAGCCGCACTACGTATGACAGCGCCGACATTGTGTGGATCGGTGAGCTGGTCGAGGAGCACCAATGCGGTCTTTTCATCTGGTTCGAGATTTTGTATGAACTCTCTGTACGGGATGAGAATTTTTCCAGGTGTAATAAAAGCCACGACACCTTGGTGAACAGCGTCTCGGTCTACACCACGCGGCAGATGGTTTTCATCACACCGATCAACAGGAATTCCAAGGTCGTGTGCCTTCACTGCAAAGTGCTCATTGTCATGTCCGCTAACTAGAAAGACGCGCTGAACTGCATGTGGTACGCGTGTGAGTGCTTCGTGCACAGGGTGAATGCCGTGTATGCATGTTTGCTCGTGCATGTTGTCCTGATTTCTCTAGCACCATGTTTCGCCATGGTGCAGTATGGCAGTGTATCGCTCAAAACCATATTTGTCGAGCAGCTACCTAGACGGCTGACGCGTATATATACATACAACAAACCTCCCTGTATTCTTGTGTGCACTATTGCTTACGTATGAGCTATAACGTGGACCGTGCGCCGCCTGAAGTAATTGCGCTATGGATTTGCCCGCACGGGCAACGGTAGTGAGCGCATGACGCTCAGCTCTTCTTCGTCACAGTCACGGCCAGCATCGTGGACGCTCCACTTTTCACCTGCAGGGTAGTATGTACGCCTATCATCTACGCTGCGCTCAAACGCAAACGTCGCGCAAAGCTCGTAGCGAGCCGTCGCCTGTAGGTCTGCCTCGCTGGTAAAGACCGGTTCCGTAATAATACGATACTCATATGGAGCACCTGTTTTAGGGTCGCGGTACGTGGCACACCGCGAGGTAAGCGTGGTACCTTGAAGCTCATCGAGCGTTGCGGGCAGTCGGTAGAACTCACGGCTGTAGGTGCTGATACACCTAACGATGTTGTTGAGGTCTTGTGCGCGTCGTTCATCAAAGGCTCTGTCACGTGCGACACCCGGTGAACCGGCCGCGATAAAGCCCAGTACGATACCGAGCAATACGAGAATGGTAAGTGCATAGCCAAAGAGCTTGAAGGTGCGGCGTGGTATGTCCTGCTTGTACTGCACCTTGCGTCGCTCGAGGAAGTAGAAACCAAAGACCGCACCAGAAATGACAAGGACGGTGAGCGCCTTCAGGAAAAAGCGTGCGGATATCTCGCCCTGAAGGAACGTGAAGAGAATGGCGATGAGGTCGCCTATGATAGTGACCGAGGCGATAAGGAGCACGAGGTACGTGAGCCACTTGGTGAGCTTGGACTCGACCTTGCCGGTGTCCTCGCGAAAACGCTTGAACCAAAAGCGGACCACGAAGTAGTACGCCGGGTAGCCGATGATGAGAGCGGCGATAGCGTAGTGAACAGCATCGTTGTTGTAGTTATACCAGTAGCTCGAATACGCAAGCGGGTCCGGGAAGAACTTGTCGATGACCTTGAAGTAGAGCGTGCCGAGTGCGGTGCTCACGATACCGAGCAAGATGAACGAAAAGAAGTTCACAACGATGTCGAGCGTACTCGCGCGCCGCGACAGGCCGCCACGCGTTTCGCTGGTGGGTACCGGTACACCGGAGGCAACAAGGGCCTCAGCATACGCTGCGTCTATCTCGTCGTCAGACCAGCCGACCGCATGAAGCTCTTCGGTGATGGCTTGCTTGGAGGCGCCATCCCGCACGCGGGCTGCCACGTGCGACGCTACTGTTTTTTCGGTTTCCATAGTACTGCGCTTATGATATATACCCATGCTACTCCGCTCCCGACGATGTGCAACAGGTGCACTCTTTCCGAGAACTTGACACTGACTCTTTTACTGTGTTATAATAGAGGGCAGTATACACACCACCAAAGGAGCTTGAGATGCGCTATGCCCTACACGTAGTATTGCTATGCTTTTTCACTTCTGTTTCCGCTGAAACGGACCAAGAGGCCGCGGCTCGTGTCGCCCAGGACTACGGGTGCATGATAGAGGACGCGGTCTGGACCATGGGTGCCTGTGAGGCCCCCTCGTACTTCGGCGGAAAGATGCTGACTGAAAGTACAGGTGATCCGAACGCGGTGAGCAAGGCGGGTGCGGTTGGCCTTATGCAAATGAAGCCAAGCACACTGAAGTTCGTGCAGCGTCACTTCCCGGAGTACAATCTCACGAATGACCTTCGTGATCCGCGCAACAACATTCGTGCAAGTGTAGCATACCATTGCTACATCAAGTACGAGCACAAAGATGGCATCCCGTACGATGACGCCGCCGAGGTGTCCATGGGGTACCTCTATGGACATAATGGTGGTGAAAAGCACACTGACAAGGCATACTCACACCCGTACTTCAAACAGATAGAGTACTGGCAGAGTCTCTTACCGACCATGATGTGTCGGGCATGAACACACCCCCTGCTACAAGGCAGGGGAGTTTTTTATGTGGCTGCTTTGTCTGCGGCGATACACTTCAGAAAGTCCTGGAGTGGTA
>CAMYLP010000037.1 GCA_947259245.1 uncultured Patescibacteria group bacterium
AGCTGCGCAAAACAGTACGCGAGACCGTTCTCATCACGTCCGTTACTATAGGTTTGGCACTGGCGGGATATGTCCTTGCGACGAGTGTCTACGTACGTGACCTCATCATCCTGTGGCCCGAGCTCGTGCTCCTTACGATACCCGTGAACTTCCTTCTCGGTCGATACTTTGGCCTTAGACTCTCGGAGGTGTTCCGCTTCCGTAGCCTCGAACAGTATGCCAGTGAGTAAACTTGCACTCGGGATGAACGCCCGAAACTACCTGTACATCCGCCCGAACAACAGACGTGGTGCGAAGAAGCGGGCTGACAACAAGCTCCTCACGAAACGCCGCCTGGTAAAGAACGATGTGCCAACACCAAAGCTCATAGCGCAGTTTCATGCGCACCGTGAGGTACGCTCGTTCGACTGGTCCAGCTTGAAGGGGAGTTTCGTGTTGAAACCCGCCCGCGGGTACGGTGGGAGCGGCATCACGGTCGTGCGCGACTGGAACGGTACCGAGGGCCGGCGGCTCGGCGGGGGACACCCGATAACACTGGAAGAACTTGAGGCAGAGATATTTAGCATTATCGACGGCGCGTACTCACTCGACAACTTGCCGGACCTCGCTTTTTTGGAAGCACGTGTGACGGTGGCCGCTTCGATGCGCAAGCTCGCAAAGCGCGGTGTGCCGGACCTGCGCATTATCGTGTACAACAAAGTGCCCATCATGGCGATGTTGCGCTTGCCGACCAGCTACTCGCACGGAAAGGCGAACCTGCACCAAGGTGCGATGGGTATCGGCATCGACATGCGCACTGGTATCACGACCAAGAGTGTCCTGTATGGCGAGGAAGAGGAGTTCATACCGGGCACCAAGACCAAGGTGCGCGGTATCAAGATACCTCGCTGGAACAAGGTACTGAAAATAGCCGTCGCAGCGCAGGAGTGCTCACGGCTCGGCTTTGCGGGTATCGACATCGTGCTCGATGAGGAGCGTGGGCCACTCGTGCTCGAGACGAACGCCCGTCCGGGTCTTCAGATACAGCTTGCAAACGGTGACTCACTTCGAACACGCCTGGAACGTATTGAGGGCATGTCCATACCCTCCGCTGACTATGGTATTGAGCTCGCAAGACGTCTGTTTGCGGAGTCTGCGCTCACCGAGATACCGGATACCGAACACATACTCAATGTTATTGAAAAAGTAACCATTGTTGGGCCGAACGGGAAGAAGGTGGTACAGGCAAAGATTGATACCGGGGCCTACAGTACTTCTGTTGATGAGTCATTGGTACATGAGCTTGGCCTTGAGGAACACGACGAGACGAAACGGATACGTTCCGGTGTCGGGGAGGAGCTCCGCAGTACCGTGAAGTTCGTGATGCGCATTCGTGGAAAGGATATTGAGACCGTGGCCTCATACACGGACCGTGCGCATATGACATACCCCATGATCGTAGGTCGTTGTGATATAAAGGGATTCCTTGTTGATCCCGCAAAAGCGCCAGACGAAGCATTTTAGCGCAAACAAGGTCGGGGAATGACGCGGGAATGACCGATCAAGTTGACTCGATTGAAGTGGGTTGTTTGCATAACGCAGTGTTCCCACAAAAACTAGCAAAAAACATGAATAGACAACTCAAAATTGGTGTCGTCAGTCGTATCAGTAGCCAGACAATAGGGACCGAACTAGCAAGTGAAGCTCGTAAGAGGGGTCATGTATACGATCAGATAGTTTTCGATACGGTTGAATTGACAGAAGCAGCAACAGCATTTGAAACTGCTTCGTTGCTGCAATACGATATCCTGTATTATCGTACCTCGCTTGGCCCGGTTTGGGCTCGCGCGCTTGAGCGATATCTCAAACAACACAGTCGCCGCGCCATCAACCTCACAGCTGTGCAGTTTCCGTTCCTTAGTAATAAGGCATTACAGGCGCTGACTCTAGGAGCTACCGGAATACGGACACCAAAGACAATTCTGGATGCCACACACACATACAAGACCATTGTGGAAGAGCTTGGGTCACCTTTTGTGGTAAAGGCAACGGACAGTTGTCAGGGTAAGGATGTGCACCTGATACACTCAACTGAAGCATTTACACGTTATATTGAACAACGTACCCATAAAGACTTTCTCTATCAACAGTACCTTGCACATGACTACGACTGTCGCATTCATCTCATAGGTGGTGCACCCGTTGCAGGGTATCGTCGCATGAAAATGTCAGAAGATTTTCGTTGTAATGTACACCTCGGAGCCAAGATGGAGCCATTGAGCACACAGGATGAGAAGACACTGTTTCCCATGGCAGAACAAGTGGCTAGTCTGTTTAGCTTAGAACTCCATGTAGTAGATTTCTTGAGATGTACTGAGGATGGAGAGTATTACTTTGTGGAGATTAACGACAATGCTGGCTGGGAAATATCTGACAAGGACGCGACCGGGGTCGATATGAGCGCGCTAGTAATCGATTATTGTGAAAAATTGGCACGCATATCGGTCAGTTAAGAGTACCTAACTTCGATGCAGCTCATACCCGTTTATGGTATATTGCCAAAGCGCCCAAGGGCGCATTTTCTACCATTGCCGGAAAGGTCTAATGGTGGGAATACATTGTGAACTGCTTCACAATGTATCTGGCCCCAAGGAATTTCCGATGTTTTGTGTTTTGAGCTGCCGGATCGTCTAATGGTAGGACACTGGTTTCTGGCACCAGTAATCTAGGTTCGAGCCCTAGTCCGGCAGCTCATAACATAAACGAGGAAATAGGGTTTCTGGCACCAGTAATCTAGGTTCGAGCCCTAGTCCGGCAGTTCAGAGCAAGCACCCCCAGCGGGGTGTTTTGCGTAGAGCTGACGGAATAGGACGAGAACGGAAGGGGGAGGTGTTGAGTTGGTCTGGGAGACCAACTCAAAGAGTTTCCCCGTGGAGGAATTCCACAAAACCGA